>DATKBR010000015.1:0-34396 GCA_035513775.1 Candidatus Limnocylindria bacterium
GTAGCCCAGGCGCCGGTGGATGGCGACCGGATCGGCAGCGGCGTCGATGCCGAAGACGGTCGCGGACCCGGAGGTCGGGCGGATCAGGTCCAGCAGGATGCGGATCGTCGTCGTCTTGCCGGCCCCGTTGGGGCCCAGGAAGCCAAAGATCTCGCCCTCGGTGACCTCGAGGTCGACGTCGACGATGCCTCGGAAAGGCCCGTACGACTTGGTGAGCTTCTGTGCCTGGATGACTGCGACCATCGTGATCCTTTCGGGTGAATTGACGGGATGAGGAGCGCTCGAGCCGAGCGCTCAGCCGAACCAGAGTCGCATGGTCGGCGGGTCGGTCAGCGACAGGCGCCCGGGCTCCAGGCCCAGGATCCGGTTGAACGCCTCCGCGAAGGCCGCGAAGTGGCGCTCGACGTCCTCGAACGAGACGGCGTTGGACTGGCGCGCCACGAACAGGCGGGCGGCCTCCTCCTGCGACTCGAGGATCAGCGCCACGATGACTCGCGCGGTCCCCTCGGGGTCCGAGACGATCAGCTCCCCGCTCTCGGCGCCCTGGCGCAGGATACGTTCGAGCACCGGCGTGAACCGGCGTCCGACCATCAGTCGGAGCCGCTCTCGGAGGATCGCGTTGGAATCTGACAGCCACGCCTCGAGGAGCGCAAGGGACAGGTCTCGCCGCGCATTCTTGTACTGGGCCGTCGTCGCGAACACACCCTCGAGGCGCTCGATCGCTGACAATCCGGGCCGCTCCATGACCGGCGCCCAGCCGCGCGCCACGCCTTCGGCCATCCGCTCAACGACCGCCTCAAGAAGGTCCGACTTGGCGCCGAAGTAGTGGTAGAACGCGCCCTTCGACGCGTCGACCGCGTCGATGACCTCCTGGATGCTCAGGGCCTCGTAGCCCTTGAGGGCCATGATTCGCTGCGCGGCATCGACGTAGGCGTCGCGGCGCACGGAATGGCTCTCTGGATCCCGGGTGCGGGCCAACCTCGTACGTCCCTCTCGCGCCCTCGTTGCCGGCCATTAACAGACCGACCGTCGGTTTGATAATACGCCGCTCGTCAACGCCCGGTGGGGCCGCCGCGCATTCGTGCCCGCTTCAGCTCCGCCGACGCCGCCCGCCACGGAGCTGAGCCCACTGCCATGACCGCGATCGCCGTGGTGAAGGGCACCGCCGCGACGATGCCGATGCTGCCCACGACGGCTCGGATCACCTCTACGGCCACGATCTCGCCGCTGGCGACCAGGAGCGGGTCTGCGCCGCCCAGCGCGAACAGGACCAGCAGCGGCAGCGATGCGCCCAGATAGGCGAGCACGAGGGTGTTGACCGTCGCCGCGATATGCGACCGACCGACGTTCATGGCGCGCATGAACAGCGTCATCCGCGTCGCCCCCGGCTCCGCGGCTGCCAGCTCGTTGACCGCCGCCGCCTGGGTCACGGTCACGTCGTCGAGCACGCCGAGCGCGCCGAAGATCACGGCTGCCAGCAGGAGGCCGCTGATGTCCAGGTCGGCCCGGCCCATCGACTGCAGGAAGACCGCGGCTTCCTGGCCTTGGTACTCGGTGAAGCCGGCGAGGCCGTTCACCGCGGCTGCAAGTCCGGCCGTCAGCAGGAGGGCGGCAAACGTCCCGGCGACCGCCGCCAGCGACGTGAGCCGCACCCCCTCGGTCAGGAGGATCGTCACAAGCGTCACCGCGGTGCCCGCGGCGACCGCGAGAAGGACGGGCTCCCAGCCCGCGAGCAGCAGGGGCACGACGATCTTGCCCACGACGGCCAGCGTGAGCGCGAGCGCCAGGAGCGACCTGACGCCTCGCCAGCCACCGACCAGCGTCACCCCTACCGCGAACAGCCCGATCACCAGCGCGAAGAGGGGGACGCGATAGCGGTCGGAGACGGCGACGTACGTCGCCTCTGGGCCTTCGGACAGGCTGACGACCACCTCGTCGCCGACGAAGTAATCCGGGAGCACCTGCTGCCCTGCCGGGCCTTGCAGGTAGCCCTCGAAGATCTGGCCCGCGAGGGGGCCCTGGAGAACTTCGACGACGACATCGGGCAGGGTCGGGTCGTCCAGGTCCGGCAGGAAGGCGACGATCCTGCCGTGGGCGAGATCCACCGGCGGCGGGGTCTCGGGCGGTGGCGTGAGATTCGGGAGGAGCAGGAGCCCGACGAGGATGAGACCGCCGATCACGAGCGCCACCACGTTGCCACGGAAGCCATCCGCGAGGCGCGCGCCCATGCCCTGGCGGCGCTCGGGCGTGCGCCCGGAGCCGCTCACACGCCGATCGGGTGCCAGACGGTCTTCATCTCGAGGTAGGCGGCGATCCATTCGGGACGCTCGCTGGCGCGGTCGTCCAGCCAGTCGAAGCGTGCATCGGTGACGCCCTCTGGCCGGCGCGCCACGCGCTTGATGCTGTCGGCCGCGGACAGCTCGACGTCGACGCGCAGGTCCTCCGGGACGCCCCAGACGTCGAGGGAATCGACGTCCTCGTGGGCCGCGAGGACCGGCACGAGCTCGCGCTTGCGGCCGGTGATCACGTTGATCACGCCGCCGGGCACGTCCGAGGTGGCGAGCACCTCGGTCAGGCTGATCGCGGGCAGCGGGCGCGACTCCGACGCGAGCACCACCACGCTGTTGCCGGCCACGAGCGGCGGCACGAGCCGCGACACGAGACCCAGCAGAGATGACGTCTCCGGCGCGACGATGCCGACGACGCCGGTCGGCTCGGGAATCGTGAAGTTGAAGTAGTCGGCGGCGACGGGGTTCGATGAGCCCAGGACCTGGGCGATCTTGTCGGCCCAGCCGGCGTACCAGACCCAGCGGTCGATGGACCGAGCGACGATCTCGCGGGCCTTGTCGGCGCGCACGCCCTCGGCCTCGGCGACCTCCGCCTCGAACTGGTGGCGTCGGCCCTCCATGAGCTCCGCCACGCGGTACAGGACCTGGCCGCGGTTCATCGCGGTCCTGTCCGCCCACGGCTGGAACGCACCGCGTGCGGCCCTTACGGCGTCGCGCAGGTCCTTGCGTGAGCCGCGGACGGCGTTGGTGAGGGGCGTCCCGTCGGCGGCAGCGACCACGTACGAGCGGCCGGACTCGCTCCGTGGGAACGCGCCACCGATGTACAGCTTGTAGGTCTTGCGGACGTCGATCCGCGACGCCGAGGTCGCCGGAACGCGCGACCGGACGGCGCGCGCGACAGCCTTGGAGGCGCTGGCCCTGCCGGCTCGCGCTTTCGACGCGCCCGGGCGTTTCGGGACGGCCACCTAGCGGTCCTCGAGGCGCACGTAGGCGTGCAGTCCGTGCATGCCGCCCTCGCGCCCGAAGCCCGACTCCTTGTAACCGCCGAAGGGCGACGTCGGGTCGAAGCGGTTGAACGTGTTCGCCCACACGACGCCGGCCTTCATCTTGCGGACCATCCACAGGATCCGGCTGCCCTTCTCGGTCCAGATGCCGGCCGACAACCCGTACGGCGTGTTGTTCGCCTTTTCAACCGCCTCGTCCGGGGTGCGAAACGTCAGCACGGAAAGCACCGGCCCGAAGATCTCCTCCTTCGCGATCCGATGGCTCTGGGCGACGTTCGTGAACAGCGTCGGGCGGAAGAAGTAGCCGCGATCGGGCAGGTCGCACGCGGGCTGGTACAGCTCCGCACCTTCGGCCACACCGGCGGCCACCAGCTCCGTGATCTTCTCCAGCTGGGCCTTCGAGTTGATCGCGCCGACGTCGGTGTTCTTGTCGAGCGGGTCGCCGACGCGGATGGTCGACAGGCGGTCCTTGAGCTTCTCGATCAACGGCCCCTGGATCGACTCCTGGACGAGGAGGCGCGAGCCCGCGCAGCACACCTCGCCCTGGTTGAAGTAGATGCCGTTGACGATCCCCTCGACCGCCTGGTCCAGCGCCGCGTCCTCGAAAACGATGTTGGCGGCCTTGCCGCCCAGCTCGAGGGTCAGCGCCTTGTGGGTGCCCGCGGTCGCCTTATGGATGAGCTTGCCGACGCCGGTCGAGCCGGTGAACGCAACCTTGTCGACGTCGGGATGGCTGACGAGGTGCATGCCGATGTCCGCCGGGCCGGGGACGATGTTGACGACGCCGGCCGGGAGGTCCGCCTGCATGCACACCTCGGCGAAGAGGAGGGCGCTGAGCGGCGTGGTGGAGGCGGGCTTGAGCACGACCGTGTTCCCCGCCGCCAGGGCCGGCGCGATCTTCCAGGCCAGCATCAGCAGCGGGAAGTTCCACGGGATGATCTGCGCCGCGACGCCGAGCGGCTTCGCGACCCGACCTGGGAAGACGTACTCCAGCTTGTCCGCCCAGCCCGCGTAGTACCAGAAGTGATTCGCCGCGAGCGGAACGTCGACGTCGCGCGATTCCTTGATCGGCTTGCCCGAGTCCATGGTCTCGAGCACGGCGAACTCGCGGCTCCGTTCCTGCAGGATCCGCGCGATCCGGAACAGGTACTTCGCCCTCTCCCGGCCCGGCAGGTTTCCCCAGCGCGTCTTCTGTGCGCGGCGCGCGGCGCGGACCGCCTTGTCTACGTCGCCGGGGGTCGCCCTGGAGATCTCGGCGATGACTTCTTCAGTAGCCGGATTGACGCTCTTGAACACGCCGCCGTCCGAGGCCGCGACCTCGCGCCCGTCGATGAACAGGCCGTAGCGCGGCTTGATCGTGACGACGTCGCGGGATTCCGGCGCCGGGGCGTACTCCCAGGGCACCGCCTGCCCGTCGCCCAGGCCCCAATCCGCCGGTGCTCGATCCCCCGACCAGGGTCGGAGCGCCTTCGATTCCTTCGATCCCGTGGTCACGTCGGGCATGATACGCGCCGTGACCGACGTCCCTGACGATCCCGAGATCGTCGAGCGCGCGGTCGGCCTCGAGGACAACGGCCTCCAGCAAATCGATTCAGTCCAGGCAGGACAACCCGGAGCAGTCTGGCTTCTCGTCGGACAGCCACAGCTCGTAGAGCCGACGGAAGCCATCGCTGGCATCGGCCACCGGGTTGCCGAAGTAGTGGTCGCAGGTGGAGTACCCGAGCGTCGCCTCGCAGTGCTCATGGGTCGCGACGTCGAACGCCCGCAGGAACCTGACTGCGTCGTGCCGATGGAACGACCGCCGGTAGCCCCTTTCGTGATGGCGGAGCTCGTACTTGTAGTCCGTCCGCTCGTACTGATCGGTTCCCGTTGAGCGCCAGCGTTCGAAGACCTCGAGCTCGACAGCGGCCGACCGCCGATCGATCGGCAGCCGGCACTCAAGATCGATCACGAGCGCGCCGTCGGCTTCCCGGCCGAGCTGGACGTCGTCGGCATCGTCAGGCGGCAGGATCGTGACCGCGAGCCGCTCGATCTGCTCGACCAGGTCCGCGAGATACGTCAGCAGCGCATCAGCGCTCGCGATCAACGAGCCGCGAGCTGACGCGAGCGAGGGAGGCGCTCGTCCGCGCCGACGTCGACCCGACGACGTGCCGCGCCGATCGTCACGCGTCGCCGGCGAGGACGATAGCCCTCCCGCCAGAGATCAAACGCCGCGATGGGAATGCGGGTGATCCGGGGCGAGATGCGAAGGCCGGGCATGTCGCCGCGGTTGATGAGGTCGAGCACGGCGTCGTCGCTGATGTCGAGGATGTCCGCGACCTCGCGGGGGGTGTGGTAGAGCTTGGCCATCGCTTCGCCTCGTTAGCGGTGTCGGTCAGGATACCGCTCACGCCGCTCAAGTCAAGCGATGTCCGGGTCAGAGCTCCAGCAGCGCCGAAGCGAGCTCCGCGTAGCCGGCAAGGGCGGGGTCGGCCGATGATTCGGTGCGCAGCTGGACGCAGACGTGGTCCGCGCCGCCGTCGAGGTGTGCCTTGACCCGGGCGACGATCGCGTCGACGTCGCCCCAGGCGATAACCGCGTCGATGAGCCGGTCGCTGCCCTCGTTGGCTATGTCCTCGTCGGACCAGCCGAGCCGACGGAGGTTGTTGGCGTAGTTCTGGAGGGCGAGGTAGTGCTTGGCGAACGCCCGCCCGATCCGTCGCGCTTCGTCGGCGTTGGTCGACAGGACGGCCGTCTGCTCGACGGCGAGGCATGCCTCGGGCCCGACGGCGGCGCGGGCCTGCGGCGTGTGCTCCACCGGCACGAAGTAGGGATGCGCCCCGTCCGTGCGGGTCGCGGCCAGTTCCAGCATCCGTGGGCCGAGCGCCGCCAGCACGAGCGGCACGGGCTCACCAGCGTCCGCGCCGGCGTACGTGGCCGCAGCCATGCCGTCGAGGTACGCGCTCATCGTCTCGACCGGCTTGCCGTAGCTCCCGCCGCGCATCGCCACCGACGGTGCGTGGCTCACGCCGATGCCGAGCACGAAGCGTCCCGGGTACGCCTCGCCGAGGGCGCGCGCGCCGTTGGCCATGGCCATCGGGTCGCGGGCGTAGATGCTGGCGATGCCGGGCGCGACGATCGCCCGCTCCGAGGCGCCGAGAAGGATCGCCGAGTGGGCGAAGACCTCCTTGCTGCCGAGGCTCTCGGGGATCCAGACGCTTCGGTAGCCGAGGCGCTCGAACTCCCGCATCGCCGCGCCCTCGTCCGCCGCGGCCAGACGCTGGAGCGCGAAGCTCCACACGCCGACCCGCCCGAGCCGCGCCGCGAGCGCCCTGCCCCCGATGCCGCCGACTCCTGCCATGGCGGGAACGGTATCGAAGACGGGCGACCTGCGCGCAGCCTCGGCGCCTCGCGGGCGACCACATCTGACACACCGGCAAGGGACTTGGGCGTGGCCGACTGTGACAGATCAGCTGCCGACAGCCCGTCGGGCGATGGCCCGCTATGCTGCCGGGCGTGCCCGATCCCGAGCCGCTGTGGCAGGCCCGCTTCCGCGCCCCGATCGTGGGCTTCCCGACGTGGTCGATCCATGCGCCGGACCGCCTCGTCTACACCTCCTCGGAGAGCGGCGTCTATCAGCTCCACTCATGGGACCGGCAGACCGGTGAGCGGCGGCAGGTCACGAACGAGCCAGTCGGGCTGATCGCCGGCGAGGTCACGCCGGACGGCGAGTGGGTCGTCTGGCATCGCGACATCACCGGCGACGAGTCGGGGATGTGGGTCGCCGCTCCCTTCACGGGCGGCGCCGCCGAGCCGCTGGTCGACGGCCTCCAGGAGGGGTGGGACGGCGGTCTTGCGATCGGGCGGCGGCGAACGGTGACCGCGCTGAGCGACCGCGACGGCTTCTTGCTCTTTGCCGCGGAATCGGACGGCGTGCCACGCAAGCTCGCGAGCAGCGAGGAATCCATCGAGCTCGGCGGCTCCGGCGCGCTGATGGCGGGCCCCGACCAGGGCGCGCTTTCGGCCGACGAATCGCTGCTGGCCATCGAGCATTCCGAGCACGGCGACCAGATCCACCCATCCCTGCGCATCCTCGACGCGCGAACCGGCGCGGTGGTCGCGGACCTCCGCGACGAGGGGCGCGCCATGTGCACGTTCGCCTGGTCGCCAATCCCGGGCGACCCGCGCCTCGCCATCGGCCACGAGCGCCGGGGCGAGCGGGCACCGGCCATCTGGAACGTTGAGACGGGCGAGATCGTGGACCTGCCGCTCCCGTGGGACCGCCTCACGGAGGTCGCCGACTGGTGGCCGGACGCGTCCGCGCTTCTCCTGTTCGAGCTGCGGGACGGCCGTAACTACCTCCATCGCTTCGACCTCGCGACGGGCACCGTCGAGCCCCTTCCGATCGAGACGGGTAGCCTGACCGGCGCCCGCGTCCGGCCCGACGGCAAGGTCTGGTACCGCCTCCAGCGCGGCGAGCATCCGGGCGTCGTGTTCGAAATTGGGCGCGACGAGCCGATCCTCACCCCGCCGGCGGAGGCGCCGCCGGGCCGCCCGTACGTCCCGTGGACGTACGCAAACCCGAATGGCGAGCGCGTCCAGGGCTGGTTGGTAGAGCCCGAGGGCCCGAAGCCGTGGCCGACGTTCATGCTCGTGCACGGTGGGCCGACCTCGGTGGACCTCGATTCCTGGTCACCGCTCGTCCAGGCGATCGCGGACATGGGCTTTTGCGTCGCGATGCTCAACTACCGCGGCTCCATCGGCTTCGGCGCCGAGTGGCGCGACGCGCTGATCGGCAACATCGGCTGGCCGGAGGTCGAGGACATCGTCTCCGGCCATGACGATCTGCTCGCGAAGGGGCTCGCGGACCCGGCTCGATCCGTCATCGGCGGGTGGTCCTGGGGCGGCTTCCTGACCCTGCTCACTCATGGCATGCACCCGGACCGGTTCATCGCCGGCGTCGCGGGGGTGCCGGTGGCGGACTACATCTCCGCATACGCCGACGAGTCGCCGCTCCTCCAGGCGTACGACCGGGCGCTGCTCGGTGGGTCCCCCGCGGAGGTGCCCGAGCTCATGAAGGAGCGCTCGCCGATCGAGTACGTCGACAACGTGAGCGCGCCGTTGCTGATCACCGCGGGCGAGAACGACAGCCGCTGCCCGCTGCCACAGATCCTCAACTACGTGGAGCGGCTCAAGGCGCGCAACCACCCGCACCAGCTGTACCTGTTCGGGACGGGCCATTCCTCGTTCGACGTCGACGAGCGGATCCGCCAGCTCAGCGTGGTGCTCGACTTCCTGTCGAAGACGGTGCCGGGCGTGAAGCGCCTGCCGGGGGTTGGCGGCAGCGACATCCAGCTCGCGCCCGAGCCAGCCGCTGTGGCCGAGCCCGCCTGAGCCGCGGCGCGGGAGGGAGCGTCCCGCCTGGACCTCGCCAGCGGCACCCCGGCCGCAGCTACTCCGCCGGACCCAGCGTGGATCCGAGCGCGATGCCGCTCGAGAAGTACGCCCCCGTGGCACCCGACGCGACGACGTCGAAGGTCTCGCCGCCGGAGTACGCAACCGACTCGAGCGCCATGATCGCGCTGCCGTCCACGATGTCGCCAAGCTCGAGCGCCCCGAGCGTTCGACCGTCGGCGAGCGGGTGCCCAGGTGAGGCCGTCACGGACCTGCCGTCAGCGAGCAGCAGCCTGAGCACGCGGTGGTTCGGGGGCGCGGCCGTGGAGCCAAGCGCGATGACGGTGCCCGTGACGCGGTGCCCGTCCGCGTCCAGCGTCCAGATCGGGTCGCCGAGGCGCAGGTCCTCGACGGCGATGGCGCCTGCGGGCGTATCGATCAGCGTGCCGCGGGCCAGGCAGATCGGGCACATCGGCTCGCCGGCCGCAGCCTGCTGCTCGATGGTGATCTCGCCGGTCGCGTCGATGACGCCGGCCGTGCGCGTTCCATCGGCGGCGCCGCCGACGGGCTGGGCCAGGTAGTCGAAGCGGTAGCGTCCGTCGCCGATCGGCTCCAGCTGCACCGCCAGCGCGACCTTCCAGACGCGATAGATCGCGAGCTTCTGGGCGTCGGTCAGGGCCGCGGCTACGTCGATGCCGAGATCCTCGGCGATGGCTCGGAAGATCTCGCCCTCGGCCTGCATCTCGGGAAAACGCTCGATCGCCCGCTCGTGCTCCGAGCCCTGCGAGACCGGGTACTCGTCCCGATCGCAATACCACAGCGGCCCGAGGCGCTCGATCAGCAGCAGTCGGAGCTCGCCGGCATCGAGAGTCCCGCCGCCGGTCGGCGCGGGCAGGATCGTGGGGCCCGGGGTCCCGCCCGGCGGCGTGCTCGCCCCGGGAGCGCAGGCGGCCATCGCGGCAGCGAGGATCGCCGAGACGATCGGGAGGCGGAGTGGTGTGCGCATCGGGCGGGTGACGAACTGCCTCCGCGTAGGGTTCCCGATGCGCGTCAGTCGATCGAGAAGTGGTCCGGATCCTGGTAGTGGCCGGTGCGCTCCTTCTCGATCTGCATCAGCACGTCGTTGAGGAGCGTCGACGCGCCGAACCGGAAGCGCTCGGGCGTCATCCAGCGCGGGCCGAGCGTCTCGTACAGCACGACCAGGTACTGGATCGCTTCCTTCGCGGTGCGGATGCCGCCAGCCGGCTTCATGCCCACCGCGCGGCCCGTGGCCTTCTCGAAGTCGCGGATCGCCTCGAGCATGACCAGCGTCACGGGCAGGGTCGCCGCAGGCTGGATCTTGCCGGTCGAGGTCTTGATGAAGTCCGCGCCGGCGGCCATCGCCAGGATCGACGCCCGCCGCACCTGGTCGAAGGTGCCCAGCTCGCCGGTCTCCAGGATCACCTTGAGGTGGGCCTCGCCACACGCGTCCTTGATGTCGACGATCTCGTCGTACACGGTGGCGTAGTCGCCGGACAGGAACGCGCCCCGGTCGATGACCATATCGACCTCGTCCGCGCCCGCCGCGACCGCCTCGCGGACCTCGGCGATCTTGATCTCGCGGAAGGTCTGGCCCGACGGGAATCCGGTGGCGACGCTGGCAACGCGGACCATGGAGCCGCGGAGCGCCTCCTTCGCCTCGGCGATGAGCGACGGGTACAGGCAGATGGCCGCGACGGGCGGGATCGTGAGGTCGCCCGGCTGCGGGTGCATCGCCTTCGCGCAGAGCGCCCGCACCTTGCCCGGCGTGTCGCGGCCCTCGAGGGTCGTGAGGTCCATCATCCGGATCGCGAGGTCCAGCGCCCACAGCTTCGAGGCCTTCTTGATCGAGCGGCGCTTCAGCGTATCGACGCGCAACTCCACGCCCACCTGGTCGACCGCGGTCTGGCGCCCCAGCACGCTCCCGAGGGGTCCCGGGCGGCCGCCCGCCCATGCCTTGACGAGCTCGCTGGCGCGCTCGCGGGAGATCGTGTCTGGCTGCCGGACTGCCATGGGAGAGGGAGGATACACCGCGACTCCCGGGCGCCCGCCCGGGCTCGGCGTACCATCGCCGCGCGATGCAAGACCAGCTCTCGCTGCGGCTGGACCCGCCGCTGCCGAAGCTGCCGGCGGGGTTGCGGCCGATGCTCGCGCGCCCCCTGCCGGAGCCGTTCGACTCGTCGGCACACCTGTTCGAGCCGATCTGGGGCGGCGCGCGGGCGCTCGCGTTGATCGGACCGGCCGAGACGCCCGGCACGGGCGAGGTCGCCCTCATCGCGGAGGACGGAACGCAGGGTCCCGCACCGCTGGATCTCGCTGGATTGGCCGCTCGCGTCCAGGCTCGGTCGGCGGTCCTCGACGGCGAGGTCGTGGTAGTAGATGCGGCGGGGCATCTCGATCGCGAGGAGCTCGCCCGGCGCCTGCGCGGCGAGGTGGGCCGCCCGATGTCCTACCTGGCCTTCGACCTGCTCGATCTCGACGGTCGGTCCCTCCTGAATCTCGCCCTCGACCGGCGCCGCGCGCTCCTGCGGCAGGTGCTCCGCCCCGGCGACGAGGTCGTGGCCGTGCCCGCGATCTCGGCGGAGGGCCGCGCACTGTTCGACGCGGTGTCGGCGCAGGGATTGTTCGGCATTCGCGCTCGGCAGCGCGCCAGCCCGTACCTTCCCGGGGTCCGGAGCCGGCTCTGGCGATCAGTGGCGGTCGTGGCCGGCGACGCGGCGGGCGGCGATGCGGCGCGTGGTGGCGCCGCGGGTGCGCGGGCAGATGCCGCCGCGCGGGCAGATGCCGCCGCCGCACGGGCCGATGCCGCCGAGATGGCCGCTGCCGACGACATCGGTGGCGGCGCCAATCGCGCCGAGCGAGTCCTATCGCTGATCCGCCGCCTGCCCCTCGAATTCGATGACGACACCGAGGGTTAACGATCGGTCCGCGGCGTTCGCCCGCAGACCCATTGCGTTACGCCCCGCAGGTCCATGGCGTTCGCCCGCAGGTCCATGGCGTTCGCCCGCAGGCCCATGGCGTTCGTCGGTGCTGCTCTTGATCCTTCACCGGGTGCTGGCTCTGCGCGTCGCCAAGCTTGGGCTCGGCACCCGTTGCCATTCGCGAGCGCCAGATTCCTATGCCAATCGCTGCATAAAGATCATGCCCAGGCCGTCGCTGCCGACGCGCGCGCTACGGGTTATGCAGCAACAGGCATGGATTTGGGCCGCGGGGAAGGACCCTGCGCGCAGCGCCGCCGAGCGGTGATACGGGTTATGCAACAACAGGCATGGATTTGGGCCGCGGGGAAGGGACCCTGCGCGCAGTGCCGCTGGCGTGGGTCGCGCAAGGCGCGAGCCGCGAGCCGCCCGTGCGCGCGAGCCGCGCGATCCTCAGACGGGAGGGCGGATGATCGCGCCGACGATGGCGCGGGCCCCGGGGCGCTGCCCGTACAGGAGCACGCCGGCGGAGTAGACCCGGACTGCGATGAGGCCCACGATCGGGATCGAGGCGGCCAGAAGGCCGAACGACAGCACGAGCTCCCACGGCTCCACGCGCCCCACGGTGAGACGAGTGAGCATCACGAACGGGCTCCAGAACGGCACGTACGAGGCGACACGGATGAGCGGGCTGATTCCGCCCGAAAGCGCCATCACCGCCTGCAGGTAGCCGGCGATCGCGATGATGCTCAGCGGCAGTGCGAGCACCTGGAGGTCCTCGGCGCGGCTGACGAGTGATCCTGCCGCCGCGTAGATCAGGGCATAGAGCGTGAAGCCCAGGATCCAGAACGCGCCGTACGCCGCGAGCAGGCCGGGGGTGAGGGCCGCGAGGGACAGCTCCACGCCGCTCGAGGAGCCGAGCAGAGCCGTCGCGATCCGGTCCTGCAGGAGGAGCGTGGTGAGCGCCGGCACGAGGATGGCCACGTACTGGACGAGGCCCGCCAGCCCGATCCCCACCACCTTCCCGATGACGAGCTCTGACGGGGACGCGGCGCTGATCAGCAGCTCCATCACCCTGCTGGATTTCTCGGCGACCACCCCTGCCGCGACCCACATGCCGTAGATCACGAGGGTGATGAAGATCAACACCACGAACACGACGCCGACGATCCGCCGACCCGCGTATTCGCTCGCCCCGATCGGGCCGGCCGAGCTGCCGCCACCACCGCCCCCGATCTGCGCCGATGCGAACTCCGGCGTGAAAAATTCCCCGGTCACGCCCGAGCCGTTCACCTTGATCCAGTCGAAGATGCCAATGGCGAGCGTGCCGACCTGGATCAGCTGCACGCGATCGGTGCCGAGGCGCTCGCTCGTGAGGAGCTCGAACGCGATCTGGCCGGTGGGGCGCCGGGTCGCGACGAGGATGCCGTCGTGAGAGCCGGAAGCGATTCGATCGGCCTGGGCCCCGTCGTCCGGCACGGGCACGAATGTGTAAGGATCGGGCTGCCCCTCGACGGTGGGCGGGTTGAGGATGCCCTCCAGGATCCTCATCGAGTAGTCGGTGAGCGCACCCTCCTGGCTTGCGACGCCAATCGTGGTCGTCGTGCCACGGTCTGAGAGCTGGATCAGCACGGGGGTGAGCGACACCACGACCGCGAGCAGCGCGAGCATCACCGTCGAGACGAAGAAGAGCCGGCTCCGGACGCGCTCGCGGAACTCGCGGGTGGCCACGAGCCACGAGTTGGCGACGAGGCCCGGCGGGATCAGTAGCTCGGAGCTCACGCCACGGCCTCGTGGTCGGGGGTCGCCGCTCGCCCCGTGGCGGCTACGCCGACGCCCGGGGGAGGCGCATTGGTGCTCGCCGCCGCGTCGGGCTCGACATCCGCCGGATGCCCGACGTGCTCGATGAACACCTGCTCCAGCGACGGGTCGGCAACGGAGAAGTGGGTCACGCGGGCGCCCGCCGCCAGGGCGGCGGCGAGTACGGATTCAGGCTCCACATCCGGCTCGATCTCGATCTCCGCGCGCTCGATCCCCGGCCGCAGGAGCCGCGCACCGGGGACGCCGGCCAGCCACGCCAGCTTGTGGTCGTCGCGCACGGACAGCAGGACCATCCGCCGGCCCGTCGAGCGCTTCACGTCGCGAAGCGAGCCGGCGACGACGGTTCGGCCGTGATCGACGATCGCCACGGACTCGCACATGGCCTCTACCGTCTCCATCTGGTGGGTCGACAGGATCACCGTCTTGCCGCGGTCGCGCAGGTCCAGGATGGCCTCGCGCAGGAGCACGATGTTCACCGGGTCGAGACCGGTGAACGGCTCGTCCATCAGCAGGACCTGGGGGTCGTGCATCACGGCGGCCAGGAACTGGACCTTCTGCTGGTTGCCCTTCGAGAGCTCCTCGGCTGTGCGATCTTCGAACTCGGGGGCGCGGAACCGAGCAAGCCACGAGCGGGCCTCGCGCTCGGCCAGGTCGCGCGCGACGCCTTGGAGGCCGGCGAAGAAGACGAGCTGCTGGAGCACCGTCATCTTCGGGTACAGGCCGCGCTCCTCGGGCAGGTAGCCCCACGTCTGGCGCGGGAGCGAGCGGTGGTCGGCGCCGCCCCACGTGATCGTGCCGGCGTCGGCGCGCAGGACGCCGAGCGCGATTCGCATCGTGGTGGTCTTCCCGGCGCCATTCGACCCGAGGAATCCGAAGACGTGCTGCCGGGGAACTTCGAGCTCCAGCCCATCGAGTGCGGTGACCGGCCCGAAGTGCTTTACGAGGCCGTGGACGGCAAGGGACATGTGCGCCCGAGCATAGCCCGGGGTCCCCGGTGGGTCCGTTAGCCGATGGTCCCGGATTCGGCGCAGAATCCACCGCGTGACGACTGAGGCGAATCCCGCAACGAGCGGCCCGGCGAGCAGCCCCGCGGACCCGGCCAGCCGCACGCTGCCGACCCGGATCCACGCGGATCGCGGCGCCGGCACTCTCGAGCTCGAGTGGGCGGACGGCCACGTGACCACGTACATCGCCCATGACCTGCGCTGGCTGTGCCCATGCGCGTTCTGTCGCGGCGAGGCCGGCCTGCCGGGCTGGCTGGACACCTCGCCGACCCTCACTTCCGAGCAGACTCGCCTCGTGGACGTCCACCTGGTCGGTTCGTACGCCCTCGCCCCGACATGGGCCGACGGGCACCACACCGGCTATTACCCGTTCGTGCTCCTGCGCGATCGGTGCTCCTGCTCCGAATGCACGAGCCGCCGCGCCGCCGTACCGTCCAGCGCAATGCATCCAGACGGCCAGCAACGAGGAGTCAGACCGTGATCGTCGCCACCGCTCCATTCATCGCGGGACATCGGGTCGTCGAGACGAAGGGCCAGACCTTCGGGCTGGTCGTCCGAAGCCGCGGCTTCTCGGGCAACCTCATCGCCGGCCTTCGCTCCCTCGGCGGGGGCGAGATCCACGAGTACACCCAGCTCCTGGAGGACTCCCGCCGCCAGGCGCTCGACCGCCTCGTCAAGAACGCCACCGTCATGGGTGCGAATGCCGTCATCTCCATGCGCTTCGACAGCAGCGGGCTGGCCGGGACGATGTCCGAGATCGTGGCGTACGGCACGGCCGTCGTCGTCGAGCCCGACGCGTCGGCGCCGCAGGCCATCGAGTAAGGGCGGCCGACCGATGGGAGCCATCATTCGAGGCGGGCTGGTCGTCATCGGCCTGCTCCTGATGCTCGCGGGCCTCGCGCTGATCGTGCTGGAGATCCCGAACGTCGCCGGGCTGCAGTTCGCCGGGCTGCAGCTCGTCGCGATGGGGGCGTTCCTGGTCGTGATCGTGGTGATCGAGCGGCATCGGTATCGCTCCGATCACGCCGAGCGAACGAACGCACCTGCCGGTCCCGGCGGCGGCGAGCCTGTCGGCGCGCTGGAGGCGCGGTTCAAGCCGACGAGCGAGCTGTTCGTCGACCCCACGACCGGCCAGCGCATGCGCGTGGTCATCGATCCCGCGAACGGCGAGCGGCGGTACATCGCCGAAGGATGAGCGCGGGGCCGGCCGCCCGTTGATCGACTGTTAACGCGGGGCCGACGCCCCGTTCACCCCGTCACTCGACGCTGCTCCCGTACCAACGCGGATCAGCACATGTCCAGGGAGGACACATCGAGTGACGACCACTTCACGTCGGCTGGCCCTTCTCGCCACCGCGGCAATAGCCATCGCGGCCTGCGGCCAGGGCGCCGCGACCCAGGGCACCGGCTCATCAGGCGCGCCGCTCAGCGGCACCGTCGCAATCGACGGCTCCAGCACGGTCTTCCCGATCACCGAGGTGGTCGCCGAGGAGTTCCAGCTCGCGAACCCGAGCGTCCAGGTCCCGGTCGCGTTCAGCGGGACCGGCGGCGGGTTCAAGAAGTTCTGCTCCGGCGATACGGACATCAACGACGCCTCCCGGCCGATCAAGGCCGACGACGAGGGCGAGGGCCTGGCCTGCGAGACGAACGGGATCGAGTACCTCGAGCTCCAGGTCGCGATCGACGGCCTGACCGTCGTCGTGAACCCCGGCAACGAGTTCGCCTCCTGCCTGACGGTGGACGAGCTGGCGAAGATCTACGGCCCTGACTCGCCGGAGACGCTGCTCTGGAGCGATGTCCGGGCAGGTTTCCCGGCGGAGGAGGTCGAGCGCTACATGCCCGGCGCCGACTCCGGCACGTTCGACTACTTCACCGAGGAGATCAACGGCGAGCTTGACGCCGCGACGACGTACGCGACGCAGTCGGAGAACGACAACGAGCTGGTGACCGGCGTCGCCGGTGACGTCCTCGCGATCGGGTTCTTCGGTTACGCCTACTTCATCGAGAACCAGGACAAGCTGAAGGCGCTCGAGGTCGACGGCGGGGCCGGCTGCATCGCGCCGACCGAGCAGTCGATCAACGACAACTCGTACAGCCCGCTGTCGCGGCCGCTGTTCATCTACCCAAGCGTGACGGCGGCCAAGCAGCGACCGGAGCTCAAGGCCTTCGTCGACTACTACCTCGCGAACACGAGCGTGTTCTCGGCGGAGGTCGGCTACATCGCCCTCCCCGAGGCGCTCCTCTCGGCCGAGGTGGCCGAATGGAAGGCCGCCGTCGGCGGCTGAGCCGGACTCGCTCCTCCTTGGCGCACCGGCCCGGTCCCCGGGCCGGTGCGCTTACCCTTCCACCACCCCTTGACGAGGTCTCCCGCATCGGATGAGCGCCCAGGCCACATCGCTCTCCCTGCAACGGTCGATCCGCGAACGGATCATCGAGCGGCTGCTGTTCCTGGCAGCCGCTCTCGGCGTGCTCACCACCTTCGCGATCATCGCGGTCCTCGCAATCGAGACCTTCGAGTTCTTCCTCGAGGTCAGCCCGATCGAGTTCCTCACCGGGACCCGCTGGTCGGCCCTCATCAAGCCACAGTCGTGGGGCGTCCTCGCGCTCGTGTCGGGCACCGTCCTGGTTGCCGCCATCGCGCTCGCGATCGCGGTGCCGCTCGGGCTGCTCGCAGCCGTCCTCCTTGCCGAGTACGCGAGCCCGCGGGTGCGGACCGTCGTGAAGCCGATCATCGAGACGATCGCCGGCGTACCGACCATCGTCCTCGGGTTCTTCGGCCTCTACTTCGTGGCGCCGCATCTGCTGCGCCCGCTCCTGGGCGCAGACAACATCGGCACGTTCTCCGCCCTGGCAGGCGGGATCGTGGTCGGGCTCCTGATCACGCCGCTCATCGCCTCGATCAGCGAAGACGCGATGCGGGCCGTCCCGCGTGGCCTGCGGGAAGGGGCATTCGCCATGGGCGCGACCAAGTTCGAGGTGGTGCGCAAGGTCGTCTTCCCCGCGGCGATCTCCGGGATCATGGCCTCGATCATCCTGGCGATGAGTCGCGCCATCGGCGAGACGATGGCGGTGGTCCTCGTCGTCGGCACCAAACCCCAGTTCACGTTCGATCCGACGGAAAGCATCCAGACCATGACCGCGTTCATCGTCCAGATCTCGATCGGTGAGACGGCTCAGGGGTCGCTCGAGTACAAGTCCCTGTTCGCCGTCGGGGCGACGCTGTTCGCGATGACGTTCGCCCTCAACCTGTTGAGCGGCTGGATCGTGCGGCGCTTCAGGACGACGTACTGATGGCGACGATCGCCCCGGCCGCCCGGACCGCGCCGCGCTTCGAGCCCGCGCTCATGCGCCGCAAGCTGACCGGCACGCTGTTCTACGGCGCCTGCATCGCGGCGGTCGGCCTGCTCCTGCTCGCCCTGGTCGCGCTCCTGGTCGACGTCTTCCTGCGTGCGGCGCCCTGGCTCGACGTGGACTTCCTGACGAGCGTGCCGTCCAGCCGGCCGGCGCGCGCCGGCATCCTCCCGGCGATGATCGGGACGCTGGAGATCGGGCTCATCGTGGGCTTGCTCACCTTCCCGATCGGCGTGGCCGCCGCGATCTACCTCGTCGAGTACGCGTCGGATTCGCGCCTCAACCGGATGCTCCAGACCAACATCAGCAACCTGGCCGGCGTCCCGTCGATCATCTACGGCATCCTCGGGCTGGCGGTGTTCGTCCGAGTCCTGGCCCTGGGTCCGACGATCCTCTCTGCCGCCCTCACGCTCAGCCTGCTGATCCTGCCGGTCGTCATCATCGCCTCGATCGAGGCCTTGAAGGCCGTGCCGGAGGCGCAGCGCGAAGGGGCATATGCGCTGGGGGCGACGCGCTGGCAGATGGTGCGGCAGTCCGTCCTGCCGGCCGCCGCGCCCGGGATCATGACCGGGATCATCCTCGCGATGGCCCGGGCGATCGGTGAGGCAGCCCCGCTGATCCTCATCGGGGCGTTCACGTTCGTCACCTTCCTCCCCAATCCATTCGAGGGCCAGTACACCGTGCTTCCGATCCAGATCTACGGCTGGGCGATCCGGCCGCAGGCAGACTTCCAGGGCATCTCCGCGGCCGCCATCGTGGTGATCCTCGGCCTGATGCTCCTGCTCAACGGGCTCGCCCTCGTCGTGCGGGCCCGGCTCGGGAGGCACATCCAGTGGTAGCCGAGCCGGCGGACCCGCCTACCATTCGTCGCATGACGATGATCGCGGACGCTCCGGACGGGCTCGCGGACGAGCGGGAGCCCGTCGTCGAGCTCGACGTCGTGAGCTGCTGGTACGGCTCGTTCCGGGCGGTGAAGGAAGTGTCGCTGCAGGTCCGGCCGCGCGAGGTGACGGCGCTCATCGGCCCGTCCGGCTGCGGCAAGTCGACGCTGCTGCGGACCATGAACCGCATGAACGACCTCATCCCCACCTACCGGACGGAAGGCACCGTCCGGTTCGAAGGCCAGAACCTGTACGGCCCGGGCGTCGACCCGGTCGCCGTCCGGCGCCGGATCGGGATGGTGTTCCAGAAGCCGAACCCGTTCCCGAAGTCGATCTACGACAACGTCGCCTTCGGCCCCCGGATCAACGGCTTCAAGGGCAACCTCGACGAGCTGGTCGAGACGAGCCTCCGGCGCGCCGCGCTCTGGAACGACGTGAAGGACAAGATGAAGCAGTCCGGCATGTCGCTCTCGGGCGGGCAGCAGCAGCGCCTGTGCATCGCACGAACCATCGCGGTCGACCCGGAGGTGATCCTGATGGACGAGCCCTGCTCGGCCCTTGACCCGCGCGCGACGCTCCAGATCGAGGAGCTCATGGCGGAACTCAAGCAGGAGTACACCATCGTCATCGTGACCCACAACATGCAGCAGGCGGCACGAGCGTCGGACACCACGATCTTCATGACCATGGGCGACGACCGTGCCGGGTACGTCGTGGAGCGGGGACCGACGGTGAAGATCTTCACGAACCCCGAGGAGCGCCTCACCGAGGACTACGTGTCCGGAAGGTTCGGCTGATGGGCCCGGATGTCACGGCGCGCCGGGAGACGCTGGACCGCGGCGAGCGCGAGGTCAAGGACCAGGTGCTCCGGATGGCCTCGCTCGTCGAGCAGCAGATCCGGGACGCCATCTCCGCCCTGGTCGCGCGGGACGCCGAGCAGGCGACCCTCGTCGTCGCGGGCGATGCGAAGGTCAACGACGCCCAACGCGAAGCCTCCGCGCTCATCACCACGATGATCGCGACCCAGCAGCCCGTCGCGCGGGACCTCCGCTTCCTGCTCTCGCTGGACCGCGTCACGTACGAGCTCGAGCGCATGGGCGACCACGCCGGGGACGTCGCGAAGCAGGTACGCAAGATGGCCGCCGAGCCCGCCCTGCGGCCGTATGCGGACGTGGCGACGATGGGCAGGATCGCCGCGGACCTCGTGCGGGGGATCACCGGCGCCCTGGTCGACGTGGACGACGCCCTCGCCCGCGAGGTCGCCGCCGGCGACGACGAGATCGACCACCTGTACCAGCAGGTGTTCCTCGAGGTGAACGACCTGATGCGCGCCGACCCGGCAAACGTCGAGCGGGGCACGCGGATCCTGTTCGCGGCGTTCGACTTCGAGCGCATCGGCGACCGCGTGACGAACATCGCCGAGGACGTCGTGTACCTCGCCACGGGCCTCCACGAGGACCTCAACCCGTGACCGATGCGGCGCCCCTCCGGGTGATATTCGTGTGCACCGGCAACTCTGCCCGCAGCCAGATGGCCGAGGCGGTCCTGCGCGAGCAGGGCGGCGACCGGTTCGAGGTCGTGAGCGCGGGGGTCGATCCGCGCGGCGTCCACCCGATGACCGTCGCCGCGCTGGCCAGGGCCGGGATCGACATCGCGGGCGCCCGATCGAAGTCGGTCGGCGAGTTCCTGGGGCAGCGCTTCGACTACGTGGTCACCGTGTGCGACCGCGCCCGGGCGTCGTGCCCGGTGTTCCCGGGCGGCTCGGAGACGCTCCACTGGGGCCTCGACGACCCGGTCGAGGTCGAGGGGACCAACGCGGAAAAACAGGCCGCGTTCGATCGGGTACTGACCGAAGTCGGCCGCCGGATCAACGCCTTCATCCCGATCGCGCTGTCGCGCGTGCCGGCCTGAGGCGGATCAGCTCGGGGCAGAGCTCGGGGCAGGGCTCGAGGTCGACGCGGCGGCCAGGGAGCCGCGTGCGGCCTGCGCTCGGGCGCCGAGCGGCGAAACCTGGATCAAACCGCCGGGCAGCAAGCCCTGGGCGATCGCGCCGAGGCGCTCCGTGAGGTTCGGCGCGATCTTGTAGAAAACCCAGTTCCCGCGTCGCTCCGAGGTCACCGCGCCGGCGTCGCGGAGGACCTTCAGGTGGTGCGAGACGGTTGGCTGCGAGACGTCGCAGCATGACGTGAAGTCACACGCGCATACCTCGGGCGCGCCGGCGAGCTCGCGCAGGATTTCCAGGCGCGTCGGGTCTGCCAGGGCGGCGAGGAGCTGGATGTCGGGATCCGTGGACTTGACCATGGACGTATCGTATCGACGACATTCGATATTGACAAGGGTCGATATGGATGCCATATTGACGCCCGTCGATACAGATGACGACGACGATGACCGACGAAGGAGGTCCAGGGACGATGTCCGAGATCCTCATGACGCACCTGTCCTTCCAGGACGACGTGCACACCCGGCGCGACCGGATCCACGAGACCGCGCTGCACGATGCGCGGATCACGACCGACTACCGCCAGCCCGCGCCCGAGGCATCCGCCCGGCCGAACTTCGCGACCCGAATCCGGCTTGCGTTCGCAGGCGGCCCGTCCGCCACGACCGAAGCCTGCAACTGCCCGGCGTAAGCCCAAACGGAACCAGGAGCGACCACGGTGACCGACGAGGCCCTCGAGCTCAACGAGATCCAGAAGACCGTCCGCGACCGCTACGCCGAGGCAGCGATCGCCGCCGCGGGCGCGAAGACCAAGCACGAGGCCGCCCACGGGTCCGAGGCGCTCGCCGGCTGCTGCGGTCCCACGGTCACGACCGACGCCGTCGCGATCGACGGATCCTCGCGGTCCGCCGTCGCGGTCCTGGCCGCGCCGGACGTCGACGCCTGCTGCGGCGACGGTTGCTGCTCCGACGTGTCGGGCACGTACGGCCTGGAGCTGTACGACGCCGCAGAGCGCGAGGGCCTGCCCGACGCCGCGATCCTTGCATCGCTCGGCTGCGGCAATCCCACCGCCGTGGCGGAGCTGCGCGAGGGCGAGACCGTCCTCGACCTGGGCTCCGGCGGCGGCATCGATGTCCTGCTCTCGGCGCGCCGTGTCGGGCCGACGGGTCGCGCGATCGGCGTCGACATGACCGACGAGATGCTCACATTGGCACGTCGCAACGCCGACGAGGCCGGCGCCACGAACGTCGAGTTCCGGAAGGGCACGATCGAGGCGCTTCCACTCGACGACGCGAGCGTCGACGTGGTCATCAGCAACTGCGTCATCAACCTCGCCTCGGACAAGAACGCGGTGTTCGCCGAGATTGCGCGCGTGCTGCGGCCGGGCGGCCGCGTGGGCGTGAGCGACGTCGTCGCCGACGACCTCCTGACCGCGGAGCAGCGCGCCGAGCGCGGCTCGTATGTCGGCTGCATCGCCGGCGCGCTCTCGTTCCGGGAGATGCGTGACGGCCTCCGCGCCGTGGGGCTGACGGACGTCGAGGTGGTGCCGACGCACCAGATCACCGAGGGCATGCAGTCCGCGATCGTGCGCGCGACCAAGCCAGCCTGAACGAAGGTAGGTGAGCTCGATGGCGAATTGCGACTGTCCGTGTGGTCCCGACTGCCCATGCGACTGCTGACCAGAGACCAGCGCATCCGGCCCGCGCCGAGCGCGGGCCGGATGCATGTCCTCGCGCTGATCCTCGCCGCGGCTTGTTGGGGTGGCGGCACGGCCATAAGCAAGCAGGCAGTTGCGGAGGTTCCGCCGCTCACGCTGCTCGCGGCCCAGCTCGCCGTCAGCGTCCTGTTCCTGATGGTCGTGACACGGGTGCGCGGAGACCGCATGCCGACTGGCCGCGAGGGCCGGCTCCTCGGCCGGCTCGGGCTGCTCAACCCGGGTCTCGCGTACGCGCTGAGCCTGATCGGCCTCACCAGCATCACCGCCAGCCTGTCCGTCCTGTTGTGGGCCGCAGAACCGATCTTCATCCTGGTCCTCGCGACGGTGGTGCTCGGCGAGCGAATCGGGGTTGGGCTTCTGATCCCCTCGGCTGTGGCCATCGTAGGACTCGCCCTCATCCTTTTCGACCCGGCGGCCTCCGGGTCGATCGCCGGGATCGCGCTCACCATCACCGGAGTAGTCGCCTGCGCGATCTACACCGTGGCCGCCCGGCGCTGGCTGCTCGGGTCCGACTCGACTCTCGGCATCGTCCTCGCCCAGCAGATGCACGCCCTGGCCTTCGCGGCCGTCGCGGTTGCCGTCGTCGCGGTTGCCGGGGGTGAGGTCGTGCCCGCCGGCGTGAGCTCCGGCGCTATTGCGAGCGCGCTCGTCTCGGGCCTCATGTACTACGCGTTCGCATACTCCCTTTACATCTGGGCGCTCCGATCCGTGCGGGCGTCCGTCGCCGCCGCATCGTTCTACCTGATCCCGGTGTTCGGGGTGGCCCTCGGGTTCGCATTCGGCGAGCGCCTCCAGCCGCTCCAGTGGGTCGGCGCGGTGGTCGTCGTTGCCTCCGTGGCCGTGATCACGATCCGCGCGGCTCAGCCGTCGAGGGCCGCGGCCTCAGCGCAGATCGCCGCGACGCCCAGCCGCTCCAGGGTGCCGTAGGTGTCCGCGTCGCGGACGGTCCACGCGCCGACGCGCAGGCCCGCGTCGGTCGCGCGGGCGACCCCCGCTGCGTCGATCGCGTGCCAATCGGCGGAGATCGCCTCGCAGCCGAGCACCATAGCCGTGTCGATCGTCGCGGGGCTCAGGTCGTAGGCGTTCAGCCAGCGCGGCCAGGTCGGGCGGACGTCGGCGAGCCAGTGCAGGGTCTCCAGCTCGAAGGCGGAGAGGACGGCGTTGCGGAGCTCCGAACGCCCATCGTCATCGACCCGCCCGCGCTCCAGCTCCAGGACGTCGATCGCGTCCTGGACCGGCTCCTTCAGCTCGACGTCGAGGAAGTATTCGCAGCCCACCTTGCCGAGCACCTGCGCGAGGGTGGGTATGCCGTGCCCGGCGAGCTCCGCGGCGGTCAGCGTCACGCACTTCGCGGGGATTCGCTGCACCCGGGCCAGGGTCTCGTCGTGGAGCAGGACCGCGACCCCATCGGCGGAGGCGCGCACGTCGAACTCAAGGCCGTCGCACGACGGCCCGCCGATCGCGGCCTCCATGGCGCCGAGCGAATTCTCCGGCGCGACGCGCCAGTCGCCGCGGTGGGCGAGCCGCAGGGCAGTCATTTGATCAGCCGCCCAGGCGGATTCGGGCGCTGAGCCCGAGGTGGTCCGACGGGTAGAGCGTGGGATCGCCGACTGCGGGTCGGTCGAAGGCCAGCCGGCACGAATCGACCGTGATCGCGCCGCGGACCCAGATGTAGTCGAGGCAGCCGGGTTCGCCGTCCTCGTCGATGCCCTCCGCCTGGATGCCCGACGGCCACGTCACCGCGGGCTCGGCGCCGTTCGCCTCGACGTGGGCGGACCGGAAGCCGGCGTCGCGCATGACCTCGTACGTAGCCTCGGTGGGCTCCGCGTTGAAGTCGCCGACGACGACTAGGGGCACGGCGTCGGGACGGAGCCACTCGGTGACCTGGATCGCCTGCTCCTCGCGCACCGCCGCGTCGGCGACGAGGTGATGGAAATGGGTGACCACGAAGTCCAGCCTGGATCCGCTCGGGAGCGAGACGGGGACACGGATCGCCGAGCGGTTGCGGCCCAGCTCAAGGCGGTCGCCCTCGCCGAGGGCCAGCGGGGCGCGGCCCAGCACGGCGTTGCCGTACTCCGGGCGACCGGCCCAGCCGCGGCGCGATTCGTAGCGGCCCTCGCCGGCGGCGCCGAGAAGCCGGTCCTGCTGGACCGCGAAGACGCACTCCTGGAGCCCGATGAGGTCCGGCTGGAGCGCCGCCATGTCCGCGAGGAGCAACGGGATCCGCTCCGGCCAGCGGTCGGCGATGTTGCGCAGGTTGAGCGTTGCGACGTGGAGCTCGTCAGCCACCGGGACCTCCGGCCGCGCCGGTGGGCGGTCGCTCCGGGAGTTCCGCATCCGCGAGTGCGTCCGAGACCGGGATCGTGAACGTGAAGGTCGCTCCCCTGCCCTCGTCGGAGTCGACGTGAATCTCGCCCCCGTGCCCCTCGACGATGTGCCGCGCGATGGCGAGCCCAAGGCCCGTGCCACCGCCGGCGGTGCGCGTTCGATCGGCCTTGAAGAACCGCTCGAAGATGCGGGCCTGGTCGATGGGCGAGATGCCGGGGCCGTCATCGGCGACCCATGCCTCGAGCATCGGGGGCGCGGCGGGAGGCGGCCGCCGCGACGTCGCGGGCACCTCGACCGGCGCGAGCTCATCGGCCTCCGCGCGCTCATCGGCCTCCGCGCGACGCACGCCGACGCGTACGCTCGAGCCAGCGGGGCTGAACTTCACCGCGTTGTGGACGAGATTGGCGAACACCTGCGCCAGCCGCGTCGCCTCGCCGCGCCCGGGCGGCAGCCCCGGCTCTACCTCCACGTGAAGCTGCACGCCCTGCCGGTCCGCGAATGTCCGCAGGCGTTCCACCGATTCGGCGGCGACACGCTCGAGGTCGACGTCGTCGAGGTGCAGCTGGCTGCCCCCGCTCTCGATGCGGGCAAGGTCAAGGAGCTCGGCGACCATCTGGGCAATGTTGCCCGTTTCCACCTCCAGCTTGCCGATCCGTTCGCGCATCTTTGGTGGCACGGGAGCGAGGGCCGCCTCGGCCCCCTCCGCGTCGCGCGCCAGCGACTCGACCAGCAGCCCGATCGTCGTGATCGGCGTGCGCAGCTCGTGCGACAGGTTGTCTATGAACTCGGCGCGGATCCGCTGGAGCCGCCGCAGCTCGCCAACGTCCTCGAGCACCAGCCAGATCCCGAGGATCGGCGACCGCCGCGCGCGGACCACGAGCGTGCCACCGGGCGTAGCCGCGGGGTCGGCGAGAACAACCTCGCCACTCGACCAGCCTTCCTCGCGGGCCCCGCGCGCGATCTCCTCGACACGGTGGTCGCCCAAGGCCTCGATCGCGGTGCGCCCGACCATCGAGCCGGGTGGGCGGCGCAGGAAGACGTGCGCGGCGGTGTTCGCGACCTCGACGCGGAGGTCGTCGGTGAGGCGGACGATGCCGACGCCGACCAGGTCGGCCAGATAGGCGAGGTCACGGAGGCGTTGCTCGAGCCCGAATTCGGCCGCCTCGGCGCGGCGACGAAGCCGGCGAAGGCGATCCGACAGGTCGTCGCTCTCGCGTCCGGCGTTCGAACGGGCCGAACTATCCGCCGCGGCCGAAGCACCCTCGGCTCCCGGAGCCGCAGCCTCCGCCTCGCGCAGCGACTGGTCGAGCGCATCGAGCGTGCGCCCGCGTGACCACGCGATCCCGAGCGCGACGGCGAGCGCGACCGCCTGCACGGCGACGAAGGCGATGACGAGCCCGTCCATGGCCCGAGGATCGCACACGCCGTCGATCGCGGTGGTGAATCGCGGCGGCGTCGTCGCGATCGGGACCCGGCAAACGCTACCCTTGCGCCGTGCGGTTCAACCTCATTCCCCGGGAAGGGCGTTTCTTCGACATGTTCGCGGAGGACGCAGCGAATGTGCTCGGGGCGGCCCGCCTGCTCGAGGCGATGCTGCGCTCGTACGACGCCCCCGAGGAGCGCGCGCGGGAGATCCGCGTCGCCGAGCACCGCGGCGACGAGATCAGCCACGAGATCGGGCGCACGCTTGAATCGACGTTCGTCACCCCGTTCGACCGCGAGGAGATCCACGCGCTGATCAGCGGCCTCGATGACGTCATCGACTTCATCGAGGAGGCCGCGGACACCTTTGTCCTGTACCGGATCGAGGCGCCGACGCCCGTCGCGATCGAGCAGGCCGCGATCATCGTCAAGCAGTGCGAGCAGCTCCACGAGGCGCTCTCGAACCTGCGTGGCTTCAAGGGCCTGGAGAAGTACTGGATCGAGGTCCACCGGCTGGAGAACGAGGGCGACCAGCTTGCGCGCAAGGCCATCGCGGACCTGTTCTCGGGCACCGAATCTCCGATCGAGCTGATCAAGTGGAAGGAGATCTACGACATCCTTGAGCAGACCATCGACAAGGCCGAGGACGTCGCCAACATCATCGAGCGGATCACCATAAAGCACTCTTGATTCGTGCTCAAATCAGGCGAATCGCGCCCGAATCGTGACAGTGCGAGAAACCACCCTCCGGGGGCGGATAGCGAAACTGTGACGGCTCGTCAGCGTTTCCCCGGACGGTAGGATGGCCGGACGATGCAGGCTCCCACGTGACGTCGCGCTGACCGAGCGCCACTCCAACGATCGCGGGAGGAAGTTTCCGGTGGCCAGCCTGATCTATGCGGCGATCGCGTCCCTCGACGGCTACGTCGAGGACGAGCAGGGCGGATTCGACTGGGCGGCGCCGGATGAGGAGGTGCACGGGTTCGTCAACAACCTCGAGCGGCCGGTCGGCACGTATCTGTACGGGCGGCGCATGTACGAGACGATGGTCTACTGGGAGACTGAAGGCGATGACGAGGCGGTGACCCGGGACTTCGCGGAGATCTGGCGTGGTGCCGAGAAGGTTGTCTACTCCCGGACCCTTCAGACGGTGTCCAGCGAGAGAACCCGAATCGAGCGCGAGTTCGACGCCGGGGCGATCAGGCGGCTGAAGGAGAGCTCGGGATCCGACATCGCGATCGGTGGATCGGAACTCGCCGGCCAGGCGATAGCCGAGGGGTTGGTGGACGAATGCCATCTCTTCCTCTCGCCGGTGCTGGTGGGTGGTGGCAAGCGCGCCCTGCCCGCCGGCGTCCACGCCGAGCTCGAGCTGTTGGACGAGCGCCGCTTTCCCAGCGGCGTCGTCTACCTCCGTTACCACTTGGCGAGGCGGTGACGAGCCGGACGTCGGTCCGCCGAATCTGCGGGTTTCGAATCACCCGCTCGACGTCACCTGGTCATCGCAGCACGCGCTCAAGTGCGGCGCGGGCGGCCGAGATGGCGGCCTCGTCGCGCTCGTAGCTGCCGAGCCCGATGCCGATGGCCATGCTGACGACAACGAAGACGGGCAGGAGGCGAAAGTCTTCGAGACGGCTAAGGGCCTTCGTCATCGACTGGCCTCGGATGCGTACATCTCAAGCAAGGATGGACATCACAGCATTGGATGAGATGTTGCCGACGGCCCGTCTACACGGGCCATCGGTCGCAAACCGAACGGCGGCTCGTCAGTCCGCGGCGAGGAGCGGCGCGATCTGGTCCCGGTAGAGCGCCTCCCACGAATGCCGGGTTCGGACCCGGCGGGCGAGGAGCGTGACGCGATCGGATTCGAACCACTCCAGGACCCTCGTCGCGACATCCACGGGATCGTCGTCGGGACCGATGTACAGCGCCGCGTCACCGGCGAGCTCGCGCAGTGACGGCAGGTCCGTGCACACGATCGGCAGGCGCGCTGCCGCGGCCTCCAGGATCGGCAGCCCGAAGCCCTCGTCCCGGCTCGGGACGAACAGGAAGTCGGCGAGGCGATAGAGGTCGGAGATCTCCGCGTCCGAGGGCGGTGCGCCGTACTCCTCGGACAGGAACCAGGCGCTCCCGTCGAGACCCAGCGACTGGCGAAGCTCGTGCAGGAGGTCCATGTAGGCGCGCCCGGAGGCCTGGTGCGGGTCGGCGGGACCGGTGACGATCAGGCCCGCAGGGTGGCCGGCGCGCCGCATCTCCGCGACCGTCCGCAGGCCGAGCTCGATGTTCTTGCGGGCCGTGACCCGCGACGGCATCAGCAGCAGCGGGTTCGCCGCCGCGACGTCCCCCCTCGCGAAGAGCGCGCTGGTCTCGGGTTCCAGCTTGAGCATCGCCTGGGTGTCGATACCGTTGGGAATGACCCGGATCGACTCGACGGGCAGGCCGCTGAGCGCGGCGAGCTCCCGGCGGCGCGCCTCCGAGACGACGACCTGAACGGCCTCCGGCCACCCGGTTCGCAACAGGTCCCAGGGCAGGCCCGCATGCAGCCGGGATGCGTGCGCCGCGGACGCCCACGCCAGGTCGTGGTGCCACAGGATCATCCGGGGTGGCGGCGGCCGGTCCAGCAGCTGCCGCAATGCCGCGGTCAGGGCGAGATTCAGGTTGAGCGAACAGACGTTGTGGGCGATCACCACGTCCACGCCGGCAAGTGCCGCACCCAGCTCGTCGGCGAGCTCGCTGGTGACGCTCTCGAAGTCCGCCGGGACCTCGCCGGTGTCGAGCGCCTGCTGGAGGCGCGTGATCGTCGGGTGCCGGGGATCGATGAGCGCAATCTCGTGAAATGCGACCCAGGGATCCAGCGCCTCGCCGCGCCCCGCCACCACCCGGACGGCGTGGTCGGCGTCGGCGATGAGCTGCGCCTGGCGCGCGAGCACCCGCTCCACGCCGCCGATGACCGGCGGGGCCGCGTAATGGACCAGGGCGACGGTGCGTGCGGCGTCCTTCGGCGCAGGTGCGCCGGCGGGCGTCACGGGTCGTCGCCGAGACTCTCGGCGAGAAGGGCCATCAGGCGTCGCTCGAGGACGGAGAACGAGAAGTGACGCCTCGCCAGGACCATGTTCTCGTCGGCCCACGCTGCGGCCAGCTCCGGGTCGTCGAGCAGCTTTCGCGTCGCGGTGATGGCCGCGCTGCTGACGTAGCCATCCAGCTCCACGACGTGGAATCCGAGGGGCTTGATGTCGACCTCGTACGTCGAGTAGCGGTTCACCACGATCGGCCGGCGGTAGTAGATCGCCTCCAGGAACGCGTTGCCGAAGCCCTCGATGCTGGACGGATAGGTGACGAGGTCGGCGTGGGGGTACACGTCGCCGAGGGTGTAGATGCGCCGCCCATCGGGCGTCGTGCCGCGGCTGGTGTCCACGATCTCGGCCTCGAAGCGGACGTGGACCCCGAGCAGGTGCGCGAACTCCCGGACCCGCTGGGCGTAGTCGGTGCCCTCGTCCCCGGCCGCGTGCGAGACCACCAGCGACGCCGGAACGCCCAGCCGGCGGGTCAGCTCGATGGCGTGCTCGATCCCCTTGCGCTGGATCACCCGGGTCGGCTGCAGGACGAGCAGCTCCTCGGGTTCGACCCCCAGCGCTTCCCGCACCCCGCTCGCGTACTCGTCGGGGGGCGGCGGGGGTCGATCGAAGTCCATCACGTTCGGGATGACCCGCGACGTCAGGCCCCGACGCCACGCGAGCTGCTCCGCCTGGGCGGAGTTGATGACGACGTGGCGGACGGACGGCAGCGACGGCGGGAATGCGCTCGCGATGTAGTCGCCGACGCAGTTGACCGCGAAGCGCTGGCGCTCCCACGAGAAGTCGTGGTGGTGAGCGATCACCGGAATGCCGGTCTCCGCGACCACGCGCGTGATCGCGAGCCCCAGCGGCAGGTTGATCGGGATCGCGAGCGCGTTCTCGACGATGAGCACGTCGAGGTCGAAGTCGCGAACGAACGCGTAGATCTCCCCTGCGAGATGCTGCTCCAGCTCCAGGATCCGGCGCGTGACTGCGGGCGGCCGGACGTAGGGCGAGAAGCTCTGGCGGCGCCGGACTTCGGGGTGTTCCGCGTCGGCGGCGAGAGTCACGTCCTCGGTGCCGGAGAACGCGGCGGAGTTGATAGCGTCGATGTCCGGATGGCGGAAGTAGGCCTCCGGCGTCAGGCGACTCCGCTCCGACGGGCGGTCGAGCTGACCGGCCAGGTAGAAGCACTGGAAGCCGTTTGCCTCGAGCACGGCTTCCCACTTCGCCGATTCCAACGACACGCCGTCCGTTCCGGACAGGCGCGTGGAGACGATGCCGATGCGGTGATCGTTCTCAGTCATCTCCGCAAGCCTATGATCTCGGCGCATCGGCCGCTGTAACCAGGGGCAGGGCATGAGCTTCGCGAGGGGGCAACCGCATGTCTGACGAGGCCCAGCAGCCGCCCGAGGGATCCGTTCCCGAGCCGGCCGCCAACACGCTGCCGCCCGGTCACGTGTTCGACACGGCGACCGGCCAACCGCGCCCGATGACCTTCATGGAACGGGCAAGGCAGGCCGCAGGCACGGCCGCGGTTGCCGCGGCGAAGGTCTCGGTGGACGTCGGGTCCCAGGCGGCCAAGGCCGGTGCGGACCTCGGTGGACGCGCAGCCGCCGCCACCGCGGCGACGATCAAGGATCCGGCAACCAAGGCGCGGGCGCGAGCCGCGCTGAAGAAGGCCAAGCGCGGCTTCACGACGGCCCTGGAGCGCATCGATCCGCGCATCCTCGCTGACGTCGTCGTCAAGGCGACCTCGCTCCAGGAGAAGGCCAACGCGAGCCTGAAAGATCGCGGCTCGGCCTATCGGATTGGCGAGATCACGATCGGCGCGTCGATCCCACCGAGCATCCAGTTCGCAATCGAGCGGGTTGACGACCCCGAGAACGTACTGCTGGACTCCAGGACGCTGCTGGAGAAGTCCGCCAACACGTCCGACCAGGCGGCGCCGATCGAGGCCGAGACGATCGTCACGCTGGATGGAACCGCCGTCGCCGAAGCGGACCTCGACGAGCTCGAGGACGAGGAGTAGCGCTGGGTCAGGCCGTCCTGGCTGCCTCGGCGAGTATCCCGGTTCGAAGGAGCTCCTCCACCGTGTCCATCGGCCGCGTGGAGCGCTCGCCGGTGGCTCGGCGCGTGACCTCGACGCCGCCGGCGGCTAGCGAGCGTGGGCTGACGGTAAGGATCCAGGGCATGCCCAGGAGCTCGGCATCGGTGAACTTGACGCCGGGCGACTCGTCGCGATCGTCGTACAGGATCTCGCGGCCCGCCTCTTTCGCGAGCGCGTGGAGTCGATCGGCGGTCTCGAGAACGTTCGGGTCGCGGGTCGCGCCGATGGTCACGAGGTGTGCGGCGTAGGGCGCGACCTCTTCCGGCCAGGCGATGCCCTTCTCGTCGTGGTGTGCCTCCACGATGCAGGCCACGTTCCGTCCCAGCCCGATGCCATATGAGCCCATGACGATGGGGTGGCGCCCGCCGTCCTCGCCGAGATACATCGACCCGAACGCGTTCGCGAAGTCCGTGCCGAGCTTGAAGATGTTGCCGACCTCTATCCCCTTCCGGAGGCTGATCGGGCTGCCGCACCTGGGGCAGGGATCGCCTTCACGGGCGTTCGTGATCTCGGCGACCTGGTCCGGCTGGTAGTCGCGCGGGACATTGACGTTCCTCACGTGCCACCCGACCCGGTTCGCGCCGGCGACCAGGTTCGGCGATCGGGCGACGAGCTCGTCGACGACGATCACGACGTCACGCGCCCCGAGGGGTGAGCCGTAGCCCGCCTCCATCCCGCGCGCCTTGATCTCCTCGACCGTCGCCGGCCGCAGGCCGCCGCGCGCCATGACCGTGTTCACGAGCTTGGTCTCGTTGACGTCGTAGTCGCCGCGCACGATGGCCACGACGAAGCGGCCGTCGCCGGTGACGAAGAACGCCGCCTTCGCGGTCTTCGACTTCGGAATGCCCATGAAGCTGGCGAGCGCCTCGATCGTCGTCGCGCCGGGCGTCTCGACGTCCTCCATCGGGAGGGCGTCCTCGGGCTCCGGATCGGGCTTGCCGACGATCGCGATCTGCTGGTTGTCCGCGTAGTCGCAGCTGTCGCACAGCACGAGCGTGTCCTCGCCGTATTCGTTGAGGACCATGAACTCGTGGGCCCCGGAGCCGCCCATGATCCCGACGTCGGCGCCGACGACGATCGCGTCGAGTCCAAGGCGTTCGAAGATCCGGTCGTAGGCCGCCCAGTGCTTGCGGTAGCTCTCGTCGAGACCGGCGTCGTCGAGATCGCACGAGTACGAGTCCTTCATCACGAACTCGCGGACGCGGATGAGGCCGCCACGGGCGCGCGGCTCGTCGCGGAACTTCGTCTGGAAGTGGTAGACGATCATCGGCAGCTGGCGGTAGCTCTGGACAAGGTCGCGCAGGAGGATCGCGACGACCTCCTCGTGGGTCATCGCGAGCACCATGTCGCGCTCGCCGCGGTCCTTGAAGCGCACCAGCTCCGGCCCGATCTTCTGGTAGCGCCCGCTCTCCTTCCAGACCTCGGCAGGATGGACGACTGGCATCTCCATCTCCTGCCCGCCAATCGCGTCGATCTCCTCGCGAATGACCTGCTCCACGCGATCGCTCACCCGCTTGCCGAGGGGGAGCAGCGAGTAGATCCCCGAGCCCAGCTGGCGCAGGTAGCCGGCGCGCAGCAGCAGTCGATGCGACGGCATCTCGGCCTCGCCGGGATCGTCACGCAGGGTCGCGAAGAACAGCTCGCTCAGTCGCATCGGAACGCGAAGGATAAGGGCCGGAGCGATGTCGGTGCGCCGCACCCATCCCGTACCTGCGAGACTGTCGCCCGCAGAGCGACGCTGGAGGTCGACGTGGGCAGATCGCCGCGCCCAGGGCAACGCCAAGGGCGACCGTAGGGTTGGACGGCGCGCTTCTCGTCTTCCTCGCCGGCGTCGCAATCTCCTACCTCTACGCGTTCGTGTCCGGATTCACGGATGCGGCGAACGCCATCGCCACGGCCGTCGGCACGCGGGCGTTCACGCCGGTGCAGGCAGTCATCGTGGCGTCGCTGTTCGAGATGCTGGGGGCCCTCGCGGGCACGGCGGTCGCCTTGACGATCGGCACGGGGATCGTCCGTGCCGAGGTCCTCTCACAGAGCGCCGTGGTAGCCGCGGTGGCAGGTGCCATGACGTGGAGCCTGCTCGCCTATACGCGGGGAATTCCGGTCAGCGAGACCCACGGACTGATCGGGGGGATTCTCGGGGTGGGCCTCGCCCAGGCCGGCCCGGAATCCATCGTCTTGGGAGGCGTGATCCCGGTTCTCGTCGCCATTGTCGCGTCGCCGCTGCTCGGGATCGTCGGCGGAGCGGGGATGCTCGTGCTGGTCTATCGCACGTTCTCCCGATCCAGCCGACGGACGGCCGTGAGCTGGAGCATGAGGCTTCAGCGCCTCTCGGCCGTCTACATGGCGTTCAGCCACGGACGCAACGACGCGCAGAAGCCCATGGGCGTGCTCACGCTCGCGCTCATCACGTACTACGGGGTGACCTACGACAGCGTGCCCTTGTGGGTGATCCTGACGGTGGCTGCGGTTGCGGCACTCGGCGTGGCCGCCGGCGGATGGCGAATCATCCGGACGCTGGGGATGCGCATCACGGGTCTCAAGCCGGAGCAGGGGTTTGCGGCGGAGACCGCGGCCGGCACCGTGCTGCAAGTCGCCTCGCAGTTCGGGATCCCGATCAGCACCACCCACACCATCACCTCGGCGATCGTCGGCGTGGGGCTCGTCTCGGGATGGAAGTCCATTCGCTGGAGCCTGGTGATCGAGATCGTCGTGTCGTGGGTGCTGACGCTTCCCGCGACGATCGCGTTCGGCTATCTGTACGCGACCGTGTTTGGCCTGTTCTGAGGCCCGCCCGGCGCCGCCCCGCGGTCGAAGCCCGCTGCGTTCCTCAGCGACGCGGCGCGACCCCGCTTCGCCCGAGAGCTGGCCTGATCCGCGGCCCGTACTCTCCGGCGCGCCGGTGGGCGAGGCGCAGCCAGACGATCGCGTAGGCGAGGCGAAGCGCAGCGTCGCGGCGCGCCTCGCGGCCCCACGACGAGAACAGCGCAATTCGAGACCTGATCGGCGCCAGCTGCGCCACGTACGACTCCACCTCGCGCCAATGGCCCGGTCGCTGCCAGAGGAGCGGCTCGGCGAGCTCGCCTCGACGGACCCGGAGGAGACGGGCCACCTCGACATCGAGCTCGCGAGCTGCCTCCCCGGGCGCGGCCGCGGCTGGGCCCTCACG
>DATKBR010000016.1:0-18117 GCA_035513775.1 Candidatus Limnocylindria bacterium
CGCGGGTGACTCGGCGGCTCCTCTTCGACCAGAACCTGGCACCTCGACTTGAAGCGATCCGGGCCTCCAGCCCTTCGTATTCCGGCGACGGGCATCAGCCAGGACATGTCGACCCAATGGCCGGATCCCGCGAATACGAAGCGATCCCGGTGAGGTGCGGTCCTCGAGTGATCGCCCGATAAGCGCTGCTGGTCACCGTCGATTGATGCCTCCCATTGCCGCAGCAGGTGCACCGGGATATCCTTTACCCATGCGCACCAAAGTAAAGGCGAGCCTCACACGAGGTAGTCGGATCAGCTCCAAGAATCAGCTCACGCTGCCGGTGGATGCACTCGGCGGTGCGGGACTTCGCGCCGGAGACCGCCTCCGCGTCGAGGTCCGAGGTCCCGGTGAGCTAATGCTCGTCCGGGAAGCGGACCCGATCGACGACCATGCGGGCAAGCTAACTGGCATCTACGGGCCCGGCTATCTCGACGAGCTCCGGAGCGAATGGCCCTGACCGTCCTCGACGCCGGGGTCGTCATCGCCATTCTCGACGCCGAGGACGGCCACCACGCGGCCGCCAGATCCGCGCTGTCAGCCAGGGTTCTGGCGCGCGATGGCCTGATCCTCCCCGCCTCGGCTTACGCCGAGGTCCTGGTGGCTCCGCAAGGGCAGGGCGAGTCGGCGGTCCATGCCGTCGATGCGTTCCTCGACGCCTTGCCGGCGACGATCGAGCCGGTGACACCGGAGATTGCCCGCGTTGCGTCCGGGCTTCGAGCCAAGCACGGGCGTCGCCTTCGACTACCGGACGCCCTCGTCGTCGCAACGGCGATCCAGCTGCGTGCCGGCCGTGTCCTGACGACCGACTCGCGCTGGCCGGATCTCGATGTCGAAGTAGAGGTCATCGGCCGCTAGAGGCGACCGCATAGGCCGCCTCCGGCTGCGGGGTAGACGTGGTCGCTAGCCTTCACTTGTGGACAACGCGAAGCGTGCAGTTCCTGATCTCGACATCGCGAGGATCCGCCGCTACTGCGACGGAAAGGTGCCGGCACACTTGCGCGACAAGATCCGGATCGAATTTGACGTGCGCGGCCGCTCGGTCACCATCCTGGAGTGCCGGCCACCGTGGACACCCGCAATCGGTCCGGAGTGGACGCGGATGCCCATAGCCCGGCTGCGATTTCTCGCCGGCCGTGGCGTCTGGCTGCTGGACTGGAGCGATCGCAACAGCCGCTGGCACCACTACGACGACATCGAGCCATCGCCACACGTCGATCCGCTCCTCGCCGAGATCGAGGAGGATCCAACCTCCATCTTCTGGGGCTAGGCGGTCGGTAGCGCGCCGACCCTCGTATGCCGGCGACAGGCATCGCCCGGGACATATCGACACGAGCGTCGGATTCCACGAATACGAAGCGATGCACGATCGGGGTTGCTGGCCACTGCGCTTGCCATTCGGGACGAGCTTCTCCGCGCGACGACAACCAACCCGGCCCGTCGGTCCATAGCCCTGCGCGGAGCCCTGGGCTGCCGCTGCGCGGCAATGCCCAGGTGAGTCGCAGCCAAGTGCCCAGCCGTAGGGTCGGGCGATGCCCGAGATCTCGCGGTTCTTCGGAATCATCATCCGCATGCACTTCGACGACCACCGCCCGCCGCACTTTCACGCGCACTACGGCGAGTTCGAAGCCGAGGTTGCGATCGTCGGCCTCGAGGTCCTCGAAGGGAGACTCCCGCCCCGCGCGCTCGGCTTGACGATCGAATGGGCGGAGCTGCGCCGCGACGAGCTACTCGGCGACTGGGAGCTCGCGGCGAGTCGGCGGCAATTGCGAAAGATCAAGCCCCTTGTCTAGCATGCACGACATGCTGAGGATCTCAGACGTGCGTCCCCTCGAAGGGCGGCGCGTTCAGTTGACCCTGACCGACGGATCGGTTGTCGAGCGCGATCTCGGTGGGCTGCTCGACGGTGTCGGTGTGTTCGAGCGCATCTCCCGGGATGACACCGCGTTTCGAAAGGTCTACGTGGACGGCGGCACGCTCGCTTGGCCAGGGCGCATCGATATCGCACCTGAAACATTGATCTGGGACGGCCCAGACCCAAAGCAGCCGGGCGAACGGCCCGCGGACTTCCTAAGGCCCGGCCGTCCGCGCGGATAGCGAGACTCGCTCCAAGGTCGAAGGCCTTCGTATTCCGGCGACGGGCATCGCCGTGCGGACCTAGCCGCGCTCCGCGATCTTCCGAAACGCTTCGAGCTCGCCCTTGAAGCTGCCCTTCCAGGAGCCCTTCGAGAAGATCCAGGCGGCAATCGCCGGAATGACACCCTGCGTGCGGAAGGTCTGGACAAGCCGGGTGCCGCCGCCCTCCGGCTCGAAGGTCGCCTCGGTCTCGCCGCGCAGCACCGCGTTCCCGAACCGGGTCCGGATGAAACGGGGCCGCTCGACGTCGAGGACCTCGGTCGGGCTCTTCATGTTCCCGAACCACGACGTGTAGCGCGCGCCCTTCTGGTCGAGCGGGCCGGTTCGGTCGGTGACCTTCGTCAGGCCGCCGATCCACTCGGGCGCTCGGTCGAGGTCGGTCCAGAGCTCGAACACGCGCTCGGGCGGCGCGTTCACGTGCGTAGTGAGCCGGTAGGTGGGCATGTCGTCCTCCGCCATAGGAATAGCACGCGCAGGCGAGAGCAACTCGCTGCCGGCGACTGGGAGCAGAATCGGGCGATGGCAAACATCGATGTCGCCTGCGTCACCGCGGCGAACGGCTGGCTCTGCCAGGTGACGATCGGCGACGACGGAAGCGAGAGCCGCCACTCCGTCACCATGACCCGCGCCGACTTCCAGCGACTGACTACCAGCGGCGGGACACCGGACGCCCTCGTCCGGCGCAGCATCGAGTTCCTGTTGGAGCGCGAACCGAAAGAATCGATCCTCAAGTCGTTCGCGCTGCCCGACATCGGCCGGTACTTCCCCGAGTACGAGGTCGAGATCCGCATGGGCGCCGGCTGATGGCGCTGAGCGGGGACGGCACGCCGCGCCGGCTACACATCGTCGGCGCGCCCAGCAGCGCCGGCGCGTACGCACCCGGCCAGGAGCGGGCGCCGGCGGCCTGGCGAGACGCAGGGCTGATCGCCCTCCTCGAGGAGCGCGGTCTAACGGTCACCGATCGTGGTGACGTGCCCGGCTTTCGATGGCGGGTCGACCCGGAGCACCGACGGGCCATGAATCCCGATGCCGCAGCCGGCGTGGCCCGCTCGGTCGCGGACCAGGTTGCGGCCGCCCTGTCGGACGGCTCCAGCGTGCTCGTCCTCGGCGGCGACTGCACCGTCGAGCTCGGCACCGTCGCCGGTGCCACCCGTGCCACGCCGGATGTCGGCCTCGTCTACATCGACTACGACACCGACATGAACACGCCCTCGAGCGTGGAAGACGGTGCGCTCGACTGGATGGGCGTCGCCCATCTGCTCGGCCTTCCGGACACGATCCCCGCTCTCGCCGGATTGGGCCCGCGAACGCCGATGCTCCACCCCGATCAGCTCCTCCTGTTCGCGAACGGCAGCTCGACCGACTTCGAGCGGCGCACGATCGCCGACCTCGGGATCGAGGAGGTCCCGCTCGCGCAGGTGAAGTCGGACCCGGCGGGCGCCGCGCGCGGCGTCGTCGAGGGCTGGGCGCGACGGTTCGAGCGCCTCCTCGTCCACGTCGACGCGGACGTCCTCGATTTCCTGGATTTCCCGATCGCCGAGGAGACGCGCCGCTACCCGGGCCTTCGTTTCGAGCAGCTCGTGGCCGTCCTTCGGGAGCTCGTCGCCGCGCCGAACTGGACGACGCTCACGATCTGCGAGGTCAACCCCGACCACGACCCGGACGGCTCGTCCATGCGCCGGCTCAGCGAAGCCCTCGCCGACGTCCTGTCCGGCACCCCGCGAGAATCGAGCAGCTAGTCACGGACCTGCAAGGCCGCACGTGGCGAATGGAACGCATTGGTCGCGGTCGATTGCGCCTACTTCTGGCTGCGCAGCCAGTCCACGATGTGAACGATCCAGCGGTCATAGGCGGAGGCGAACTCGACGCCCATTGCGTCAAGGTTCGGTCGAGGGAGGTCCTCGCTCACGATGCCCTGCCAGATTGACTCGACGAGTCGCCGGCTCTCGATCGATCGAATCGACGGAGTCATTGCGGATCGGCGTTCGAAGCGGACGAGTTCGAGGACGATCCGGAAGCGCGATACCCAATCGGGCTGGGGGACCGGGGGTCGGAGGCCCGGGAGGATCGTGGTACGACCGAGCAGCGCGAACCTGCGCTCGCTTCCGACGGCGCGGGCCTCCACGAGACCCGCGAGGACGAGGGCTTCGACCGCGAACACGATGTTCTGCCTCGTGAATCGAGTCGTCCTGGCCAGATCAGCGACGCTGAGTCCCATCTCGGGTGACCCGAGCAGGGCAGCGAGAACGTCCGCTCGGGCATTGACGCCGAACGCAGCTCGGAGGCGAATTCGCAGGCGGGCGCGCGTCGACGACGTTTCCAGGCGGGCCTTGCCTCTGAAGGCATAGTCCGGGCGTGGACTGGTTGCCAACGGCCACGTGGGGCCACCCGCGCCCGCGACGGTGGCGACGTATTCGCCGATCGCGTCGCCCGGACTGCCCAGTTCGCTCGCAACGCGCTTCAGGCGCGATCCGTTCACGTATCGCCCGTAGGTCACGCACCAGTCCGTGCTGACGTCGCGAAGGCGCGCGTCGGCGTCTCCGAGCTCCGCTGTCAGTGCGATCAGCGCTTCTGGATCGACCACCGACTCGTCCTGCTCGGCGGCGGCGTAGAGCTTGAAGTAGATCATGTCGACCCGCGCTGCTGACCAGACGACGAGTCCGCCAATAGTCGTGTCGCTGGAGGCGACGCTTGAATCCCCTGGGCAACCCATGCTAGCCAAAGTCAACTAGCCGTACTGACAAATTCACTCTTACGCAGAATGGTTGATGGCAGCCTGCATTACTGCGACGTCGCGCCGTCCGGCTCCGCAGCCGCCAACGGCACGGGCGCGGTCGGTAGCAACGCCCCCAGCGGCGGGACCGGCGCGGCCGGAGCGCTGCGGGCAGGGCCGCAGCCGGAATCGGCCGGGAAATGAGAAGGCCTCCCAGGTGGGAGGCCTTCGGTGCGAGCTCGAGGGTTCTCGAGGATTAGGTGCTGCCGACCTCGCCCTTGAGTCGACCGGCCTCGGCAGCCGCGGCGCCCTTGGCCTTGCCCGCTTCGGCATTCGCAGCGCCATTGCCGTTGCCCGCGGCGGCGTTCGCCCCGCCCTGCGCCTTCGCCGCTGCCGAGACTGCCGCGCCGTGCTGCTTCGCGAGCGCCGAGACAGCCTCGCCGCGAGCTTTGCCACTGACGTACTCGGCCGCCTGGGCGACCTCGGACACGGCCTCGCCGTGGCCCTGGGCGACGCCCGAGACGCCACCCCCGGCGACCGCGACCGATGCGGACAGCGCAATCGCCGTCGCTGCGGTCCCTGTCGCTTTGATGATCTTGTGCATGACTTCTGATCTCCAGTTGTTGGTCGTACTTTGGCGCATCCCGCGCGTCGGTTACTGGTAAGTCGGTTACTGGTTAGAACGAACCGCGACCTGATTCGTTTGTGGTCACGACATTGCAAAATGCCGCAACGCGATTGGTCGCGAACTCGGCCAACATACTCCAGGACAGGTCATACCTCAATACAGGCAATAGTTCAAGATGGGTGCCGATGCGTGCCACGCCCTCCGTCGTGCTCGCTCGCGCGCTGGCCGCGCTCGCGCTCCTGGTCGTGGTCGGCTGCGCGCCGGAGGCCGGCCCCACGTTCGGGCCAGCCTCGCCCGGCCCCACCATCGCCCCGACACCGACCCTCGCGCCAGCCCCGAGTCCGTCGTTCGCCCCAACCGGCTCGGCCGCCGTGCTCGAGGGCGTATTCGCCTTCGACGCCGAGTCGATCCTGGGCTACTACGAGACGCTCGGCTATTCCTGTGGTCCAGCACAACCGAGCACGCAGGCCGTGGGCCACATGGTGCGCGCGTGCACCCTGATCGACGCCGATGGTCGGCAGCGGCTCGTTTCCATCGTCACCGACCCGGCGGGGGACGTCGCCGACGCACTCACGAGCATCGAAGGCACCGCCGCGGAGCCGATCCTCGACCCCGTGGTGGCGCTGGAGCCCTTCGCGGCCTTCCTCGGCGCCGCGCTGGGCGAGTCGCAGGGCGAGTCGCTCCTCCCGTGGCTCGCGAGTCACCTCGGCGACGAGTTCGCCACCACGACGCTCGGCGATCTCACCATCGCGACCTACACGCAATCGCCGCAGGACCACTCCACGCTCTATCTCGAGATCGCGAACCGGGCCTTCCTCGAGTCTCCGACCCCGAGCGGGCCGTAAGCGGACAGCCCGAGGAGACGCGTACACCTGGGTATCGCAGGCCCCGAGCAGCGCGACGCCCCGCGCCGAGGCGCCGAGTCGGTCCGGATGCAATCGGCCGTATACCAACCTGACGAGGTAGGGCCGAACCGGGACGGGAATCGAGCCTAGAGCGTGGCTCCAAGGCCTGAACCTCGTCGTTGGTGATCACCGCCGTGCGCAAGTCGACTAGCCGCGCGCGCTGGGAGCTCGAACCTCGTCGAGTTGGTATACGGGCATGATCACTCGGTCGCCGACGCGCAAGTCGGCCTCGGCCGATGCCCCGCGGCCGGCGAGTCGATGGCGATCATAGAGTGGTATCATGGTAGTATGAGAACCGTGAGTGCGCTGGACGTGCGGCGGCGCTTCGGCCAGATCGTGGATCAGGCAGCCGCTGGCGAGCGCATCGTGATCGAGCGCGCCGGTCAACCGATCGCGGCGCTCGTGCCGTTGGCGGACCTCGCCCTCGTCGATCCAGAGCGCCGCAAGGTGGAGCGGCTGAAGGCAATTGACCGCATCCGACGGATGGCGGAGCGGCATCCGTTCACGGTGAATGAGCCCATCGAGGACCTGATCCAAGCGATGCGCCTTGAGCGAGACGAGCAGATCGCGCGCACCATCCGGGAAGCCTCGTCTTGACCCTCACGCAGGCCCAGCGCGCGGTCGTCGTCGATGCGTCGGTCGCGATCCCTTTCCTGCAGGGTGACCCGGACTGGCGCGAGCGATGGGCAGGCTGGATCAAGTCCGGCGACCTGGTCCTGGTGCCGCCGCACTTTCCCTGGGAGGTCGCGAATGCGCTCTTGCGGGGCACGACGATCAAGTCGGTCGCTCACGTCGTCGCCCTCGTTCAGGACCTGTTCGCGACAGGCTTTGAGGTCGCCGACCGCGGACTCCGCGGCATGGAGAGCGCGGTCCGACTGGCAGGTGAGCACGACCTGACCGTGTACGACGCCGCCTATCTTGACCTGGCCATCGATGTGGATGGGGGTCTGGCAACCGCTGATCGCAAGCTGCTCGCCGCGGCGAAGGCCGAGGCTGTGCCGGTGATCGGCTAGGGCGGGCATCTATCCGGAGAAACCGCCCGGAGAAACCGCCCTCGTGCGGGAGGACCGCCCTCAAGCTGGCTGCATTACCTCCACCGCGACATCCAAGGGGACCACGCGCCCGAGCGACTCCGATACCGGCGACCGCCGCAGCGCCCGCGCGACCAGGCCCTCGAGTCCCCCGTCAGCCGGCGGTCCATCCGCCGCGAGCCGGACGACGACGTTCACCCGGAGCGGGCCGGCGGGCACGTCGGCGCTGCCGACAAGACCGCGGTCGTCGGACTCGCTGGTCACCTCGGCCTCGAGGTGGGTCAGGCGGACGCCCTCCTCGGCGGCCTGCATCGCGATCAAGACTGCGTCGCACGAGGCGATAGCGGCGCGCAGCAGCCAGCCGGGGCTCGGCGCGGAGCCGCCTCCGCCCACGCCTTTCGACATGTCGGTTGTGGCGCTCCAGCCGTTCGGCCCCTCGACATCCACGCGGAGACCGTCGACCAGTCGAGCCCGTGCGAAGGTATCCACCGACATGGCCTGCTCGGGGTGCTGCTCGAAGTCCTCTCGGACAGATGCGATTGCGGCTGCGATCGTCCCTGGATCAGACGCTGGCATGGCGGTGTCCTCCCGCTGGGTCGCTGGTTTCAGCGAGGCGTCGCGCGATCGCTGCACCGGTGAAGATACCGGTGCCCCCGACGGTCGCCACGAGCGCGCCGAGCATGATCATGATTCGAAGCGTGTGTCGGCTTATGGGCAGCCGCTGGCGCCGAATCCGACGGGGTTGCCGGCGAAGGCCGCGGTCGGCGGGCGGCCGTCCGTCGACCCACGGACGGCCGCCCAAGACCTACGGCCGGCTCTGGGCCTTGAGGTTGTTCTCGAAGAACTGGTAGAGGGTGAATTCCCCGGGTGAAGCGGCGTCCGGGAGCGGGAACGCGCAGACCCAGCCGTCCCCGTTGCCGCCGTTGTCCTCATCGTCGAGGATGCCGGGCAGCTGGTACCCCACCAGCTCCGCTACCAACGTGGGCTCGGCAGACGCCGGACAGCCGTTGTCGACAGGGGTCGCCGCGGCAACCGCCGCGGGGGCCAGGAGCATCAGCCCTGCAGCCGACGCCACCGCGAAAGATCGAAGATTGCGCATGTTGTATTCCTCCTAGGTCGTGCTCGGTTGGCTGCTCTCCATCGAGCCGTCGATCTCGACGACCCGGAACCGCCCCAGGCCCGCGCGCTCGGCCACGAGCGTGGCTGCGCGGTCGGAGGGCGCCTCGAAGCTGAAGAAGCAGATTTCTTCTTCGGGGACATGGATGGACCCTCCGAAGCGGACGCGCGTCCCTTCCCGCGTCAGCGCCTCGGCTGCCTGGCTTGCTCGTCGGTCGCGTCGAAGTCGCTCAGCGGCGGCGCCGCGGGCGAGGAATGTTTCGACGAGGTAGCTCGGCATACCCACAGGCTCCCGCCCGGGGGACGCGGAGGAAACGTCAGGATGTCTCGACTTTGCCTGCGAAATTCCTGGCAAGCTCGGTGCGGGAGCGGATCCCGAGCTTCGCGTAGATGTGAGTGAGGTGGCCGGCGACGGTTCGCTCGCCCAGGAACAGCGTCGACGCGATCTCGCGGTTGGTGCGGCCAGCGGCGACCAGCTCCGCGACGCTCAGCTCCGACGGGCTCAGGCCGGCGATGCGGGTGCGCCCGCCGATGCGAGCCAGCTCGGAGCGCGCGACGCCCGCCCACGTGGCGGCGCCAAGGGCTTCGAAGCCCGCGCGCGCGGCCTCCAGCGCCTCCCGAGCGGAGCGCTTCTGCTTCGCGCGGCGGCGGTTCACGCCGAGCGCGAGCTCGGCCCTCGCCCGGCCGAATGGGTCGCCGACGTCATGGTGGCGGCGAACGGCCTCCTCGAGCAAGGTGATAGCAGTCGGAATGTCACCCCGCGCCGCGGAGATCAGGCCGCGGCACCGAACCGCCTGGGCGATGACTCGATCCCGGCCGAGCCTGTGGGCCGCGGCCTCCCAGTCGCTCGTCAGCTCGGCGGCCTCGTCGATGCGGCCGATTTGGACGAGGGCTTCGACGTATTCCGGAACCCAATGGCGCATGCTCGGGTCCTCCGAGCCGGCGCCATCGGCGTTGCTTGCGGCGCGTTCGAAATTGACGATCGCAGCATCTGCATCGCCGTCCCGGAGATCGGCGACGGAGATGATCGCGTGGTAGGACTTGAGCCCCGCGCCCTCGCCGCCAAGAGCCAGCGCTCGTTCCGAGAGTGATCGGGCGCGCTCCAGCTCGCCCTTGTGCAGCGCGATGAGCGCGGACGGGAAGAAGTCGAAGGGAGTCTCCATGCCATAGGCGGACGTGATTCCGTGGCTCTCGTCGGCGTGGTTGCTGGCAACGCTCCAGCGGCCGGCCCAGAGCTCCACGAGGGCGAGATACCAGAGGAAGTCCTGCCGCGCGCGCTCGTCGCGGTCCGACCATTCGGCGAGCCGCCGCTCCAGCCAGTCGCGTGCCCGATCCGTGTCGCCGATCCAGGTCAGGATGTGCCCGACCACCCAGCCGGCCCTCTGTATCTGCTCGAGATCGTTGCGCGCCGAGGCCAGGCGATACGCCCGCTCGGCCAGCTCCAGCGCCCCCGCGCGCCCGGCGTTGAACTGCAGGAGCGCGAGGATCGAAAGGGCGTTTGCCCGGAGCGCGTCGTCGTCGAGCGCTTCCGCGAGCTCCAGGGAAGCACGTGCGTGCGAATCCGCGAAAGCCTCGCGATCCGCCACCGCGAAGTACCCGTTTTCCGCCAGGGCCGCGTGGATCGCAGCCTGGAGCTCGGGCGCGCCAGCAGCCTCGGCCAGGGCCTCCTCGAGCATCGCGACTGCCGCGGGCGAAGCTTCCAGTCCCGAACCGAGGAGGAGGGCTTCAGCGCGGGCTCGCCCTCGTGGGGCTTCGGCCAGCAATTCGGCGGCGACGGCCCGAGCCCGGGTGCCGTCTCCCGCTGCCGAGTGTGCGCGCGCGGCAGCGGCGGCGCGACGGCGACGATCGCCGGCCTGGTCTGACGCGGTCAGGCGAAGCGCGTGCTCGGCCAGCTCGGCTGCCGCGATCGACACGCCGCGATCTCGCGCCAGGTTGGCGGCCGCCTCGATCGTCGTCGCCAGCCCTTCGTCGGCGGCCTCCGCCCCGAGTGCGATGTGACGGGCACGGTGGATGGGATCGTCGAACATTGTCGCGAGCCGTCGGTGCGCGGCCCGGCGCTCCTCTTCGGTTGCTCCCTGGTAGATCGCCGACGCGAGCAAAGGATGGGTGAACCGTGCAACACCGTCCGCGGTCTCGATAACCCCGGCTCGTCGCGCGCGGTCGACCGCTTGAGGCGGTATCGACATTGCCCGCAGGGCGCGAACCGGGAACCGGCCGTGCGCCGCGATCAGCAACAGGGCCTGCCGGGTTTCGAGGTCCAGCGCGCCGAGCCGGGCGTCGACCAGCCGCTCGAGGCTGGCGGGCACGGCCAGTGACGTCGCGTCCTCGCCGGGTCCCGCAGCCAGCTGCGCGCGGGCGAGCTCCAGGGCATAGAAGGGGTTCCCGCCGGAAGCCTCGTGGATACGGACCTGCGTCGGACGCGGGAAGACCGAGGCCAGCCGTTCCCGAAGGATCACGTGGAGGGCCCCGACGCTCAACGGACCGACGGACAGGCGCTCGACCACCGCTGGTTCGAAGGCGTCCTCCAGGGCAGTCGTCGGAGACCCCGGGGTCCGCCGTGAGAGTAGGACGGAGGGCCCGCGGCCCTGCAGGCGCCGGAGGGCGAACGAGAGCGTGGTGGCCGTGGATGGGTCCATCCATTGGTCGTCGTCGATCGCGAGCAGCAGGGGCCGGCCACCGCCGATCGCCGACAGCAACGTGACGAGCGCGACACCGAGCGCTCGAGAATCGACTCGCTGGCCGGGGTCGTCGCGCATCAGGAGTGCCGACTCGAAAGCCCGCCGCCTGGGTGGGGGAAGGGTGGCGAGCTCGTCGGCCTGGACGTTCTCGAACAGGTCGCCGAGAACCACGTTCGCGAGCAGGCGCTCGGTCTCCGCGGGGCGCGATGAGAGCACCTCGAAGCCGCGCGCCCGAGCTGCCGCCACCGCGGCGAGCCACAGCGTGGACTTCCCGATGCCGGCCGTCCCGTCGATCACGAGTGCTCGCGGACGCTCGTAGGCGCGATCCAGGAAGGCCCGGATCGCCACGGACTCGGCGTCGCGCCCGAGGATGTCCACCACCACGGTGCGATTATCGGCGTCCCGCCGGCGCGCGCGGCCGCCCCAGCGGCCGTTCGACCACTACGCCCACGGGTGTCGTCGTGACCACCCACGCGATGCGCTGCTGCTAGCGGTTATGCAGCAATTGGCATAGCTTCCCCCGCCGGGCGATCAACGAGTGGCGGACTCACGCTCGGAATCGGCCCGATCTGCCGGCAGCCCGGCAATCTCGGCCAGCTCAGCCAACCTCCGCCGGTACGCGATCGACGCGCGATCCGGGCCCGCGATGTGCAGCTCCTGCGAGAGGTCGACCGGGAGCTCCTCGGGCCGCTGCGACTCCGCGATCGGGCGGTCCTGGTCCAGGATCAGCGCCTGGAAGTCGGCGAGACCCGCGTCTGCGGCAGGATCCAGGTCGTAGGTCCGCGCGTTCCAGGTGAAGGAGCGGCAACGGCGGGCGGAGACCGGCGAGCAAGCGAGAAACAGGATGAACCGGTTGCCCTCGGGCCGCGCCGCGGACGGCGGCAGCCGCTGGTCGAGCGTCACCGACAGCGGCAGGTGCAGGGTGTAAGTAGTCGGGTCGCGCTGGACTTTGACGCCCGGCACCTGGTCGCCCTTCACCGACGCCTGTGGCTCTTCGAGCGCGATGTCGAAGCTGATCGTGACGCCGTCGTCGATGACCTCGTGCTCGGGCGACAGCGGCTTCGCGCGGTCGCCGAGGACGCCGGGGTGGACCCACGGGAAATGGCTGAAGTCGACGAAGTTCTCCACCCGGCGCGCCGCCGAGCAGGCCCAGTCGTAGGTGGGAATCGGGATCGTCCGGAAGCCCGGCTGCTCCCACCACGACGAGACGTCGGGGAGGGGATAGGCGGCTTCGGGCGCCTCCCAGCCCCGCGACCCGGGCTCCAGCAGAACCCACACCAGCCCCGCCGCGATCGCCGTCGCGTAGCGCTCAACGCGAGCGCGATTCGGGATGGACCGCCCGTGCACCGCCGGGATCCTCCGAACCACGCCGTTCCGGTCGTAGCTCCAGCCGTGGTACGCACAGACGAGGCACGGCTCGCCGACCGTGCCACTCCCGTCGGGGGCCGGCTGCGACCCATCATCGACCCAGCCGAGCGACAGCGCCGTCCCGCGATGCACGCACAGGTCCCGGAAGCAGGCGATGTCGTCGCCCAGCCGCACGACAACGAGCTGCTCGTCGAGGAGCGTTACCGGAAAGGGCTTCTCGCCCAGCTCCGCCACGGTGCACACCGGCTGCCAGCACCGCCGCACCGCCCGATGCAGCCGCGCCTCGCCCACGACGTCGAGATGGATGTCGCTCACCACTCGATCATGGCACGCCGCCGCCGGCAGCCTCACGCTCGAATCCGATCGACCCTCGCCAGGTCGATGGATGGACACCCGTAATCGACACGTCGATACTGCGTCCATGGCGCGACGCTCAAAGCGGACCTACAACCTGGCCGAGCGGACGGTCCATCGCGTGCGCGAGCTGTCGGAGCTGTACGGGGCGTCGCGGACGCAGGAGTCAAGGCGGACGAAATCGGCGGGACGCCGCAGGTCCTGATCGATCCCTTGATCCGCGGCCAGGTCCGCGTGGCGATCGCACATCACCTCGGCCTGGACATCCGGACGCCGCTCGACGGCGCCGCGTAGCAAGAGCATCGGGGCGAGCAGGCGTAGCGGCCACCCCGCCCGTGGGCGCGGTGGCCGCGATGCGTCGAGGTCAGGCGGGGTCGCTTCAGGCTCCTCCCGAGTGACTGGTGCGCGTCAGTCGATTGCGGGATTCACGTCGTCGTCTTCTCCGAGCGGGCTGTAATCGGCCAGGTAGCAGCCGTCGCCTTTCCCAGCGTCGCCGGAATCGGGGCCGTGGTGGGCCGTCTCGAGCCCGTACCAGGCGGGCCCGACGTTGGGCAGAGCGGTGAACGTGTCGCAGGTCAGGAACGTGCCATCACCCTGCGCGACGAAGCCGTAGTGGTTCTGGCCGTTTGCGATCACCTGGCCGTTCTTGCCGATGGAATGCGTATGGGCCGAGACTGCGACCGCGCTAGCCGTGAGCAGTCCCACCGCCGCGAGCGTCGCGGCCGGCACTCGCCAGAGCTTCTTCATCGATTCCTCCTTTGCCATCGACGGTCGACACGGCCACATCCAGCGTGGACTGCAGGACGCGGCACTCGGAAGCGTCACCGAGTGAAGCGGCTGCGGTCCGCGCGGACCGGTTGGCGTCGAACGCCCATCCTTCGAGCATGACCGCGACCGAATCGGCATCGCGCAGGAGGGTGACGTTGGTGACGCCGAGCGCTCCCAGCTGGGCTGCTTCCGTTGATCCGATGCGTATGGCGGCTCCCGCCGGCCAGAGCATCAGGGCCTTCGCCACTGCCGTCGTCCTCCTTTGCGAGCCATCGGTCGGGGCTCGCTGGGAACTTAGGCGGGCGACGCGGCGTGTTTCATCGGGGGAACCCAGTACCAGGACCCCGGAATCGCGTGGCGAGCTCAGTCCGGTTCCGAACGCCGACCTTGGCGAGGATGTTCGTGACGTGGCGCTCGATCGTCTTTGGTGCGACGAGCAGGGCGTCGGCGATCTCCCGATTGCTGCGGCCCTCGGCGAGAAGATCCGCCACCTCGCGCTCCCGACTCGTCAGTGCAGCCATACCGGTCCCGGTGGCGGCTAGGCCGCGGCGCCATGCCCGTACGCCGAGCCGGCGCAGCTCCTGATTCGCCAACCGGGTCAGCGTCACCGCGCCGATCCGATCCGCAACCACGGCGGCCGATTCCAGGGCTCGGACGGCTTCGGAACGGTTCGACCCGGACAGGACGCGACCGACGTCGAGGCGTACCCAGGCGACGTCCTCCCAGTAGCCTGCTTCCTCCAGCAGGATGCCCAGCTCTTCAAGCGTCGAAATCGCCGTTTCCGCGTCGCCCTCTGCGGCTGCGATGGCAGCGCGCGCGCGCTTCCGCCACACGATCCGCATCGGGTAATCCTCGATCGGGCGCTGCTCCCAGGTTGCCAGCGCCTGCCGGGCCTCGCCGACCCGCCCGATGCGGGCCAGCGCCTCAGCCGACACGACGGTCACCTCGGCCGCACAGCGCGGGCAGCCAGCGATGCTTGCGGCCGATCGTGCAGCCGCGAGCTCGCGTTCGACATCGTCGGCGCGAGTCGGGCCACCGATGCGGGCGAGCCAGACGCCGAGGTGCTGGTGGATGGCGAGCTCGTAGTGCGGGTTCGGCTCCGCGTCCGCATCGGCACGCAAGTCGGACAGTGCATCAGCGTCCCCCATCGAGAGCTCGATCAGATGCAGGATGGAAGCAGCGTTGCCCCAGCGAGCGGCCGGGCGCCCGAGCCGGACCTCCAGCTCCAGCGTCGCAACGATGATGGATCGCGCCTCCGCGAGGCGGCCCTGGTCGCGGAGCGCCCGGGCGAGCCCATGCCCCGCCTCGATCGTGGCGAGCGGGAGGACGAGCCGCCGGGAGATTTCCCACGCGGACCGAAAGTGCGCCTCGGCCTCTGAGACACGGCCGGCGTTCACCGGCCGCAGGGCAAAGCCAGCTCGGAGCAGCATCGCGACGTGGGATTCCTCGTCGACGGCGCGGCCAACCCCGAGGCTCTCGGCCGTCAGCTTGAATACCTCGCCGACGCGCTCCTCCTGGAGGGCTGCGCCGACCGCGGCCTCGAATGCGGCGAAGTAGGTTCGGCGGTGATCCGGCGACAACCCACCGACCCCAGCCGAGTTGCTGACCATCTCCCTGGCACTCGCCAGGGCTCGCTCAGCGGCCCGGGCACCCGCGTGCGTCTCGTGTTCGGACCAGAGCAGCACCTCCGCCTGCAGGGCGTCCTGGCGCGCTCTGGCTTCAGCCGTTGCCCTGCCCACCGCCTTCGCGCGATCGAGGTGGGCGTGAACTTCGGCCGGCCTACCGAGCCTGTAGGCAGCCCGCGCCGCCTCCACTTCCGCGCGTTCGCGTTCGTCCGGTTCGAGGGCATGCTCGCTGACCCGGCGCCAGCGCACGAGGGCGAGCGCCTGCTCACCGAGGAGTCCTGCCAGATCGCCGAGGTTACGATCGATGGCCAGCTGGTCCGGGGTCCCGGGCGGGAGCGTGTCGCTGATCGACGCGAGGGTTCGAAGGTTCTCGGGGCCGAGCAGTCGCCGGCGCGGTGACTCGAGGATCTTCGCAGCCAGCGCGGCGGTCGGGAGCCCGACCGCCTGGCGATGTCCGAGGGCCTCGGAGAGCAGCTGCAGGTCGTCACCACCTGCCGACTCGAGCCAATCGATCAGACGGACTCGGAAACGCTGAAGCGTGGCCGCCGGCATCCCCGCGGCAACAGACTCGCGGATCAGGTCGTGCGCCAGGGCCGCGCCGCTCCCCGACGAGAGCGACAGCCCTCGAGTCGCCAGCTCGCGCGCCGCCTGGTCAGCCCGATCCCGCGTCCAACCGAGGAGGTCGGCAACATCGTCGTGCGGAACCGGACGACCGGCGACCGCGAGGAAGCCAAGGAGCTCGCCGGCGTCCGAGGTCAGCGAGCGCAGTCGCTCGGCGATGACGACCGCGGGATCGTCGACCCCCCGCGTCCGGGCGAGGGCTTCCAACCAGAACGGAGAGCCTCGGGCCCGCCGCCACAACCGCTCAGCTTCAGCCAGGCTCAGCGTCGAGTCGATTGCACGGGCGAGCGACAACCCCTCCTCCAGATCGAGCGACGACACCTCGATCGACACCCGGCGCTCGACCGGGAGCTCTGAGTCGAGGCTCACGCGCAGCGTGGCGCTCGCGGGAGAGGGCCGCGCCGCGGCGAAGATCACTAACGAATGCCGAGCCGGGCCGGCCGACCGCAACAGGTAGTCGACGAGAGCAAGAGACTGCTCATCAACCCACTGCACGTCGTCGATCGAGATGAGCAGGGAGCCCTGGGCAACTGCGGAGCGATGCGCTGCCTCGAAGATGCGGAGGGGGTCCCGGCCCTCGCCATCCGGGCCGCCGAACGCGAGCCGATCGAGCAGCGCTCCGTGCGCAGGCACCCTCGCCAGCCGGCGGAGGAGCGGTCCCGCTGCCCCGAGCGGGATGCGCTGACTCGGTTCGAACCCGGCTAATGCGATCACCTCGCTGGCGGTCGGGCGCCGCGCCGCTTCCGCCAGGAGCCGAGTCTTGCCGCTGCCGGGCTCGCCCTCGATCAGCCCCCCGGCCGGCGCGCGTTCCGCTTCGGCGCGTTGAATGAGGCTTATCAGCTCGTTGAGCTCAGCCTGCCGGCCGACGAACGGCGCACTCATGCGACGCCAAGCCTAGGGCCATGGCTCGCCGCCCTCAATGGCAACGCGAGGGGGTGCTCGCTTTCGATGATGCCAGGGGCGTCCACCGGCGCGGCGGCCGCAGCGTCAGGCGTCGGATTCTCGACGGGTTGCCGCTGGACGGCGGCCTCGTCCTTTTCCGCGCAGGTCGGCCTCGTCCGGCTGGATCGAGAGGAGAAGGTGTGGCTATGGCTCTCTGCGGCAGTGAGGGACGCGGGGGCCTCGCCGCCGGCGCAGCCGGCCGCTACCCCTTTGCTGACCAGCTAGCGATCGATGCCCGCAGGAGGAGGGGCACTTTCGCGGCCGGCGCCGTCACGCGGCGCGACCACGCGCTGAACGCCGAGGACGTTCGGCGCGGAACCTGGCAGATCCGTGGAGCTCACGAGGACGGCGTCCGATCCTTCCGGTAGCACGCGCGCCGCGCCGATCAACCGGGCCAGCTGCCCCAGCCGGTCCGACGCATCGAGCCGCGCGCACCGACGGGGCACGACGCCGGAGGCCAGCACGAGCCGAGCGACGACGGCCGCGTCCGGTGAGAAGGCAATCACCGGGACGGCAGGCCGGAGCGAGGACAGGATCCGGGCGGTTCGCCCGGAGCGCGTGTAGCAGGCGATCGCCTCGATGCCGGCGTTCGCGGAGGCCAGCGCGACGGCGGCGTAGGCGAGCGCACCGATGTCCGACCTGGGCGGGCGGACTGATCCACCGGCCAGGTAGTCGGCCCCCTGCGCCTCGCAGTGGGCCGCGATCCTCGCCGCTGCAGCGGCGGCCTCCACGGGATGAGCCCCGATGGCCGTCTCGCCACTGAGCAGGAGCGCGTCCGCCCCATCGAACACGGCGTTGGCGATGTCGCTCGCCTCGGCGCGCGTCGGGCGCGGTGCGGCGATCATCGACTCCAGCATCTGGGTGGCGACGATCGACGGCACTCCCCGGTCCAGCGCGCGCCGGACCAGCTGCTTCTGGATCAGCGGTACCTCCTCGTAGGGCATCTCCACGCCCAGGTCGCCGCGCGCGATCATGACCGCGTCGGCGACGCGGAGAATCGCGTCGAACGAGTCGACGGCCGGGCGCGTCTCGATCTTGGCCACGATCCGGGGACCGTTCCGGCCGATCAGCCGGCGAAGCTCGAGGACGTCCTCCGCGCTGCGCACGAATGACTGGCCGATGAAGGTCGCGCCGAGCTCGATCGCCCGTCCAACGTCGGTTCGGTCGCGGGCCGTGAGCGTGGGGGTCGAAAG
>DATKBR010000017.1:0-3363 GCA_035513775.1 Candidatus Limnocylindria bacterium
CGCCCGCGACGAGCTGAACATGTTGTACGGGTTCGATCGGACCGCCCGGTAGTAGCCGGCGGCGACGTACCCGGCGTTCAGGTCGAGGAACGCACCGGCCGCCGCATCCCGCTTGATGATGTCGGTCTCCTCGATGGTCGCGCCCGAGTACACCAGCCCGCCGCGCACCATCGGCGTGACCCAGCGGTCGGAAAGGCGGGCCGATCGGATGGATCCGATCATGCCGGGATCCTGACTGTGGAAGAGCGCGGAGTAGCGCGTGATGTTCCCCTCTACGAGGATCTCGAAGATCATGTCGGCCTGGCTCGTGCCGTAGTGCGGTCGCGCCGGGGTCGCGTTGTCTATGCGCACGTTGAACCCGCGGCGCTCGATGGGCCCGCCAATGTGCGGACGGCCGGTCAGCGGCCAGCACTCGTCGACGCAGCCGACGGGCGGCGGAGGCGGCGGCGACCCGTCCGGCTGCAGGACGGTCACGATCCAGTGGACGCCGAAGTCCTCGAGCCAGGTGGCGCCCTCGATCAGGGGGCGGAGGTAGAGCTTGTAGTGGCCGGGCTTCTGCGGCGCCTGGATGGTGAACTGGAACCAGGCCACCTGGCCCGGCCCGACCCATTCGGCGGGCTGGACGGCGATCCGGTTGTAGCTCGGCCAGCCCGTGGCGGGGGATCCGGCGGTCCCGTCACCGCCAAGAGATGAGACGCGGTCCTGGCCCGGGTCGGGACCCCAGGTCCCGAGATAGGCGACCTGGCCGAAGGTCCCGAGGTGCCAGCCGGCCGAGCCGCTGTTGAAGTAGGCGACGGTGGCGGTCGAGCGCTCGCCCGGGCAGAGGGTCGGATAGCCACTCGCGCCGTACCAGTGAGCGTGGAACCCCGGACTGCCGGACGGCACGCTCGCCGGCGGCGGGATCCCCGGGCCGACCGAGCCGACGCAGGTGGCGACCTGTTCGGCCGCGCTCGCGGGCGCGGCCTCATCACCGTGCCGGGTCGCGGCCTGGTCGCCCGCGAACGAGGACTGTGCGGCGACCGCCGTGACCACGAGGACGAGCGTCGTTACAAGCGCCCAGACACTCGAGGACCTTCCCTTGCCCACTGAGGACACGAACGGGCCTAGGGCTCGGACGTCACGACCCAGTCGGGATAGACGAAGTGGAACCAGCTCTGGCCCGGCGCCAGGAGGATCTGGGCGCCCGCCTGGTCGTGGAAGGTGAACATGTCCAGCGCGGCGTCCCGCTTCCAGGTGCCGTCGACGCGGCGGCCGTCGCGGAACACGGACGCCTTCCCGCCGCCGGTCATGCGGTAGTCGAGTCCCCTCGAGCCGAAGCTGTCCTGAATGATGTTGCTCTCGGTGATGTCCGTCCAGATCACGATCACGTTGCGGGCGCCGATCGGGACGTTCCCGTCGGGGTCGACGGTCTGAACGCCACCCTGCGCACGGCGGTAGCTCTTGGAGGCCTCATCCCAGGTGAAGGTCGCCGGGTTCCGGAACGGAATGACGACCGTGGACGCCGGCTGGCTCGTACCGAGCCCGCCCGCCATCGGATCGGCACTGCCGGGCGGCAGGAACGAGAGGGGCGGAACGTCAACGGGGTCGGCCCCACCGGCCCGGTTGACGGCCTCGCGCGCCTTGATCAGGTCGACGAACAGGTTGTTCGGCCCGGGCCGCCCGGCGACGCGGTAATAGAACCCGGACACGCGCTGCGCGTCGACGCTGATCAACTTGCCTTCGGCTATGTGCTTCGAGACGGCGGCGATCTCCTCGATCGTCGCGCCGGAGGCAACGATCGCACCGCGGAGCATCTCCGTGATGTAGAGGTCGCTCAGGCGGTAGCTGCGGACCGGCCCGACCTCCTGCACGTCCTGCGAGTGATAGATGGCGGCGTGCCGGGTGATCCCGCCTTCGACGATCATCTCGAAGACGATGTCGGCCTTGGCGAGACCGACCTGCGGGCGGGCCGAGACGTCGTTCGGGAAGCGCACGTTGAGCGGCCGGCGCTTGGCCTTGGCCGGGTCCTCCAATGGCTGCCCCGTGAGCGGCCAGAACATGGGTGCCGGAGTGGGGGTCGGGGTCGGCGCGGGGGTCGGTGTCGCAGGGTTGACGGCCACGGTCGGGCGCGGCGACGGCGTTCCGGTAGCGGCCGGCGGCGTAGCCGGTTCGCCACACGCGCTCGCGACGATCGCCAGTAGAAGGAGTGGGGTCGTCCAGCGCCAGATCACGCGGCGCTTCCGAGCAACTCCCGCACCAACCGCGGGATCTCGCTAGGCGCGTTCGCGACCGGGATGCCGGCCTCCTCGAACGCGCGCACCTTGGACTCGGCGGTGCCCTGGTTACCCGAGACGATCGCGCCGGCGTGGCCCATGCGCTTCCCGGCGGGTGCGCTGCGCCCGGCGATGAAGGCGACGGCGGGCTTCTTCCCGTGCGCGCGCATGTATTCGGCCGCGCGCTCCTCGGCGCTCCCGCCGATCTCGCCCACGATGACGATCACGCCCGTCGCGGGATCCTCATTGAGGAGCCGGACCGCATCCGGCGTGGGCAGGCCGACCACCGGGTCGCCGCCGATGCCGATGCAGGTGGACTGACCCAGGCCCGCGCGCGTGAGCCCGTCGGCGATCTCGTACGTGAGGGTGCCGCTCCGCGAGACGAACCCGACCGGCCCTGGAGAGAAGTTCTCGCCCGGCATGATCCCGATCTTGCACTCGCCGGGCGTGATGGCTCCGGGGCAGTTGGGCCCGATCAGGACCGCCCTGGTCTCGGCGAGGACCGCGGCGACACGAAGCATGTCGTGCACGGGGATGCCCTCGGTTATGCACACGACCAGTCCTAGCTCCGCGTCGATGGCCTCGAGGACCGCGTCGGCCGCGCCCGGCGCCGGCACGAAGATCAGCGAAGCGTCCGCGCCGGTCGCGTCCACCGCGGCGGCGACGGTGTCGAACATCGGAACGCCGTCGCGCTCGGTGCCGCCGGTCCCCGGGCCGACACCGCCGACGACCTGCGTGCCGTACTCCTTCATGCGGCCCGCGTGGAAGCGCCCCTCGCGGCCCATGCCCTGGACGATCACCTTGGTGCGCTTCGAGAGAAGGACGCTCATGCCGGCTTGCCGGGCGTCTCGGGGACGCGGTCGCGCGCGGCGCGAGCCAAGCGGACGGACTCGACCGCCGCCTCGTCCATCGTCTCGCGCGAGACGAGCGGCGCGCCCTCGAGCAGCTTGCGGCCCGCCTCGGCTTCGGTGCCGGAGAGCCGGATGACCAGCGGCACGCGAGGCGGATGCTCGCTGATCACGTCGATGATCCCCTTGGCGACCTCGTCGCCGCGGGTGATGCCGCCGAAGATGTTGATCATCACGCTCCGCACGCGGGGGTTGGCAAGGAC
>DATKBR010000018.1:0-9887 GCA_035513775.1 Candidatus Limnocylindria bacterium
TGTGTACAAGGCCCGGGAACATATTCACCGCCGTATGCTGACCGGCGGTTACTAGCAACTCCGGCTTCATGTAGGCGAGTTGCAGCCTACAATCCGAACTGAGACCGGCTTTAAGGGATTCGCTCCACCTCGCGGTTTCGCCGCCCGTTGTACCGGCCATTGTAGCGTGGGTGTAGCCCAGGACGTAAGGGCCATGCGGACTTGACGTCATCCCCGCCTTCCTCCGAGTTTCTCTCGGCAGTCCCGTGTGAGTGATACAACACACAGTAGGGGTTGCGCTCGTTGCGGGACTTAACCCAACATCTCACGACACGAGCTGACGACAGCCATGCAACACCTGTGGCCAGGCCCCTTGCGGGGGGACGACGTTTCCGCCGTTTTCCTGGTCATGTCAAGTCCTGGTAAGGTTCTTCGCGTTGCGTCGAATTAAACCCCACGCTCCGCTGCTTGTGCGGGCCCCCGTCAATTCCTTTGAGTTTTAGCCTTGCGGCCGTACTCCCCAGGCGGGACACTTAATGCGTTAGCTTCGGCACTGGCGGGGTTGATACCACCAACACCTAGTGTCCATCGTTTACGGCTAGGACTACCGGGGTATCTAATCCCGTTTGCTACCCTAGCTTTCGCGCCTCAGCGTCAAGAACAGGCCAGGAAGTCGCCTTCGCCACTGGTGTTCCTCCCGATATCTACGCATTTCACCACTACACCGGGAATTCCACTTCCCTCTCCTGCCTTCGAGTCGAACAGTATCGCGTGACCCTCCCCAGTTGAGCCGGGGGCTTTCACACGCGACTTGAACGACCGCCTGCGCGCTCTTTACGCCCAGTAAATCCGGACAACGCTCGCCACCTACGTATTACCGCGGCTGCTGGCACGTAGTTAGCCGTGGCTTATTCCTCAGGTACCGTCATTATCTTCCCTGAGAAAAGAGGTTTACAACCCGAAGGCCTTCATCCCTCACGCGGCGTTGCTGCGTCAGACTTTCGTCCATTGCGCAAAATTCCCGACTGCTGCCTCCCGTAGGAGTCTGGGCCGTGTCTCAGTCCCAGTCTGGGTGATCGTCCTCTCAGACCACCTACCGATCGTCGCCTTGGTAAGCCGTTACCCCACCAACGAGCTAATCGGACGCAGGCCCCTCCCGAAGCGCCTTGCGGCTTTACTGGTGCGATTGAACGCACCACCACATGCGGTATTAGCCACCCTTTCGGGCAGTTATTCCCCACTTCGGGGCAGGTCACCCACGCGTTACTCAGCCGTCCGCCACTAACGATCAAAGCAAGCTCTGATCGTCCGTTTGACTTGCATGTCTCATGCACGCCGCCAGCGTTGATCCTGAGCCAGGATCAAACTCTCCGAAAAGATGCACAGCCTTGCGGCTGCGACTTTGTCCGAGGGTTTGACCGCTCGCACATCCGTGTTTTCTGGATCTCTGCCACTCTTCAGTTGTCAAGGTTCAGCCCACTCCGAAGCACGCAGGGTGCTCGGCGCAGAAGGCGGAGTATGGGGCTTTTCGCGGGCTCCGTCAAACGGGCCCAGGGGTCCCCGCCGAGCCTCCCCGGGACCCGCCCGAGAGACCCCTCCGCGAACAGCCAGAGAGCCCATTCGGCGGTCCCTGAAGGGGACCCGAAACGTCGCCGCGAGCGGCGCCGCCGGCCGCCCCCGGCCCCGCCGCGCGCGCCTAGAAGATCCCCGTCTCGAGCAGTAGGAGGACGAGCGCGCCGGCGATCCACGACTCCAGTGCGAGCTGGGCGGAACCCGGCGCGCCCAGCGGCCCGGTCAAGGCCGCGTAGATGACGAGCCCGATCACGGTGGCCAGGACGAGCTTCGCCACACGAAGGCCAATCTCGACGATGAGCTCCTGCATCTGCAATCCGCCTACGCCGGGCGCTCGCCGAGGGCGCGGCGGCCCTGCAGGGCGCGGATCAGCGTCACCTCGTCGGCGTATTCCAGATCCCCACCGACGGGGATCCCGCGGGCGATGCGCGTGACGCTTCCGACCTTCCCCCCGAGCCGCTCGTCGAGGTACATCGCCGTTGCCTCGCCCTCGAGCGTCGGGTTGGTGGCGAGGATTACCTCGGTGAAGGGCGCGGTGGACGCCGCTTCGTCGACCCGGGCGATGAGCTCGGCGATGCGGAGGCGGTCCGGACCGACCCCATCGATGGGCGAGATGGCGCCGTGGAGCACGTGGTAGACGCCCCGGAACTCACCGGTCCGCTCCAGCGCCAGGACGTCGAGCGGCTCCTCGACGACACACAGTCGGGCGCCATCACGACCGGGGTCGCGGCAGATGGGACAGAGTGGCGCGTCGCTGATGTTGAAGCAGCGCTCGCAGAACACGACCTCCTCGCGGACCGCGACGAGGGCGGTCGCGAGCGCCCGTGCCTCAGCGTCCGGCGCACGCAGCAGGTGGTAGGTCAGGCGCTGCGCCGTCTTGGGGCCGATGCCGGGCAGCCGACTGAACGCCTCGATCAGCTTCGCGACAGGTTCGATCAGCAGGGCGGCCACGCGGGTGAGTCGGTCAGCGGCCGAGCAGGCCGCCGAGGCCGCCCGTCATCGAGGTCAGGGCGCCCATCTTCTGCTCGGCGAGTCGACGCGAGGCATCGAGCGCCTCGTTGACGGCGACGGTCACGAGGTCCTGGAGCATGTCCACGTCGTCGGGGTCGACCGCCGATGGGTCGATCGTTACCGAGACGAGGGTCTGCTTGCCGGTCACGACTGCGCGGACGACGCCGCCACCGGCCGAACCTTCGACCTCGGCCTCGGCCAGCTCGGCCTGGATCCGTTCCATCTCCTGCTGCATCTGCAGGGCCATCCGCTGCAGGTTGCCCATGCCCATGGTTCGCTCCTCGTCAGGGTTCGTCGCGCAGTCTGCGCGATGCCGGTCGGGTGTGCACGACTGCCCTCAACCGACCTCGGCCGGCTCGCCGCCTTCATCCCCGAAGATGCGTCGGGCCTCCGCGAGGACCCATGCCGCCTCGTCGTCCGACGGCAGGTCGGGCAGCACGTCGATGTTCGTCGCGACGCAGCGCACCGCGACCGAGCGACCCAGCACAGCCGAGACGTTCTCCTCGAGCACGGGCCGGCGTCGCTCGGCCACGGCGCGCAGGAAGGCCTTGTCCTCGGGGAAGCCGAGGGTCACGATCCCGTCCTCGACGCTGATCGGGCGGCAGGCGATGATCAGCGGCTTGGTCGGCGGGTGGGCGCTGATCCGCGCCACGATCTCCGGCCAGCGGTCGCGCAACAGCGCGAGGTCGCCGGTCGCGGCGGGTGCCGCCACGGACGCAGGCGCGTCAGCGGCTGCAGGCGCCGCCACGGACGCAGGCGCCGCTGCCGGAGGCGGACCACTCGACTCGGCCGCCACCGGGACCTGCGTGCCGGCATTTGGCTTCGCGACGTCCGGAGTGGGCGTGGCGGCCTGCTCCGGCGCCGACGACGTCGACGTCGTCGCTTGCGGTGCCGGGCGCGCACTGGTGGGGTCCGGCGGGGGGGACGACGCGGCCGCAGCCGCGGGCTCGGGCTTCGCGGGTGGCTCGGGCTTCGCCGGTGGCTCGGGCTTCGCGGGTGGCGGGGACGACGGCATGGCGGGCGACGGCGCGGCGTTCCCAGCGGTTGACGCCGAAGCGGGGGCGGGTGCCGTTGCGGGCGCGGGCGCGGCGACGACCCGGGCCGGTGCGGGCTGCGCGGTCGCTGGAGGCCTGCTCGGGTCGGGGAACAGGGCGAGCTCCAGCTGCAGGCGGAGGCCACCAACGCCGGCGCGACTCGGGTCGATAGATGCGAGCCGGCGCGCCGCGGCGGCCAGGTCGGTTACTGGGTGGGTCACCGGGCCGGAGGCCGCCGCACCCGGTGGTGGCGCGCCGACGATCCCCGCCCGAAGAGCCTCGATCACCTGGTCGAGGAAGCCGCGCAGGTCGCGGCCGCGCTCCTCCAGGCCGTCGAGCAGGCGCATGCCCTCGCGCGCGTCACCTGCAACCAGGGCGTCGACGAACGCACCGACGGTCTCGGCGGCGGCCAGGCCGAGGAGGTCGCGCACGTGCGCCTCGTCGAGTCCGTCTGTCGACGATGACAGCAGCTGGTCGAGCATCGATTCGGCGTCGCGCATGCCGCCGGCGGCGAGCCGCGCGATGAGGTGGACCGCCTCGGGCGTCGCGGTGCGCCCGTCCGCCGCGAGGATGCGCCGGAGCTTGCCCTCGATCTCGTCGGTTGTCAGGCGGCGAACGTCGAACCGCTGGAGACGCGACAGGATGGCCGGCGGGAACTCCTGGGGATGGGTGGAGGCGAACATGAAGATGACGAAGTCCGGCGGCTCCTCGAGCGACTTGAGGAGCGCGTTCCAGGCATCGCGGGTTATCTGGTGGGCCTCGTCGAGGATGTACACCTTGCGCCTGAGGTCCGTCGGTGCGTAGTTGATGCGCTCGCGCAGGTCGCGGATGGCGTCGATGCCGCGGTTCGAGGCCGCGTCTATCTCGAGCAGGTCCATCGCTCGGCCCTCGCGGATCGCCACGCAAGAGGCGCAGGCGTCGCACGGGTCGCCGTCCTGGAGGTTCGTGCAGTTGACGGCCTTCGCCAGGATCCGCGCGAGCGACGTCTTGCCGGTGCCACGTGGGCCGACGAAGAGGACCGCGTGGGCAACCCGCTCGGTTCGAACGGCGTTGCGGAGCGTCTCGACGACGGCCTCCTGCCCGACGACCTGGGCGAACGTCTGGGCGCGCCAGCGCCGGTAGATGGCCTGGTGCGGCGGCGCCTGGATCGGGAGATCTGTCACGCGGCTCCGTACCTGGACGGCTGGGTCAAGTTGCCGTGCACCTCCGGTCGACCGACTGGCACCCGGGCCCACCGCAGAAGGCGACTCAGATCAGGCCGTTCCGCGGCACCCGACGAGCTTCGCTGAGTGCTGCTTCCTTCCGGACCTGACACGGTTCGCGATTCGCCGCTGCGCGGGACCCGATCCTCAACGCCGCCTGGAGCGGCGGCCTCCGAGCGCAGAGGCCTCGAGGAGGAATTCAGCCCTGCTGGAGCGGATTGCAGGTACAGGGCACCGCTAGTTCCCCGCCTAGCACGGCTCGACAAGGATACCGCGGCGGACTCGATGCCCCCGCCCGGCCTCGACACGGCGATCCAATTCGGCTGACGGCGGTGGGCTACTCGGGCCAGCCGCGGCGGTCGTGGCCAAACAGGACCCGGGCGGGGTTGAGGGCGCGCAGCCGTTCGACCGACCTGGCGTAGTCGGGCTGGTCAGGGGCCGTGCTGACGCCCTCGCGCGCGCCCGCGAGCCCGGTCCACTCGCCGTGGCTGTACACCGCCTGACCGGCGAGGAGCACCGGCCCGTTCGGTGTCGCAACCACCAGCGATTGGTGGCCAGGAGAATGGCCGGGTGTGGCGAAGATCCGGATCCCGGGCGCGACCTCGTGGTCTCCCGCGATCTGCTCATACCGGGCGCCTTCGAAGTCGATGTCATCGAGGATCGTGTAGTCGGGCTCGTGGGCGGCGGCCCACTCAGCCGGCTGGACGAAGATCGGCACGCTCGGGAAGCGCCCGTTCTGGCCGGAGTGGTCCGCGTGGAGGTGGCAGTTCGCGATGGCGGTGATCTCCTGCAGATGGAGCCCGGCGGCGGCGAGGACCTCCGCCAGGTCGCGAGCGCGAACCTTGTAGTACTCGGCCAGCTCATTGTTGGTCCCGAACCCGGTGTCGAACAGGAAGACGCCGTTCGGATGTCGAACCGCGTATGCGACTACGACGCCGATCTGGCCGGCGTAGTCGCCGCCTTCGGGGAAGGTGAACTCGCCCATCGGCAGTGCGACGATGTCGATCGGCGAGCGCGGGCTCATGCGGCCGGGCGAGGCAGTGCGAGTCTTGCCTGATGCGGCGGGGGGAGGTGGCGGAGAGGGAGGGATTCGAACCCTCGACGGGTTGCCCCGAACCGCATTTCCAGTGCGGCGCCATAGTCCACTAGGCGACCTCTCCGAGTGCCGACGCGCCGAGCGCCAGTGCGGAAGCGTACCGGCGATCCCGCCGGGAAGGCTACGGATCCGAGGTCCTCAGGGACGCGGCGAGCCGAAGGCGCCGGACGAGGCTCCGACCGAGCGGACTTGGATGTCCGTGAGGGAGGAACGCAGGCCGGCAACGCGCGGATCGGCCGTCCATGGGGGCCGAGCTGGCGGAGAGGGAGGGATTCGAACCCTCGGTGCTTTCGCACACCGCTTTTCGAGAGCGGCACCATCAACCACTCGGACACCTCTCCGCCGGGCAGGATATCAGCGGACGTCGCCTGGGCCCGGCAGCACCCGGGTGGCGGAGGTTGACCTCGCCCTACGGCGGAGGCTAGCGCGCCGACGCGGCGTACAGGTCCTCGACCTCGTCGCGACGGATGCCGCTGACGACCTTGACCCGGCGCCGCAGCGCGGGATGCTCGGCGAGCTGGAGGACGGTTCCGGCCGCGCCGTCGGTGCGATTCGGCACGGCGTAGACGAGCGCCTCGACGTCGGCCGCCAGGAGCGCGCCGACGCACATCGGGCAGGGCTCGAGCGTGCAGAACATGGTCACGTCGCGGAGTCGATCCTTGCCGACGCGCCGAGCGGCCTCGCGCAGGGCCACGATGACCGCGTGCGCGGTCGGGTCGTCCGACTCGTTCACCCGATCGTGGCCGCGGGCGACCATCGCCTCGTCGAGCACCGCGACAGCGGCGTTCGGTCGCTCGCCGTCAGCGAAGGCGGCCTTCGCCTCGGCCAGCGCCTCGCCCATGTACAGCTCGTAGTTCACGCACCGGATCATACCCGCCGGCCGGTTCCGCCCCCGGCTGGCTACCATCTGGGCAATGGCTGGACCCAAGCGGATCGGGGTGCTCACCGGCGGCGGCGACGTGCCCGGTCTCAACTCCGTCATCAAGAGCGTTACCTACCGGGCGACGGAGCTCGGCATCGAGGTAATGGGCATCCGCCGCGGCTGGGAGGGCCTGACCCACGTCAAGCCCGGCGGCGAGCTGGACCCCGACTACCTGCGGCCGCTCGACCGGCGCAACACGCGGACCATCGACCGCACCGGCGGCACGATGCTCCACACCTCCCGCACGAACCCGGCGCGCATGAAGGCCGAATCGCTGCCGCCCTGGCTCGACCTCGCCGCGGCCGAGCGCTACCGAACGGAGGAGGGCCGGCACGACCTCACCTCAGTCGTGCTGGAGCACCTCGAGGCGCTCGGGATCGACGCCCTCGTGCCCATCGGGGGCGACGACACGCTGTCGTTCGCACGCGTGCTCGTGGACCGAGGCGTGCCGCTCGTGGCGATCCCGAAGACGATGGACAACGACGTCCCGGGCACCGAGTACTGTATCGGCTTCTCATCCGCGATCACGCGGGCCAAGGAGCTCATCGACCGCCAGCGGACGACGCTGGGCAGCCACGAACGGATCGGCGTGTTCCGGATCTTCGGCCGCGACGCCGGGTTCTCGGCGCTGTTCGCCGCGTACGTGACATCCGCCCGGTGCTTGATCCCCGAGGCCCCGTACGACATCGACGCGCTTGCCGCCCTCCTGGCCGAGGACCACCGCCTGAGCCCGAGCCACTACGCGATCGTGATCACAGCCGAGGGCGCGATCTGGCACGGCGCCAAGCTCGACGAGGTCGGTGAGGCCGACGCCTTCGGGCATCGACGCAAGGCCGACGTCGGTGCGTCGCTGGCCGCGGAGCTGACGCGCCGCACCGGCATCGAGTCCCTGTCGATCGAGCTGACGTACGACCTGCGGAGCGGGCAGCCCGACGCCCTCGACCAGATCGTCGCGACGACCTTCGCCAACGTGGCCATGGACCTCGTCGCGGACGGGAAGTTCGGGCGGATGGCCGCGATCCGCGACGGCAAGTACGCCGAGACGTCGCTGCCCGCCGCCGGCTCGACGGCACGGCGGGTGGACGTCGAGGCGATGTACAACGTCGAGCGATTCCGGGCCCGCTACGACGGGCGGATCGGGCGCCCGCTGCTGCTGGTCGGCCTGGGCGGGTAGGGCTGCCCTCAGGCCTCCAGGCCGGAGAGGGCGCGGATCGAGCGAGCGACGGCGGACATGTCGTCGTCGGCGTGACCCTGGCCAATCAGCCCTGCCTCGATCGCCTCGCAAAGCGCGCTGATGGGCAGCGACGCGCCGAGCTCGCGGGCCATCGCCAGGGCGATCCCGAGATCCTTGCGGTGCAGCGCGACCTTGAAGCCGAGCGGGTAGTCGTTCTCGAGCATCCGGCCGCTGCGGTTGGTGAGCACCCATGACTGCGCCGCACCGCCGGAGAGGGCGGCGACGGTCTGCTCGACGTCGAGGCCGGACTTCATTGCGAGGACGATGCCCTCGGCCACGCCGAGATAGGTGCCGGCGAGGATGACCTGGTTGACGGCCTTTACGGCCTGGCCGGCGCCGATCGCGCCGACATGGGTGATCGTCGTGCCCAGGCTCTGGAGGACCGGCCGGGCGCGCTCTAGGTCCGCCGCGTCGCCGCCGACGAAGATCGACAGGGTGCCCTTCCTCGCGCCCTCGCTGCCGCCGGAGACCGGCCCGTCGAGCATGGCCACGCCCCGCTCCGCCAGTCGGCCGGCGAACGCGCGCGTGGCGGACGGCGAGATGGTCGACATGTCGACTACGAGGCTGCCCGCACCCGCGCCCTCGGCGACGCCTTGCGGTCCGAACAAGACCGCCTCGACATCGGGCGTGTCCGAAACCACCGTGATCACGATCTCGCTCGCGGCCGCGACGGCGGCAGGGCTCTCGCGCAGGGTGACGCCGAGGTCCGCCAGCTCGGCGGCGCGGCCGGGCGTCCGGTTCCAGGCGCTCACCTCGAAGCCCGCGCGCGCGGCATTCGCGGCCATCGCGCCGCCCATGGTCCCGAGCCCGACGAACCCGACTCCGTTGCTCACCTGTCGAGCATACGGGAGCACTCCATCCCGATGGCGCCTCGAATCCGTTGGTGCGAAGGACGTCGCGCAGACGCGACAATCGACGAACGTTCGAGGCGCGCGCGGCTGGCGGACGCGTCGACGCGGCGTGCGCGTGGGCCGAACGACGCTCAGCCACGGCCCGTTGACCGCCCCCGATCGGTCGATGGCGTCGTCCGGTGCGCGCAAGATCGGGAAACCGCCGCCGCGACACCCGCGGGCCATCGCTTGTCGCGTTGGCGCGACAGGCGGCGTCCGACTCGCGATCGGCGGATTGACATGTGACTAGTTAGTCACATAATCTCCGGGTGTGGACGACTCGACGGATCCGGCGTTCCGGGCGCTGGCCGACCCGAGTCGAAGGCTGCTCCTGGATGGGCTCTTCGAGCGCGACGGCCAAACGCTCGGCGAGCTCACCGCCCGGTTGCCCGAAATGACCCGCTTCGGGGTCATGAAGCACCTCGGCGTCCTGGAGCAGGCGGACCTGATCTCGACGCGGAAGGTCGGGCGCGAGAAGCGCCACTACCTCAATCCCGTCCCGATCCGGCGCATCCACGACCGTTGGATCGGCAAGTACGCGGCGCCTGTCATCGGAACGATGAGCGCCATCAAGGACCACCTGGAGGCACCACCCATGGCCGTCCCACCGGACGAGATCGAGCACGTCTACAGCATCTACATCAATGCCGAGCCGGACCGGGTCTGGCGCGCCATCACCGAAGGCGACGAGACCGTCCAGTACTACTACGGCACGCGGGTGGCCTCCGATTGGAGCGTCGGCTCGCGCGTCAGCTACGACTACCCCGACGGCACGGTCGCGGCCGACGGCGAGGTCCTCGCCTGCGAGCCGCCGAAGCGTCTCGAGATGACGTTCCTCGCGCGGTGGGATCCGGAGGTCGAGGCGGAGGGACCCATCCGTCACATCTGGGAGCTCGAGCCCGAGGACGGTGCGACGAAGCTCACGGTGACCACGAAGGGCATCAAGC
>DATKBR010000019.1:0-13030 GCA_035513775.1 Candidatus Limnocylindria bacterium
GCGCAATTCGTCGCGCCCCGCCCGCAACAGGCCAAGGGTTGCGCTGTCGACGTGCGCCTGGCGCACTCCTCCCACAGACACGTCGTACATGACTCCCGAGCCGTCGAGCGGCAGCTCGTCGACGCCGTCGCCGTGCACGACCAGCGCCCGCTCGACGCCGATCGTGTGCAGCACGCGCGCCACCTGCGCCGCCCGCGAAGGATCGGCGACACCGACGACCTGCCGGCGTACGCCGGCCGGGTTGGTCAGCGGCCCAAGCAGGTTGAAACAGGTCGGCACGCCAAGCTCGCGCCGGACCGGGCCGGCGTGGCGCATCGCCGGGTGGTATCCGGGCGCGAATAGGAAGCAGAAGCCGTCGCGAGCGAGCGCGGCCGTGGCGTCGGCCGGTCCGAGGTCGATCGCTATGCCCAGCGCCTCGAGCACGTCGGCAGAGCCGGTCGACGATGTCACGGCGCGATTGCCGTGTTTGGCCACCGGCAGTCCGGCCGCCGCCGCCACGAGCGCCGCCGCGGTCGAGATGTTGAACGTGCCCGACCCATCGCCGCCGGTGCCGCACGTGTCGATCGCCCCGTCCGGCGCTTGGACGCGAACGACCCGTTCGCGCATCGCCTGGGCGAAGCCGGCCAGCTCGTCGACCGTCTCGGTGCGCATGCGCAGCGCCAGCAGCAGCCCGGCCAGCTGCGCGGGCGTGGCCGCGCCGTCCATGACCTCGCCCATCGCCAGGCGTGCCTCTTCACGGGTCAGGCTGCCGCCGCCGACCACGCGCCCGATGGCCGCGCGCACCAGCTCGCTCATGCGGCCAGCCCGCGGAAGCAGAAGTCGCGCCGCGACTCGAGCACCTCCGGCGCGCCCTCGCCGCAGCGACGCAGGAAGCGAGCAAGGATGCGCGGGCCGTCGGGCGTCAGGACCGATTCGGGATGGAACTGCACGCCCTCGAGCGGCAGCGTGCGGTGGCGGATGCCCATCACCACCCCGTCGTCGGCCAGCGCGCTGACCACGAACTCCGCGGGCAGCGTGCTGGCATCCACGCACAGTGAGTGGTAGCGCGCGGCCGGGAATGGCAGCGGCATGCCGGCCAGGAAGCCCTTGGCATCGTGGCGGACGCTCGACGACTCGCCGTGGACCAACGTTGGCGCATGGACGACCGACGCACCGAACGCTGCCGCCATGGCCTGCATGCCCAGGCACACGCCGAGCAGCGGGACCTCGCGCTCGGCGGCCAGGTGAATCGCGTCGGTCGAGACGCCGGCGTCGGCCGGGCCGCCCGGGCCGGGCGAGATGAGGATGCCGCGCAGCGGGTCGGCCGAATCGTCGGCCAGCGCCTCGAGACCGGCCCGGTCGAGCTCGTCGTTGCGCACCACCCGGACACGCGCCTCGGCCGATTCGAGCGCCTGGACCAGGTTGAAGGTGAACGAATCGTAGTTGTCGATGACCAGGATCACGATGCCCTCCCGAGCGCTGCGATTGGTTCGGCCGAGGCTTCGGCCGCGCCAGCGGACGCGCCGGTCGCCATCTCTATGGCCCGGCGCATCGCCAGCGCCTTCTGCTCGGTCTCCTCGAACTCGCGCTCGGGCACACTGCCGGCGACGATGCCCGCCCCGCTGTGGACGTGGATGCGCCCGCCGGCGAGGACCGCGCTGCGGATGGTGATGGCCGTGTCGAGCGAGCCGTCGTAGCCGAGGTAGCCGACCGCCCCGCCGTACAGCCCACGCCGCTCGCCCTCGAGCTCGCCGATCAGCTGCATCGCGCGCACCTTGGGCGCGCCCGACAGCGTGCCGGCGGGGAAGACGGCGCGCAGGGCATCGAGCGCGCCGTGGCCCTCGCGCAGCTCGCCCTCGACGTGGCTGACCAGGTGCTGGACGTGACTGAAGCGCTCGACCTCGCCAAACCTGCTCACCACCACGCTGCCCGGCCGGGCCACACGGCCGATGTCGTTGCGGGCGAGGTCGACCAGCATGACGTGCTCGGCGCGCTCCTTGCGGTCGGCGGCCAGATCGCGGGCCAGCTCGGCGTCGGCGGCGGGGGTCGCCCCGCGCGGGCGGGTGCCGGCGATGGGGTGGGTGATCATGTGTCCGCCCTCGACGCGCAGCAGCAGCTCGGGGCTGGCGCCCACGACTTCGAAATCGGGCAGGCGCAGGAAGAACAGGTACGGGCTGGGGCTGAGCCGGCGCAGCGCGCGGTACAGGTCGATGCCGCCGATGGACGCGCCGCCGGCGCCGGCGGCCGACATGCTCTGCCGCCGCGCGAGCACCACCTGGATCGCCTCGCCGTCGCGGATGGCCGTCTGCGCGTGCTCGACGGCGGTCATGTACTCGTTCCGGCCCAGGCTCGTCTCGACCGGCGCTGCCTGAGTGTCCCTGCCGTTGCGCGATCCCGCCGCCACGCCTGGTCTCGGAGGCGCGCCAGCCCTCTCGAGCGCGTCGAGCACGGCGCGCTCGGCGACCGCGTAGCGTCGGTCGAAGTCGGGCGCGTCGGTGTGCAGCGCGGCGATTGCCGACAGCGTGTGGGTCAGGTGGTCGACAACGACCACCAGGTCGGTCTCCATGAACGCCGCCAGCGGGGCCCCGACCGGATCGCGCTCGGGCAGGCGGACCGTCGGCTCGAACTGCGCCACCGCGTCGTAGGCGAGGGCACCGACGGCGCCGCCGAAGAAACGCGCCAGGTCGGGCAGCGGCGCAACGCGGCGCTGGGGCAGGAAGCTGCGCAGCGCGTCGAGTGGGTCGGCGGCGGCGGAGGTCTCGGCCGGCAGGTCGGTCGGATGTTCGGTCCCGACCGGGCGCGAGTGGATTGTCGCCAGGCCGTCGCGGACGTCGAGCAGGCGGCGCGGCAGCCGGCCGATGAACGAATAGCGGCCCAGGCGCTCGCCGCCCTCGACCGACTCGAGCAGGTAGGCCGGCGTGCCGTCGTCGAGGGCGAGGAAGGTGCTGATCGGTGTCTCGAGGTCGGCCTCGCGGGTTGCGCGCAGGAGCACCGTGTCGTATGAGCCGGCCAGCCGGCCCGCCTCCGCCCGCGAAAGTGGCTCGTTGATGAGTGTCGCCAAGGTGGCCTCCAGAATCGAAACGACCCTTCGTCCTGCTGGGACGAAAGGTCGTGCCTTCCGCGGTGCCACCCAAATTCGGCGTTGCCGCACTCATCGTGACCGGCGGAGGGTGTTGCCCTCGACCGGCGCTGCCCGTTATCGCTGGCGCTCTGCGCCGGAGCCTACTCGGCGCGCTCGCCCCCTCCTTCGAGCGCCCCTTTCGGTCCGGAGGCTCCCGGGTCCATTCGCCTTCGCTGCCGCCTCGGCTTCCACCAGCCGCCGAGTCTCTGTGCCGGCCCGCGACGGGTACTCGTCCCGTTCATCGCCTGTATTCGGTTGAGGGCGGAGTGTGAACCATCGGTGCGTGCCGCGTCAAGGGAGTCGACGGCTAACCGGTCCGTCCACCCGAGAGGTGGCGCGCGAAGTTAACACTATGAGTACATCAAGGGCTCACCTATCCAGGCCTTTTGGCTCATCCCAGGACGACCCTGACCCGGTGCGTCGCGCCGTCGTCGACGAGCGGGATGGCGGCCCCTTCTCCCTCCAGCATCCGCCCGTCGAGCTCCGCCGAGGCGACCCCACGACTAACCCCCTGCGGGTTCTCGACGACGATCTCGTAGCGGGCGGAGTGGTAGCGGAAGTCGAGCTCGTAGCCGGGCCACGCACGCGGGATGCACGGCTCCAGCACGAGCGTCGTCCCGCGCAGCCGGAAGCCGAGGATCGACTCCACGCCGGCCTGGTACATCCAGCCGCCGGACCCCGTGTACCAGGTCCAGCCGCCGCGGCCGACATGCGGCGGCTCGGCATAGACGTCGGCCGGCATAACGTACGGCTCCACCTTGTAGCGATGGACGCCGGCCCGCGTGCTCGCGTCGTTGATCGGGTTCAGGATGGAGAACAGCTCGCCCGCCTTGTCACCCTCGCCGAGGGCCGCGAAGGCAATGACGGACCAGATCGCTCCGTGGGTGTACTGGCCGCCGTTCTCGCGGACGCCGGGCAGGTAACCCTTGATGTACCCGGGGTCGACATCGGAATGATCGAACGGGGGCGTGAACAGCAGGACGAGGCCGTCGCCGCGATGGATGAGGTACTCCTCGACAGCGGCCATCGCGCTCCGGGCATTGACCGGGTTCGCGGCACGCGAGATGACGCTCCACGACTGGGCGATCGAGTCGATCCGGCACTCGGCATTGAGCGCGGACCCGAGCGGCGTACCGTCGTCGAAGAACGCCCGGCGGTACCAGTCGCCGTCCCAGCCGTGCCGCTCGAGGGACCGCCGGAGCGACTTCATGTGGGCACGCCAGGATTCCGCGCGCCGACGCTCCCCGCGCCGCTCGGCGATCGGTGCGAAGGCGGCAAGGACGGTGTGCAGGAACCAGCCCAGCCACACGCTCTCGCCGCGGCCCTCGTGGCCGACCCGGTTCAAGCCATCGTTCCAGTCGCCGGACCCGATCAGCGGAAGCCCGTGGATGCCGACCGCGAGGCTCCGCTCGATGGCCCGCGCGCAGTGCTCGAAAAGCGAGGCCGATTCCGTGGAGCGTTCGGGCTGGAAGTACGCGTCCATCTGGCCGTCCGCGAGCTCCGGGCCATCGACGAACGGTACGGTCTCGTCGAGGACCGCGGAGTCGGCCGTCACGTCCAGGTAGCGCGCGACCGCATACGGCAGCCAGAGGCGATCGTCGGAGATCCGCGTACGCACCCCGCGACCGGACGGCGGGTGCCACCAGTGCTGGACGTCGCCCTCCGGGAACTGGCGGGCGGCGGCCCGCAGGAGATGCTCCCGCGAGAGCTCTCGCCTGGCCACCGTCAGCGCGATGAGGTCCTGGAGCTGGTCGCGAAACCCGTACGCTCCGCCAGCCTGATAGAAGGCGGATCTGGCCCAAAGGCGGCACGACAGCACCTGGTAGAGCAGCCAGGTGTTGAGCATGATGTCCATCGACCGGTCCGGCGTCCGCACCTGGAGCGCGCCCAGGACATCGTCCCAGTAGGTCCGGACGGCTCGCAGGGTCGCCTTGTGGTCGGCCGCTCGCCAGCGCCGGATCAGCTCGGTTGCCGCCGCATCCCCGTCCGCCTCGCCGAGCAGCACGAGGACCTGGGTCCGCGCCCCGTCGGCGATCTCGACGCTCGTCTGCAGGACGGCGCACGGATCCAACGCCGCGCCGACGGCGCCCCCGAATACGTGCCTCCGCTCGAGTCCGGCCGGCCGCTCCGGAGCGCCGTTGCGGCCGAGGAACTCGGTCCGATCGGCCGTCCACCACTTCTGGCGCCCGCCCAGATCAAGGAACGCGACCCGGCCCCCGAACTCCGTGTTCCACGGGTTGCGGGCCAGGATTGCCCGGGTCTCCGGCTCGAGTTCGGTGACGATGTGAGGCGCGGCCGCGCCGCGCGACGGGCCCAGGACCCACTCCGCGTATGCCGTCACCGAGAGCCGTCTTGCGCGGCCTGAGTGGTTGTCGATGGTCAGAACCGAGACCTTGATCGACGCGTCGAGCGGGACGAACTGGACGAGGTCGAGCCCGATCCCGTCGCGCATGTGCTCGAACCGGCTGTATCCCGGCCCGTGCCGCGCGACGTACGTGGATTCGACGATCCGAATCGGCTGCGCCGTGGGACCCCACAGCTCCCCGCTGTCATCGTCGCGGACGTAGATCACCTCTCCGCTCGGGTCGCCGACCGGGTCGTTGGACCACGGGGTGAGCTGGTTCTCGCGGCTGTTCATCGACCAGCTGTAGCCGGACCCGGACTCCGAGACCTGGAACCCGAACGCCGGATTGGCGATCACGTTGATCCACGGCGCGGGGGTCGACTGACCCGGGCCCATGACGACGACGTACTCGCGCCCGCCGTCGGCGAAGCCACCGAGGCCGTTGAAGAACTCGAGCTCCGGCCGCGGCCGACCCGTGACCTCCGCCCCCTTCGGCCTCGGCTCCGGCTGCGACGGAGCCTGCAGGACGATCCGGTCCGGCCGCTCCAAGCGGATGACCTGGTCGGCGAGGGTGCCCCGCCGGCTCAGCAGGACCACCCGTGCGGCCGCCCGGAGCAGCGTTTGATCGTCGGCGGAGAGCTGATCGCCGCGCAGGATGTAGACGGCCCCGTGAGTCTCGTGGCGCTCGTGAGCGAGCCTGGACTGGCTTGTCCGCACGAGGGTCTCGAGCGCGCCCTGGAGGTCCTCGGTGTACGAGGCGCCGTGCTCGTTGATGATGACGAGGTCGACGTCGAGCAGCTTCAAGCGCCAGTACTCGTGCGCTCGAAGCAGTTGGCGGACGATGTCGATGTCGGCGGCCTCGTCGATCCGCACGAGGACGATCGGCAGGTCGCCGGAGATCCCGTGCGCCCACAGCCCGGGTGCACCGCGATGGTTCCGGGCCAGCAAGGTGGCCGACGGCCGAAGCGTGGGGTCCGAGTAGAGGATCCGGTTTGCGACGCGCTGGAAGAGGTGGGCCTCGTCCGCCTCGACGCCGAGGTGGTGGAGCTGGACCTGGGCCTGCGTCCAGGCGAGCGTCGCCGCCCGCTCGAAGGTGGCTGCGTCGCGGTATTTGTCGGCCAGGTCGATTACGTCCTCGCGTGATTCCGCGACGACGGTCGAGAAGATCGCGTGGACGGTGGCCCCGGGAGCGAGCGACACGCGGCAGCGGAGGCTGAAGATGGGATCGAGCACCGCGCCGACCGTGTTCGACAGCGGGCGGCCGTCGATGACGGAGACCGGGGAACGGACCGACCGGCCGCGACCGAGGAACCGGGCGCGATCGGTCTCGTACTGGATGACCCCGGCGGTCTGCTCCTCGACCGCTGCGACGTGGGCGGCCCAGATCTGCCGATCGTCCCTGGAGCGCGGCCGACGGGTCGCCAGCAGCGCACCGATCGCCGGCACGAACTCCGTCTGGACGAAGAGGTTCTGGAAGGCCGGGTGCGCGACGTCGGCCGCCTGCGGCGCGAGGACGATCTCGGCGTACGACGTCAGCTCGATCTCCCGGCTGTGGGCGCCGAGATTGGTGAGCGACACGCGCCGGATCTCAGCGTCGTGCTCGGCCGACACGACGATCGTCAGGCCGGTCGCGATGGAGCCGTCGCGACGCGAGAACTCGGCGTGCTCCTCCGAGTATCTGACGTCGTAGCTGTCCGCTCCTACCCCGCTCGGTTGGTGGCCGGCCGACCAGACCGCGCCGGTGCGCGTGTCGCGCAGGAAGAGATAACTGCCCCATGCGTCGCGTGTGACGTCCTCGCGCCAGCGCGTCACCGCGATGTCGCCCCAGCGGGTGTAGCCGGATCCGGCGGCCGTGACCATGACCGCGTAGCGCCCGTTCGAGAGCAGGTGCGTCCGCGGCGTCAGGTCGTGCGGGGAGGTGAACCGGCGCAGGACGGGCGGTACGAGATCGCGCACGTCGGCCGCGCTCTTCACCTCCTCGGCGCGTGGTCGGGCCACGAGGACATCGCGCGGCATGCGCTCCTGCAGCAGCAGTTCGGTCGCCTGGACGATCGGATCAGCGTGGAAGCGCTCGACCATCGCGTCGTCGTTGAGGACGTTGCCGATCGCCACCAGCGCCATGCCCTGATGGTGTGCCATGTAGGTTTTGACGACCGCGACCGATTCACCTTCGGGAAGTCGACGTCCCGTGTAGTCGAGCGCCTCTCGGAAGCCGTATGGCCCGTTCGCCCCCACATCGCTCAGTCGAGCGAAGTTCCGGACCGCGGCCTCGGGGTCGATCATCGCCCCGAGGGCGGTGGCGTACGGGGCCACCACGACGTCCTCGCTGAGGCCGCGCTTGAGGCCAAGGCCGGGCACACCGAAGCTCGAGTACTGGTACGTCCGCTCGAGGTCGCGCGCGTTGAACGCCGATTCGGAGATTCCCCACGGCACGCCGCGCTCGGCCGCGTAGGACATCTGGCGCGCCACGACCAGGTTGTACGTCTGGTCCAGCAGGCTTCGCGGCGGCGCGTGCATCACGAGCGCGGGCATCAGGTACTCGAACATCGACCCCGACCACGAGATGAGCGCCGAGCCGCGGCCGGTGGGCGTCAGCGCCCGACCGAGCCGGAACCAGTGCTCCGGGGCGACGTCGCCCTTGGCGATCGCGAGAAAGCTGGCGAGGCGGGCCTCCGACGCGAGCAGGTCGTAGTAACTGGGATCCAGCGTCGCATCCCTGACCCTGAAGCCGATCGAGAGGAGCCTGCGCGTGGGGTCGAACAGGAACCTGAAGTCCGTCTCCCGGAACAGCTGCTGCGCCTGGTCGGCGATACCCACGAGCCGCCGGGCGAGCGTCACCGCGGCGGGGGCCTCGCCGTCGGGCCCCTCGCCGTCCGGGGTCGGCATCCCGACGTCCCGCAGGTGGCTGTCGATCGTGCCGCGCACCGCCTCGGCCCAGGTCACGAGCTCGCTCTCCGTTTCCTCTCCGCGCTCGGCGGTGAGGGCAGCCGCGACATCGGCGAGCGTCCCGGCGTGGCCCGCGAGCGCGTCCAGACGCGCGGCCCACGCCTCGGTCGTCGCGGGGGGCTCCCCCAGTCGGTCGAGTGGCTCGATGGCCTCGTCGAGGTGCTGCCGGGTGACCGTCTGCGTGCGTCGCTCGTCGCCGATCGCGGCGGCCGCCTCGCGCGTCAGCTGGATCGCATCGTCGATCCCGGCGAGCGCGACCCCGACCGGGAGCGGTCGGTCGAGCATCTCCCGGCAGGCGCTCGACAGCACGACGAGCGCGGCACACAGGTTGCCGCTGTCGACCGACGACACGTACGCGGGCTCGAGCGGATCGAGGTCGCGCGTGTCGTACCAGTTGTAGAGGTGCCCGTGGAACCGTCGCAGGCTGCCGACGGTGGCGAGCGTCGCCTCGAGCCGCTCGACCATCTCGAGCGTCCCGATCCAGCCGAAGTCGCGGGCCGTGACGGTCGATAGGAGGTACATCCCGATGTTCGTTGGCGAGGTGCGATGGGCGACGACGGGCTCGGGCTCCTCCTGGAAGTTGTCGGGCGGGAGGGCGTGGTCCCCCGGGCCGACGAACGTCTCGAAGAAGCGCCAGGTTCGGCGGGCGATCCGACGGAGCGCGCCGGCGTCGGCTGCCGAGAGCTGCCGGCCGGTCGATTCGGAGGGTGGCAGGCTGACCCACCGGGCGATGGCCGGCGCGGCCAGCCAGAGGACGACGAGAGGCAGCGCGAGCGGGGCCGCCGCCGGCTTGAGCGCGAGGACAAGGGTGCCGACGACGACGGCGATGGCCACGCCGCCGGCCATCCGCCGGTAGAACCCGGCCAGATCGTGGTTCAGGCTCGCCTTGGTCTGCGAGGCGGTGGTCCACTCGAGAAGGTCGCGGCGCGTGATCCACAGGCGCGCCAGCGTCCGCCCGATCGCGTCCGACATGAGCGCCGCCTGGTGGGCGAGGAAGGTCAGGCCGAGGGCAACGTGGGCGGCCGCGAGGACGATGTCGGCGCCGACGGCCAGCAGGTGGCTGCGCTTCGAAATGCCCCGCCGGGTAGGGAGCAGGCCCGCCACGACCGGGAGCGCGGCGGAAATGATCATGGCGGCGAGGACGAACCCGGTCCACACGCCGGCCGGGGCGGAGGGCACCGTCCAGGCCGCAAGGAGCGTGGCCACGGTCAATGGAGCGGACAGCGTCCGGCGCAGGTTGTCGACCATCTTCCATCGGGCGATGCCCGGGAGGCGACTCCTGCTTCGCCGGCCCGTCGCGTCGCGTGCGCGGCCCAGGATCCAGGGCAGCAGCTGCCAGTCCCCCCGCGCCCAGCGGTGCTGGCGGGCGGCGGCCTCCAGGTAGTGAGATGGATACTCGTCGAACAGCTCGATCTCGGTCACGAGCCCGGCCCGGGCAAACGTGCCCTCGAACAGGTCGTGGCTCAGGAGCACGTTCTCGGGCACCCGGCCCGCCATCGCCCGCTCCAATGCATCGATGTCGTAGATCCCCTTGCCGGTATAGCTCCCCTCGCCGAACAGGTCCTGGTAGACGTCCGACACCGCGGACGCGTAGGGGTCGATCCCGGCCGACCCGGAGTGGATCCGCTGGAACAGCGACCCGGCCCGCTCGGCGGGGAGGGTCAGCGCGATCCTCGGCTGGAGGATCCCGTAGCCGTGGGTGATCCATCCGCTGCCCGGGTCGAGGCTGGGCCGGTTGAGCGGATGGGCGATCGTCCCGACGAGTCGCGCGACGGCGCCACGCGGCAGCTTCGTGTCGGCGTCGAGGGTGACGACGTAGCGCACGTCGGCCGGCGGTGTGGACGCGGGGCGCCCAGTGGTCAGGATGTCCGTCGCGGTCGATCCCCGCAGGAGCGCGTTCAGCTCGTGCAGCTTGCCGCGCTTGCGCTCCCAGCCCATCCAGCGGCCTTCGGCCTCGTTCCAGCGGCGCCTCCGATGGAGGAGCAGGAAGCGGGCACCCCCGCCGGGGGCCTCGCCGTGGCGCCCATTGAGAAGGTCGATCGCGGCCGCGGCCGTCGAGAGCAGCTCGTCGTCGCCCGGCACGCTCTCGGCCGGCGCGTCGAGCCAGTCGGACAACAGGGCGAACCTGAGATCGCCCTCGGAGTTCGCGAGATAGTGGATCTCGAGACGGTTCACCTGCTCCTCGACCTCCGCCTCACTGGTCAGGAGCGTCGGCACCACGACCAGCGTCCGGAGGGCTGACGGCACCCCATCGGTCAGTTCGAGACGGGGAAGCCGCATCGGGCCGAGGACGTCCGTGACGACCCGGTTGACCAGCGCGATCGCCAGGTCGGAGGCGGGCGCGAAGGCAAGGATCGCGAGGATAAGCAGGGCCGGTCCGGTCGCGCCGCCGCGATCCGACAGGACGAGCGGGACCGCGAGGATCAGCGCCGCGACCAGCGTCAGCGTGCCGACGTAGGCCGGCGTGCCGGCGGCGGCATAGGCGCGTCGCAGCCGCCCGGCCAGGGGTACGCGAACGTTGAGCGCGCGCTCGAACGCCGGCCGACCATTGGAGATCAGGTAGTAGCCCGGATCAACGACGCCTCCCTGGACGGCAACGGTCGGGCCCCCGGGGCCGCCGGGGCCGCCGGGGTCGGCGGCGCCTTCCGCCGCCATGACCGCGCCTCGGGCGACCTCGAGTTCGGTCTGCCCCGAGCCCCGCGCGAGCTCTTCAACCGCATGTCGATAGCGATCACGCGTGGCGAAGTCCATGGCCGCGAACAGGCCGTGCGCCTGAAGGACCTCGTCGACCAGGCTCACGCTTTCGACGAACTGGGCCCAGTCAAACGAGGAGATCAGGCGCATGCTCGTGATCACGTTCCGAACGGTCGCGTTCATCGCGGCCTGCCGCTGGTGCTCCATCCGGACGGTTTCCTCTGCCGTCGTGCCCTGCGCGGCGAGGAGCTCCTCCAGCCAGCCGAGCGCGGGCGTCACGGCCGGGTCCTGGTCGCGCAAGCGCTGAAAGAGCTGGACTCGACCGGACGTCGGCAGCGTCGCGTCCGTGAGCCGCCACAGGGCGGCCGCGGCGACTTCGGGGCTGTCCTCACCGATCCCGAGCAGGCTGTCGGCCAGCTCGTCCGCTCGCTGCCGAGCCGCTCGACTTCCCACGATCCGGCCCGCAAGGCGCCGGAGGTTCTCGACGAGGACGATCCGCAGGCTGATCGCAACCGCCCAAAGCTCGCCGAGGTTCAGCGGCTCCACCTCCTGGTAGGCGCGCACCATGCGGCGCAGGCTATCGGTGTCGAAGCGGCTGTCCGTGTGCGCGATGTAGGCCCACGCGAGACCAAGGACGCGCGGGTAGCCTTCGAGATGCCCCGCGGCGAGCTTGGGCAGCTCGCGATAGTAGTTCGCCGGCAGGTCGTCGCGGATCTCGCGGAGCTGCTCGTCGACGATGTGGAAGTTGTCGACCAGCCAATCCGCTGCCGGCGTGATCGAGCGTTCCTCCCGGATCGCGCCGGCAAGTGTCCGGTAGGACGCCAGGAGGACGCGGCCGTTTTCGGCGACGCGCGGCCGGATCGCGCGTCCGCGGCGAGGCTCCTGCGTGATCGCCTGGGCGGCGGCGAGCGACCGGGCATGCTGCTCGAGACGCTCGACGCTGAACAGCTCCGAGACGATCGGCTCGTCGAGGTTGTCGAGCAGGCCGGGCGGCCGGCGAACCGGCTCGCGAGCCGGGGCGCGAACCGGCGCGCGCACCCGGATCGGCCGGTCCCGCCGAGGTTGGATCGATCTCACCTGCGAGCGATCATACGGGCGCCGAGCCGATGCCATCGAGACCTTCTCATTCGCCGGGTGGCCGAGCTCCCCACCCTAGAGACCGCACGAGATCGTGTCGAAGCCCGCTACCTCGACGGCGCTGCGGCCGACTTCCCGGCGACCCGCCGGCATGGGCTGAGCAGCGAGCCGTACCCGAGAAGGCCGCTGTCCTCGCGCATGGCCGAACTCGACGGCGCCGAGCCGCCCGGCCTCGCGAACAGCCTACTCCTGCGGTATGGCGGTCTGTGGCACGGCGCATGCGGCTCCGGGGGATTCGACGCAGAGGCATTGCGGGCGCAACGCGGGCAGGAGAAACGAACGCGGCTTTCGGAGCTGTGTCGGACACGTCGACGATCTGGACAAGTCTGGGCCTCCGTACTCCACACTCGGTCGGGAGCGCGTCATGAGGAGATCGGCCTACGGAGTGGCGCAGGTCGGGCATGCACACCATGGCTTGATAGTGTGATTTGACGATCACCCGGGCGACCACGGATTGAAGATCGGCACGCCACTCGGGCGGTAGTCCGGCGTGTTGCGCGTGACCAGGGTCAGGCCGTGGTGAAGAGCCGTCGCGGCGAGTTGGGCGTCGATGGTGGCCAGCGCCTTGCCGTGGCGCTCTGCCCAGCCCTCGATGTGCCCCCAGCGAAGGGCGACCGCCTCGTCAAAGGGCAGCAACCTGCTTGCGAAGCGCAGCCGCAGATCGTGCTCGAGCCAAGTCTGCAGCGCTCCACGCCGAGGATGGTCGTCGTCCAGGCGTTCGATGCCCCGTCTGATCTCAGCCAGCGTGATGACGCTGAGGTACAGCAGCTCCTCCGGCGTCGCCTCGAGCCACTGCAGGGCGCTTGCGT
>DATKBR010000020.1:0-17153 GCA_035513775.1 Candidatus Limnocylindria bacterium
GGGCAGGCGATTCGCTCGCCGCAGACCGGGCCATGCCGCAGGCCGTGGGCCGCCAGGAGGACCGTATCCACGTCGAGGTTCTCGGCCCGGGGGCGGGTGGTATCGTCAGCCGGTCGTGGGCTGGGCATCGGAGCTGCCCTCCATGGCATGGGCCGGCCCGGTTCGATCGGGGCCGGCCCTTCTCTTGGATCGAACGCGGGAGCTCTTCAGCGCGAGCCGGGCGTAGTGGGCCCGGCGCAGCATCTCCCCGCGACGGGCCCGCTCCGTGGTCGAGAGATCGGACGGGAGCGCCGTCGCCGGGCAGACCCGGCAGGAATGGCCCGTCAGGAACGATTCGCGGTACGTCGCCCGAGCCTGCGCCGTGATCGCGCGACCGTCGTGCCTAGCGTTCGCCGCGTAGGCGGCGATCCGGCTGCGGAGGCTGCGTTGCTCGGCGGTGAGGGCCACGGGTGCATTGCACTACCGCCGAGCAGGGGTCAGGAAAGGGGTCCCTTTTTCGGCCTCCCGATTTTTCGCCCGGAGATCACATCTCGGAAGTACGACGCGAGCGATACCACGTCGCCTCGCAGGTCAACAGGTACGGTGTCCCAGCGAATCCAAACCTCTTCGGGGTGGTCGTCATCAGGAAGCACAACTAGGTGCTTCCGGGCCGCAAGGAAGGCGTCGCCACCACCACCAAGAGCCCGCGACATCGCCGGGCGGTTCTCATCAAGGGCCCGAGCGAAGGCCTCCGGCCCCCGAGCGTGCTCCTCGATCAACGTCTCGATCCAGCGTCGGAGACGCACGATGTCCTGACGGATGACGGGAACTTCGGCGTGCGGGCCGTTCTCGAGCTCGTCGAGCGCGGCGAGACGCGCTCTCAGGTCGGCCAGGATCGGATCGTCGGCGGTCATCGGTCGCGGTCCCGCAGGGTCCGGTAGGCCGCGATGGCCCGCTCATGCCCGGCGCTGGCGCCGTAGCGGGCGACCATCTGCCGGCTGCGCCAGCCGGCGATCCGCATGAGGTCCGTCTCCTGCATCCCGCGGGCCAGCTCGCGATGGGCGAAGGTGTGCCGGAACAGGTGCGGGTGGAGCCCGGCGAGCCCGGCCTCGCGGCCACGTCGCCGGAGCAGCTGCGCGATGCCCGTCTCGGTCAGCCGACCTTTCTTGCCGAGCCACAGCCACGGCTCGTCAGCGTGCGGGTGCGCCTTGCGGGCCCGGTCGATGTAGCGATCGAGGTCGCGGGCCGTCTCGCGGTCATACGGCACCGTGCGCGGGCGTCGGCCCTTGCCCATGACGAGCACCACGTCCTGGTCCCTGTCGACGTCCTCGAGCCGGAGCCCGGCGAGCTCGGCGCGACGGATGCCCGAGTCGAGGAGAAGGCGAAGGATCGCCCGGTCGCGGCGCTCGTCAAAGGTGGTCCCGGCGGTCACCTTCCAGAGCCCGGCGAGGTCGGCGTCGGTCAGGACGGTCGGCGGCTCGTCCGGCACCGTTGGCGGCTTCATCTTCGCCATCGGCGTATCCCGGATCTCGCCCTCGTCAACGAGCCAGCGGAAGAACTGCTGGAGGCTGCGGTAGCGGTTCGCCGCGGAGGCCGGGCGCAGCCGGGCCAGCTGGTCCTCGATGAACGTCTCCAGGTGCTCGCGGCGGACGACTGCCACGGCTCGGGGCATCCCGCGCGCGGCAAGGAAGGCGTCCAGCTGACGGATCGCCTCGGTGTAGGACTTGATGGTCAGGGGCGACTTGTTGGCCGCGCGCAGGTGGCGGCCGAAGCTCGCCAGGTTGGGGAGCACGTCCGCTTGTGCGGTATCCTCAGGGACGCCGGCTGGTGCTTTCGCCATGTCGAGACTCCTGATTGCGGGCTATCACCCAGACCGTAATCATGTGCTCTTAGAGCATAGCGGTCAAGTACCAACCGGCGATTTCGACAGTTAGATGCTCTAACTGATCGGGAATGCGATGGGCCTGTAGCTCAATGGCAGAGCAGCTGACTCTTAATCAGCGGGTTGAAGGTTCAAGTCCTTCCAGGCTCACCACCCCCTCGTGCGCGACCGACGCGAGGTGACGCCCTCGCTCTCAGGGTACCTCCCCGGTCCAGCGACCTCGCCGCTGCCGTCCGGCGCCGCAGAGCGAGCGGAGGACCCCGGCTAGACTCCCTCCGGGAGGTGGAAGCAATCGCAGTCGCCGCCGCCGATAGGCCCGCTTCGCCGGTAGCCCTACTGCCGGCCGGGGCGTGCCTGGTCCACATCGGCCCGCACAAGACCGGCACGACGAGCGTCCAGAGTGCGTTCCACCTCGCGCGGCGCGTGCTTGCCGCCCACGGCGTCCACTACGCCGGCCCCGACCGGCACCCGGTCATCGCAGTCCAGGCGGCCGTCGAGTCGCGGGTGGACAGCGGTCGACGGGCGAACTCCGGCGAGCGCTGGCGTGCGCTCGTCGCCGAGATCGCGCGACACCCGGCCGAGCGCGTCGTGCTCAGCAGCGAATGGTTCTCCGAAGCCGACGACGCGGCGATTCGGCGAGTCGTCGGCGACCTCGACCCGGCCCGCGTACACGTCGCGGTGACGGTCCGGTCGCTCGCCCGGCTCCTGCCGTCGCAATGGCAGCAGCACGTGGCGGCGGGCCTGACCCTCGCCTACGAGCCATGGCTCGACGCGGTCTTCGGCCGGCCAGACTCCGCCCCAGCCACGACGTTCTGGGGCCGGCACCGCCACGACCGGCTCGTGGCGCGCTGGGCGGAGGTCGTCGGCATGGAGCGGGTCAGCGTCGTCGTGGTCGACGAGGTCGATCGCGGGGCGGTGCTGCGCGGTTTCGAGCGACTCGTGGGGCTGCCCAACGGTGCGCTCGTCCCCGAGCCGGATCGTGCCAACCGGTCGTTCACCGCACCCGAGGCCGAGCTGATGCTCGCCGTGAACACCGCGCTCGTGGCCGAGTCCGTCGACTCAAACCTCCGCCTCAACCTTGGGCTGTACGGGGCCGCCGCCACCCTGCGGCTGCGCGAGCCGGGCGTGGGTGAGCCGCGCATCGAGACACCGGCGTGGGCGCTGGAGCGAGCGGCGGAGACAGCGGCCGAGATCGTCGCGGGCATCGAGCGTTCCGGCGTTGGCGTGCTGGGCGACCTGGGCACGCTCGTTAAGCCGTCTCCGGCTGCTCCATCGCGCGCAGCGACCGCCGGCGAGTCGAGCGTCGACTGGCCCGACCTGATCGCCTCGGCCGGGGTCGGCGCGCTCACCGCCACCGGGCTGGCTCGCGGCCGGCGCTCGGGCGACTCGCCGGCGACCATCCTCGCGCCACTGTCCACCGAGCGCCTCCGGCGCGTCGTCTCCCAGCGTGCAACCAATGCGCTCCGCGTCCGGCGCCGGGCAATCCGTCGCAGGCGCGAGAGCACCCCCGACCTAGCGGCGCCGCCGGAGCGCGACCTCACGTCGGCCGAGTCCGCCGCGGTCGCCAGTTTCCGGGATGCCGTTGCGGCGGAAGGCCTGGCCCGAAACGTCTACGATCGGGTCGAACGCGAAGGGGTCACGCCGGAGTTGCTGCGCCAGGACCGACGCGCCACCCAATCCGACGCCGCATCCTGGTCCGCGGTCGGCGCCGCCTTGGTCGTCGGCGTCATCCGGTACAGCGGGCTGCTCCTGGCTGGTGCACCCGGCCATCGCGTGCCGCCGGCCCGGGCCCGCATCGAGACGCTGGAGGTGGCCCGCGTGCCCAGCGTCGATATCGCCATCGTCATCCTCAACCGCCTGATCGCCGCCGTCCCGCGTCGGGTCGCGGCTGCGATCTCCCGGCAGCAGCCGGCGCCCGCCAGCCCTGAGAGAGGAGCGCTGTGACAGAGAACGTAGACGCCCCGAAGACGCCCGCAACTGCCTCGGCGCCCGACGCCGGCCGCAACCTGCCACTGCCGGAAGGCGTGCGGCTCGTCCACATCGGGCCGCACAAGACCGGCACGACGGCCGTCCAGAACGCCCTCTGGAGCGCGCGCCCTAACCTGCGCGAGCAGGGTGTTGGCCACGCGGGCCGGTCGCGGAACCCTTCGGCAGGCGCCCGCGCGGTCACCGGGCAGCCGTCGGCGTACTCGGCCGACAAGGCGCCTCCGATGAGCAGATGGCGCGAGCTCGTCCACGACATCAAGCGAGTGCGCGAGCCGCGGGCGATCATCAGCAGCGAGTTCCTGGCCTGGGCGGAGGGGGATGCGATTCGCCGCATCGTTGACGACCTGGACCCGAATCGAATCCACGTCGTCGTCACCCTGCGCTCGCTCGTCCGGGTCATGCCCTCGATGTGGCAGCAGAACGTCCAGATGGGCATGGTCATGCCCTTCGAGGAGTGGGTGCGCTGGGTCCTGGACAACCCGACGCGACCGTTCTGGAAGCTCGAGCGCCACGACCGGCTCATCGAGCGCTGGGCCGCTGTCGTCGGTACAGAGCGGATGACCGCGGTGTTGGTCGACGACCGCGATCACGGCGCAGTCATGCGCGCTTTCGAGGCCCTCCTGGGCCTGCGGGCCGGCACGCTCGTCGCCGAGCGCGATCTCATGAACCGATCCCTCAGCCTCGCCGAGGCAGAGGCGGTCCGGGCATTCAACGTGGCGTTCCAGGCGCGGAATCTGCCGGGCGATCTGCACACACGGACCATGCGCTACGGGGCCGCGCAGCTCATGAAGCGTCGCGAGCCACCAAAGGACGAGCAGGCCGTCGTGCTGCCCGGCTGGGCGTACCCCGAGGTGATCGCGATCCAGCGCGAGATCGTCGATAACGTGCGCGCCTCCGGGGTAGCGGTCATCGGCGACCTGGACCGCCTCCTCGAAGGAGTGTCGCCGCCCAGCTCCGAGCCGGAGCCGCTGGCCGGCATCCCGCCGGACGTCGTTGGCTCGCTTGGGATGGCCCTGCTCGAGGCGACCGGCGCAGTTCGATCGGCGGCGATCAGCAAGGGCCGGTTCAGGCGCGCGGAGCCGGCCGAGGTCACGCGGGTCCCGACGGACAGGCTGTTGGGAGCCATCGCCGGACGCGCCTGGCGCGCGTCTGCGGGCCGGGTCCTGCTGCTGGGCCGACGACGCAACGGAGCCGCGTGACTCGAGATGCGACGGGTCCGGCGGCTAGACTTGGCGACCGGGCAGCACGACGGGCGTCGCGTGCACGAGCTCGAGGAGACTCAGTGAACGCAGGCAATGGCAGCCTCCTCCTGCCCGATGGTGCTCGGTTGCTTCATATCGGGCCCCACAAGACGGGCACTACGTCCCTTCAGAGCGCCTTTCACGTTGCGCGTCGCGAGGCGGCGGCGCAGGGCGTCCACTATGCGGGCCCGAATCGCCAGCCGATGCAGGCGGCGCACGCGATCACCGGGAAGCCGTCTCCGTATGCCGACGGCAAGACCCCGTCGCGCCGCCGGTGGCGCGATCTCGTGCGCGAGGTTGAGGGCGCCGCCGGAAAGCGGGTCGTCATCAGCAGCGAGGGCTTCGCGGACGCCGACGACGACGGCATTCGAACGGTCATCGCGGACCTGGGTGGGGATCGGGTACACGTCGTCGTCACGCTACGGCCGCTCGCGAGCATCCTGCCGTCGCAATGGCAGCAGTACGTCCAGGGAGGGATGACCCTCGCCTACGAGACGTGGCTCGATGCCATGCTCAACCAGTCCCCGGGCTCGATTTCGCCGAGCTTCTGGGTCCGCCACCGGCACGATGCGCTCGTGAAGCGCTGGGCTGCCGTCGCCGGGCCGTCGAACGTGAGCGTGATCGTCGCGGACGAGGCCGACCGCGACCGGCCGCTGCGCCTGTTCGAATCCCTGACGGGCTTGCTCGACGGGACTCTCGTGCCCGAGAACGACCTCTCGAACCGCTCGCTCAGGCTGCCCGAGATCGAGACCGTCCGAGCATTCAACCTCGCGTACCGCGCCGAAGGCCTCGGGACGATGCTCCACACGAAGGTCATGCGCTTCGGTGCGGCCGAGCATCTGAAGCGTCGCGTGCCGGGCGCGAACGAACCGCGGATCGAGACGCCGGCATGGGCGCTTGAGCGGGCGGATGCTGTCGCCCGCGAGATCGTTGACGGTATTGCCAGATCAGGGGTTCGCGTGATCGGCGACCTGGAGTCCCTGGCCGCTCCGACGGCGGCGGCGTCGACGGACGGGGGCATCACCGCCGACGCAGCGTGGGCCGACATCGGGGCGCAGACCGCGATGGGCATCGTCCTCGCCAGCGGGCTGGCGCGCGGCTCGCAGGCCGCGGCCGGAGCCGACGTGGCGTGGCCGGACGGGTCGGTGGGCCGATTGGAGGCGCCGCCACGGGCGCGCGTAGAGCCGCTCGAGCTCGCCCGGATCTCCACGCCACTCCTCGGGCTTGTCCTGCTGCGGCGGCTCGCCGCCGGGCTCGTCTCGCGCGTGCCGCTGCCACGGCGCGGCTCGTGATCGGCGGGATGGGCTTGATCGGCGGGATGGGCTTGATCGGCGGGTCCGGCGTTCGTTGACCGAGCTGGACCGGGGCGTCCTCCTGCCTGAGGGCGTCCGGCTGCTGCACATAGGGCCGCCGAAGACGGGGACGTCCAGCCTGCAGGCCGCTTTCCACCAGAACCGCCCGGCAACCCTGGCGCAGGGCGTCCGGTATGCGGGCAGCGCTCGTCACTCCGGTAGCGCGGTCCTCGCCGTGACCGGCCGGCCCTCGTTCGTCCGGGACGCCGGTTCGCCCGGGATGGGAAAGTGGGAGGCGCTGCTCCGGCAGGTGCGGACCGCCGGCGACATGCGCGTCCTCGTCAGCAGCGAGTTCTTCGCGGACGCCGAGCCGCCGGCCGTGAAGCGCGTCGTCGACGACCTCGGGCGGGACCGGCTCCACGTCGTGGTCACGCTTCGGTCACTCGATCGGATCATGCCGAGCCAGTGGCAGCAGTACGTCCAGAGCAGCCTGAAGGTCGGCTGGGGTCCATGGCTCGAGGGGACGCTCAAGGAGCCGCCCGGACCGACGCCCACGTTCTGGCGGCGCCACCGCCACGACGCGCTGGTGGAGCGGTGGGCGGCCGAGGTCGGGCTGGAGAACATGACGATCGTGGTGATCGACGAGAACGACCACGACCACGTCCTGCGCGTGTTCGAGCAGCTCCTCGGCCTGGAGACCGGGACGCTCGTCGCGGACGAGGACCTCATGAACCGCTCCATGACGTGGCCGGAAGTGGAGGCGGTCCGCGCGTTCAACAACGTGTTCCGCGACGTCGGTCTCGGCAACGCGCTGTTCCACAAGGTCATGCACTTCGGGGCGGCCGCGTATATGAAGGAGCGCGTCCCACCGCCGGACGAGCCGCGCGTCCGGTTGCCAGCGTGGGCGCGCGACCAGGTCGGGGACATCTCCAGGGAGATCGTCGCCAACCTCAAAGAGAGTGCGATCCGGGTCATCGGTGACCTCGACACGCTCTCGCCGGTCGTCAGCGGAGCCGCCGCCCACGCCGCGAGCAAGCGCAGCAGGGCGGCAGACGAGGAGGCGTGCATCACGCCCGAGATCGCCGCCTTGATGGCCGTGGGCATGGCCGTCGTCGCCGGTCATGCTCGCGGCACTCGCCCAAGCGCCGGTGCGGATCGCGCCAAGGAGGCAGCCGAGCTCAAGCGCTATGCGGCGTACCAGCTCGCCGGCGCGGTCCTCGGGCGGGCCCGGCGCTCCGTTGCCCGGGTCATCGAGGCCGTGGCCGGTCGATCGCGAGGACGGGGGGCTCCGATCGTGGATCCCCGAGTCACCCTTGACGGTCCGCTGCTCGACGCCCAGCGGGCGATCGAGGCACGATTCGAGGCCGAAGGAATGACATCCTCGGCCGCGAGGAAGCTGCGCCAGCGGACGATGTCCCTGGCGGGACCGGCCCTCGCCAACCTCGGCCTCACGGCAGATGTCCGCGCGAGGGCGCCGACGGGCAAGGCGGCCGGCCAATGCGTCCCGCCCGAGGTCGCGGCCTGGCTCGCCCTCAGCGTCCTCGAGGCGAGCGAGGTCGTTCGGTCGGGCGATCCGAACGCGTGGCCTCGGAAGCTCCGGCCGGTGCTCTGGCCCTGGGTCGAGCCTCCGGTCCTGGCGAAGATGCCGAGCCTGGGCATCGCGCGACAGGCGCCGGGGCGGCTCCTGAGCGAAATGCTGCGGCGCGCGTGGCGGCGGATGATGCCCGGCCGGTAGGGATGCCCCGGCAGCCGTGCGCCGACGCCCTCAGGTCAGGGGATCGGGCTCTTCGTCGTCGGTAGGTGTCGCCTCGATCGATTGCATCCGGTCGATCGCCTCGCGGATCCGCGCGACGGCCTGGACCACGGGCGTCGAAGTCGTATCGATGACGAGGTCGGCGTCCTCTGGCTCCTCGTACGGCGAATCGATGCCCGTGAAGTCGGGAATGCTGCCGGCCCGCGCCTTCGCGTACAGGCCTTTCGGGTCGCGGGATTCGGCGACCTCGAGCGGCGTCCGGACCCAGACGAGGAGGAACGGCGCGTGCTGCTGGACGAGCTCCCGAGCCAGCCGGCGCGAACGATCAAACGGCGAGATGAGCGCAGTCACGACGATCTTGCCCGCGCCTGCCTGCTCGGCTGCGATCTCTGCGGCGCGCTGGACGTTCGCCTCGCGGGACGCACGGTCGAATCCCAGGTCCGCTGAGAGATGCTTCCGGAGCTCGTCGCCGTCGAGGACGGTCACCTCGCGCCCGCGGGCGTGCAGCTCGGCTGCCAGCGCCTCGGCGATCGTCGACTTGCCGGCGCCCGAAAGGCCGGTGAGGAACACCACCGCGCCCCCTCGCGGCCCACCGTCACCCGCGCCGGGGATTGCGGCGGGCGCGTTCCGGCGCCCTGCCTTGACCGTCCGCCGGATGGCAATCCAGGCGAGGCTGCCGCCGACGAGTGCAGCGATGGCCACGACGAGGACCAGCTCCGTACTCAGCCCCAGCAGCCGAAGGCCCGATGCCAGCAGGAGCACCGCGAGGGCCCGGCGGATGATGCCGCCCGGGGCGCGGCTGGATATCTGCGCCCCGATGAACGCGCCCGGAATGGCGCCCAGCAACAGCGAGGCGGTGATGCCGAACTCGAAGCTGCCGAAGAGGAGGTGTCCCAGGGCGGCCGCGCCGACGAGCGGGATGGCCTGGGTCAGGTCCGTGCCGACGAGCGCCGATGCCTTGAGCCCCGGGTAGATGAGCAACAGCGCCACGATGACGATGGAGCCGGAGCCAACGGAGGTGATCCCCACCACGAAGCCCGCCGCAGCGCCGAGCAGGATCGTGGGGACCGGCTTCACGACGACCTCCGGCCGCGACAACCGGACCGCGCCCTCGCCGAGCGGGAGCGCGTTCTGCCACATCTGGAACAAGGCCCGTGCCACGAGGCCGCCCGCTGCCAGCAACAGCGCGAGCCCGAGCAGCACCTTCAGCAGCTCGTCGAGCGCCGCGCCGCGGGGCTGGAGGCTGATCACCCAGGCTCCGAGGAATGCGGCCGGCACGGAGCCCAGGCACAGGAACTTGACGAGTTCGAGATTCACCGTCTTCCGCTGCAGGTGCACCGCCGCCCCCGCCGGCTTCATCACGAAGCTCGCCACCAGGTCGCTCGAGATCGCGGTCAGTGGATCCACCTTGAAGAAGAACACCAGCATCGGGGTCATCAGCGCGCCGCCGCCCATCCCGGTCAGGCCGACGATGACGCCGACAAGGAGGCCGCCGATCGCGAGCGGGATGTCCAGCGTCACGCGTCGAGGGTGGGCATCGGCCGCGCTTCCGGGGTCAGGATCGCACCTCGAGCGTCACCAGCGGACCTCCTGCGGGAAGCGCCCGTCGGACCGTCGGCGCCCGGCGATGATACCGTCGGGGCCCGTGAAATCACACGTCCTGCCGCACCTCCGTGCCCTCGAGGCGGAGAGCATCTTCATCTTCCGCGAGGTTGCGGCGGAGATGTCCCGGCCGTGCCTGCTGTTCTCGGGCGGCAAGGACTCCACGGTGATGCTGCACCTGGCGCGGAAGGCCTTCGCGCCGGCGCGGATCCCGTTCCCGATCATGCACGTCGACACCGGCCTCAACTTCCAGGAGGTGCTCGACTACCGCGACCGGTGGGTCGAGGAGCTTGGGCTCCAGCTGATCGTCGCGTCGGTGCCCGAGGCGATCGAGCGTGGGCTCGTCCACGAGGAGCCGAACGGCTCCCGCAACCGCATCCAGACGCCGGTGCTCCTGGAGGCCGTCGAGGCGAACCGGTTTGATGCCCTGTTCGGCGGCGCGCGCCGCGACGAGGAGAAGGCGCGGGCCAAGGAGCGCGTGTTCTCGTTCCGTGACGAGTTCGGGCAGTGGGATCCGAAGAACCAGCGCCCGGAGCTCTGGAGCCTGTACAACGGCCGCGCGCAGGCGGGGCAGTCGATCCGGGTCTTCCCGCTCTCGAACTGGACGGAGCTGGACATCTGGACGTACATCGCCGAGGACGAGGTCGACATTGCGCCGATGTACCTGGCCGAGGAGCGTGACTGCATCGAGCGCGACGGGATGCTCTACGCGGTCAACGACTTCACGCCCCTCCGCGACGGCGAGACGGCGATTCGGAAGATGGTTCGCTACCGGACCATCGGCGACGCGAACCTCACCGCCGCCGTGGAATCGGAAGCCGACACGCTCGAGGCCGTTGTCATCGAGATCGCCGCCGCGCGGATCACGGAGCGTGGCGCCACACGCGGCGACGACCGCGTCAGCGAGAACTCCATGGAAGACCGCAAGCGCGAGGGCTACTTCTGATGCCGCACCGCGATGTCCCGCCAAGGCGGTTTGCTCATTGTTGGTTCGGTGCCGCGTCGGCTGGAGGGGTGCGGCGGGGGACTGGTGGGCCACACCAAGACGGCATATGCGTCACTTCGCGGCTTGTGGGTCCGCAATGCGACGCGACAGCGGATCGAGACGGGGCGGACCGGGTCAACCTCGGGCCTGTCAGGCCTTCAAGTGACGGGTATGGGTTCATCGTGTGGCCTGGGAGTCCAGACCACGACGTGCCCGGGCATCCACGGGTGCCGGGGATACCTCGACGACAGTCCTGGCGCCACGTCGACATGAGAACGGCCACAGTGGCGTGATGCCGGGCGACGGGACGGAGCCCGCCGTCGCGGCGGCTGCGAAGACGGCCGTTCGTGGCGCGAAGACGAGCGACCTGCTGCGCCTCGCGACGGCGGGCTCGGTCGACGATGGCAAGTCGACCCTCATCGGCCGCCTGCTGTTCGACTCGAAGACGCTGTTCATCGACCAGCTGGCCGCCGTGGAACGGGTCTCGAAGGAGCGCGGCCACGACTACACGGACCTTGCGCTGCTCACCGACGGGCTCCGCGCCGAGCGCGAGCAGGGCATCACCATCGACGTCGCCTACCGGTTCTTCGCCACGCCGAAGCGGCGGTTCATCATCGCGGACACCCCGGGGCACATCCAGTACACGCGGAACATGGTCACGGGCGCCTCGACTGCCGACGTCGCCCTCCTCCTGCTCGATGCCCGCAAGGGGATCACGGAGCAGAGCCGTCGCCACGCCTTCCTGGCGACGCTGCTCGGCGTGCCGCACCTGGTCCTGTGCGTCAACAAGATGGACCTGGTCGACTGGTCGGAGGACGCGTTCGAGTCGATCCGCGAGGAATTCACCGAGTTCGCCACCCGGCTGCGGGTCCGCGACCTGACGTTCATCCCTGTCTCGGCGCTGCTCGGCGACAACGTCGTGTCGACGTCGAAGAACATGCCCTGGTACGACGGCCTCCCGCTGCTCCGCCACCTCGAGCGGCTGTACGTGGCGAGCGACCGGAACCTCGTCGACGTCCGCTTCCCCGTCCAGTACGTCATCCGCCCCCAGTCGAACACCGTGATCGACTACCGCGGCTACGCCGGGACGGTCGCCTCCGGCGTGCTCAAGCCGGGCGACAAGGTCATGGTCCTGCCGAGCGGGCTCGAGACGACGATCGAGTCGATCGAGACTGCGGACGGCCCGGTCGACGAGGCGTTCCCGCCCATGGCCGTGACGATCACGCTCTCCGACCACCTCGACATCAGCCGCGGCGACATGCTCTGCCGGCCCCACAACGTGCCCACGATCGCGCAGGAGATCGACGCGCAGGTGTGCTGGATGGACGAGAGCGCACCGCTGACGGTCGGGGCCAAGTACGCAATCAAGCACACGACCCGCTGGGCGCGGGCGCTCGTCCGCGAAATTGCCTACCGGATCGACGTCAACACGCTCCATCGCCACGAGGGAGTGGAGTCGCTCGCGCTAAACGAGATCGGCCGGGTGCGGCTGCGAGTCACCCAACCGCTGTTCGTGGATCCATACCTGGAGAACCGGCAGACGGGCTCGTTCATCCTCGTCGACGAGCGCTCGAACAAGACGGTCGCCGCTGGCGTCATCGGGCGGTCCACCGTCTCGAGCTGACGCGCGGCCGACCTAATCGTCGTCGTTGCCGTTGCCGCGCCCGTTGTTGCCGTTCCCGTTGTTGCCGCCACTGCCCCCATTGCCGCCGTCATTGCCGTTGTCGGGGGCCGGGGCGGCGGTCTCGGCTGGCGGAGCCTTGGTGGGACTCGCTGTCTCGCCGCCGGCAGCAGCACCGTCGGGCATAGGCACGCCTCCCAGGACTACGCCGATGAGGATGGCCAGTCCGGCCGCCAGGGCGAATCCGGCGAGGCCGGCGACCGGGGCGCCGACGCGCCTCGTGCGAGACGTCGACTTGGTTCGGGATCGCGGCGGTTCGGGCTCGGAGGCGACCTCGGGGCCCGTGACCACAGCGGATTGCGGTGGCAGTGGTTGTGCAGCCGCCACGGCCGCGGACTGCGCGGCGGCTGCCGGCAAGACGGGCGAGAGGTCGGCAAAGTCATAGAGCTGGGTGTCGTCGAGGGCGGTGCCTGTGCCGTGGCCGCTGCGCGCCACGCCGGTTACCGGCGCGGGGAGCGGGGTCGATTCGGTCGGTCGCTGGTCGTTCGTCACGCCAGCATGGATACCCCACGGGAGGCTGAAGCGGGCCGATCGCGCTCCCGGGTCGGCCTACAGCCCCGTTACAACCGGATCACGCGAGCGTGAAGCTCGTACTCCCGCGGCTGTGCGCTCACGCCCGCGCCCTCACGCCCGCGCGACGCGCTCCACCTCGACTCGATCGAGCCGGAGCCACGCGGCGAGCTCGTCGAGCTCTGCCCGAACCGTCGCGAGATCGTCCTCCGTCGCGCCTGGCTGGAGGTGCAGAGTGGGCACGCGCAGCACGCCGGCTTTCTCGTCCCGCCTGGCATCGACACGCCCTACCAGCCGCTCGCCGTGCAGCGCGGGCAGGACGTAGTAGCCCCAGCGGCGCTTCGGAACCGGCACGTAGATCTCGAGCCGGTACTCGAAGTCGAACAGCGCCTCCGTCACGAGACGGTCGTAGACGAGCCGATCGAACGGCGAGAGCAGCGCCGTCCGCCCTGCGAACGGGCGCTCCAGGAGCTCGGGCTCGACGCGCCATCGACCCGGCACGCCCTCGATCGTCGCTTCGACGCCCGGATCTCCGATCTCGTCCGCGTCGCCCGCGGACCCGGTCCGAATCACGCCCATCGATCGCAGCCTTCGGCGCGCGCGGATCCGGCGCGCATCCTCGAGCGTGATTCGCGGCGCGTCGGTCGGGAGCACTCGCTCCGGCAGGTCCCACAGGCGCTCGTTGCCCGCGCGGCCTGAGATCGCGATCCGCCCCTGGCCGGACAGGTACTCCAGCATCTGGGTCACGTTTCGCTGATGCGTCCAGCCGCGCGACTTCCAGTCCTGCACGGAGCGGTCTTCGAGATCTCGCGAGCGGAGTGGGCCGCGATCCCGAAACTCCGCGAGCATGTACTGCACGAACGCATCGTTGATCGCGAGCCACTCCCGGACACGGCGGGGCCAGGAGGTCTCGCCATCCGGCCAGGTCTCGATCGATGGACGCAGCAACGGGTAGTCCTCGATCGGGTAGATGAACGCCCGGTGCTCGAACAGCTTTCGCTCCGCGAGGAGCCGCTCGAGTTCCGCCGGGTCGAACGAGCCGCCGAGGCGGGCCCACAGGACGAGCTGCTCGGTTCGGGCGACGGCGGCGGTGGGGTCGATCTGGAGGGAGCCCAGGTGCCGGACCACGTCGAGGATGGAGCTCGGCCGATCGGCGTCCAGCTGCTGGGCCATGACGGCGATCTGGCGGGCGCGTTCGAGGGTCAGCTGCACCTCCGGACGGTAGCCGGTGGAACGTCATTGCGGGTCGGCGCCTGCTACCCTTCGGGTCGCCCTTGAAGGCCGGTCCTGTGAGGCCGGCGAACCGGTTCGGTGAGGCCGGAAAGGAGTGCCAGATGGCCGCGTTCCGCAGCGCCGCGCCCTCGGCCTCCACGATTCCACCTGCACCTCCGTCACCTCGTGCGAGCGCGATCGTCGATCCCCGGATCGGCGACCTCGGGCCTGCTTTGCTGGCCCTCGAGGACGGCTCGACGTTCGAGGGCGTCGCCTTCGGCGCGCCGGTAGCCGGTGGTGGCGACCTCGTGGTCAACACGAGCCAGACCGGGTACCAGGAGGTCTGCACGGACCCGTCGTACGCAGGCCAGGTCGTCGTGATGACGTACCCGCTGATCGGGAACTACGGCCGCCTCGTCGCCGACGACCAGTCGACCCGGCCGTGGCTGCGGGGCCTCGTCGTGGCGAACGCGACGGCCGCGGTGCTGGAGGACGCCAGCCAGCTCGCCCGCCTCCTGCGCGACCACGGCATTCCCGCGATCGCGGGGGTGGATACGCGTGCGCTGGCGCGCCATCTGCGCGCGAACGGGTGCTTGCGCGGGGTGATCCTCGAACCGGGCGCGCTCGATAGCGCCGCGGCCGGCGAACGGGCGCGGGCCGTGCCGCGGTGGGAGGACCAGGACTTCGTCGCCGAGGTCTCGCCCGCCGCCGTCGCCGAGATCGGCACCGGGGAGGACGGACCGCTCGTCGCCATCGTCGACTACGGGCTCAAGGCCAACATCGTTCGGAGCCTGCGCCGGCGTGGGGTCCGGGTGCGCATCCTGCCGCACACGGCGGGCGTCGATGAGGTGCTCGCCGCCGACGTCGCGGGCGTGGTGCTCTCGCCCGGCCCCGGCGATCCGGCGCGACTCGCGGGTCCCGTGGCGCTCGCCCGGGCGATCATCGACGACGGGCGGCCTTTGCTCGGGATCTGCCTCGGCCACCAGATCGTGGGCCGCGCAGCGGGGGCGGAGACGCGGCGCCTGCGCTTCGGGCACCACGGCGCGAATCACCCCGTCCGCGACGTCGACACCGGCTTCGTCCAGGTCACCGCCCAGAACCACGAGGTCCAGGTGATGGGGGGGTCGCTCCCGCCGGCGGCCGGGTTCCACGTGAGCCAGGTCAACCTCAACGACGGGTCGGTCGAGGGCCTGCGCCACCGGGAGCTCCCGATCGAGACGGTCCAGTACCACCCGGAGGGCGCTCCCGGCCCGCTCGATGCGCTCGCTGTGTTCGACCGGTTCGTCGCGGCGCTCCCTGCCTCGTGAAGCGAGTGGCCGTAATCGGCAGCGGCGGCTCCGGGAAGTTGGCATTCGCCCGTGAGCTCGGCGAGCGGACGGCGCTGCCGGTCATCCACCTCGATCGGCTGTACTGGAAGCCAGGCTGGGCGGAGATGCCCGAGGACGAGTGGCAGGAAGTCCACGCTGATCTGCTCGAACCCGAGCGCTGGATCATCGATGGCAACTACGGCTCGACGATGGAGTCGCGGCTCGTGGTGGCCGACACCGTGATCTTCCTCGACCTGCCCCGGCTCGTGTGCTTTTGGCGTGCGCTGCGGCGGCACTGGCGCCACCGGGCCGGCGGCCGGCCGGACATGGTGGCGGGCCTGCGAGAGCGCATCGACGCCAGGTTCCTGTTGTGGATCCTGCGCTACCCGGAGACGCACCGGCCGGTCGTGCTGGCCCGCCCGGCGAAGCTTCCGGCGACGACGCAGGTCATCCGGATCCGGAGCCGCCGCGAGGCCCGCCAGGTCCTCGACAGCCTGGCGCCGGCCGGGGGCGCAGGGTGATGCAGGGTCGGCCGGCATCCGTTCTGATCATCGGTTCGGGGCCCGTCGTCATCGGGCAGGCGGCCGAGTTCGACTACGCCGGCACGCAAGCCTGTCGCGCGCTCCGAGCCGAAGGGGTTCGGACGATCCTCGTCAACAGCAACCCGGCGACGATCATGACCGACCCCGAGGTCGCCGACGCGATCTACCTCGAGCCCTTGACCGTGCCCGCCATCGAGGCGGTCATTGCCCGCGAGCGACCAGAGGGCCTGCTCGCCGGGCTCGGCGGCCAGACCGCGCTCAACCTCGCGATGGATCTCGCCAAGGCCGGCGTCCTGGAGCGCTGGAACGTGAAGTTGCTGGGCACGCCGCTCGAGGCGATCCGGATGGCCGAGGACCGCGAGGCATTCCGCGACCTGCTCGACCGGATTGGCCAGCCGTACGCGCCGTCCGCGATCATCGACGGCGACTCGCCCGCCACTCGCGAGGCTTCGGCCGATGCCGCCCTTGCGGAGATCGGCCTGCCGGCGATCATCCGGCCGGCATTCACGCTCGGTGGGACGGGTGGCGGCATCGTCGAGACCGAGCCGGCGTACCGCGAGCGGGTGCGCGCCGGGCTGCGGGCCAGCCCGATCGGCCAGGTGATGATCGAGCGCTGCCTCGTCGGCTGGCAGGAGATCGAGTATGAGGTGATGCGCGACGCCGACGACACGTGCATCGCGGTGTGCTCGATGGAGAACGTCGACCCGCTCGGCGTCCACACGGGCGATTCGATCGTCGTCGCGCCTGTACAGACGCTCAGCGACCAGGTCCACCAGCGCCTGCGCAGCGCCTCGCTGGCGATCATCCGCGCGCTGGGCGTCGAGGGCGGCTGCAACGTCCAGTTCGCGCTCTCGCCCGACTCCACCGAGTACGCGGTGATCGAGGTCAACCCGCGGGTGTCGCGATCCAGCGCGCTCGCGTCGAAGGCGACCGGCTACCCGATCGCGCGGGTCGCCGCGCAGATCGCGATCGGGCGGCGGCTCGCGGAGATCCCGAACGTGATCACGGGCACGACGGTGGCCGCGTTCGAGCCCGCGCTTGACTACGTGGTGGTCAAGCTGCCGCGCTTCCCGTTCGACAAGTTCCCTGGTGCCGAACGCGGCCTGGGCTCGCAGATGAAGGCGACCGGCGAGGTAATGGCCATCGAGCGCAACTTCGGTGCTGCGCTGAACAAGGCCCTC
>DATKBR010000021.1:0-3024 GCA_035513775.1 Candidatus Limnocylindria bacterium
GAGATCGACCTGCCGATCCTCGCCGACACACGGATCGCGCTTCCGGCGCTCGTCGAACGCTGTCGAACCCTTCTCGCCGAAGGTGTCGGCGCCGACCGCCGGCCGTGGCGCGCGCGGGTCTCGGCCCTCCACGACGCGACGCTCGAGGGCTGGCGCCTGAGCGCGGCCACGCGTGCCGGCGAGCGACCCGTGGCGCCGCCCCGTCTCGTGGCATCCGTGTGGGACGCCATCCGGGATACGGACTGGGTCCTCACCTCCGGCACGGCCGACTGGGCCACCCGCCTGTGGGACTTCGACCGCCCGTACCGGCATCCGGGAGTGAGCCTCGGCACGGCCACGCAGATCGGGATCAGCCTCGGGGTCGCGCTGGCGCACCGCGAGACCGACCGCCTGATCGTCGACCTCCAGCCCGATGGCGACCTCCTCTACGACCCGGGCGCACTCTGGACCGCCGCCGCGCACCGCATCCCGTTGCTCGTGGTGATGTTCAACAACCGCGCCTACTACAACGACTGGAACCACCAGATCGACGTGGCTCGGCACCGCAAGCGGTCGCTGGAGCGCGTCGACGCCGGCGTGGGCATCAGCGAGCCGGCCCCAGACTTCGCAGCGATGGCCCGTTCCATGGGCTGGCAGGCGTGGGGCCCGGTGACCGATCCCGACGAGATCGAGCCGGCCGTGCGTCGCGCGGCGGAGATCGTGCTCGACCGGCGTCAGCCGGCGCTGGTCGACGTGGTGTGCGCCCACCGATGACACGACCCGGAGGCGAGCGATGCGGCTGATAGGGCAGCCGACCCAGGGAGTTCGACGCATGCACGGCGCGGCCGCACCGGTCGACTGATGGGCGTGATCCTGGCGCTCGTCGGAGCGTTGGCGTTCTCGTTCATGAACGTCTTCATGCGCAACGGCGTGCGCCCCGGTGACGAGGACAACGGGCTACTCACCACGCTCCTCGTGAACATCGCCGTCATCGCCGCCGTCCTCGTGGTCACGACCACGTTGGGCGGCGTCCGTGAGCTGAGCGTCGTGGGCGGGGCCTGGTTCGTCGCCGCTGGCCTGAGCGCGACGTTCTTCGGCAGGAACGCGCTCTTCGGCGCGATCCGGCACATCGGCGCGGCCCGGGGCGCCGCGATCAAGAACGCAACCCCGCTGGTGACGGTGGCGATCGCCCTCGCCTTCCTTGGCGAGCGCCTGAGCGCCATGGCCGCGGCCGGCGTTGGCCTCATCATCGCCGGTCTCTTTCTCCTCATCATGGAATCGCTCCGGGGAGCGCGGAAGCCGCGCACCGCGGAGGAGGATCCCGTCGACGAGGCCATCGAGTCGGAGGCGCTCGCCGCGGCCGGCTGGTGGGATCGGACCCGGTTGATGGCCGACCGAACGGTCGCCGCGATCGCCGAGCCCGCGCGACGCCAGATCGTCGTCGGGGTGACGCTCGGCGCCGCAGCGGCGCTGGCATTCGGCTCGGGTCACGCGTTCCGCAAGGTCGGGATGGACTTCATGCCGGATGCACTGCTCGGCGCCTCGATCGGCGCCCTGACGGCGCTTGCGACGTATCTGCTAACGGCCGCCGTCCGTGGTCGGGCGAGGGCGGAGCTCCACCGGTCTGTCACGTCGTACCGCCCCTGGTTCTGGGCGGCCGGCGCCGCCGGCGCCATCGGTCAGATGAGCTTCTTCTCCGCCCTCGCCTTCGCGCCGGTCTCGCACGTGTCCGTGGTGGCCGGCTCGGAGATCGTGCTCACCGTAGTGATCGCCGCGCTGCTGGCGAGGCGGCTGGAGGCGATCACCTCTCGGGTCGTGATCCCGGCCATCCTCGTCTTCGCCGGTACCGCCCTCATCGGGGTGGCAGGATAAGCCCGATGACCGCCCACCGATCCGCTCTGACCCTGGCGTGTGGCGACTACGACATCAACCGAGCGTTGGCCGACGGACGGGCTCGTCCACGGGGCGTGGATCTCACGGTCCTGACGCTGCCGTCGCCGGAGCGCCACGCTCGAATGGCGGTCCATCGCGAATTCGACATCTGCGAACTGTCGATGGCGACGTACCTGGCGATGATCGGAGCCGGCGATCGAAGCCTGGTGGCGGTTCCAGCCTTCCCGCACCGGCGGTTCCGGCACGGGTTCATCTTCGTCGGACCGGCATCTCGGATCGAGTCGCCGGAGCAGCTCAACGGACGCCGCATCGGGCTGCGTACGTGGCAGACGACCGCCGGGCTCTGGGCACGGGGAATCCTGCAGGACGACCACGGTGTCGATCTGCGCTCGATCGAGTGGGTCACGCAGGATCCCGAGGACGTGCCGGCGACGGACACGGAGCCATATCAAATCCGCCGGGTGGATCCGAGGACGACGGTCGTCGAGGAGCTGCGCGCAGGCCGGCTCGATGCGCTGATCTACCCGCAGGCGCCCCGCCAGCAGGACGTACGCCGCCTCTTCCCAGATTCCAAGGCGGCGGAGATCGACTACCACCGGCGCACCGGGATCTTCCCGATCATGCACGCCGTCGTCATCCGACGCGAGCTCGTCGAGGAGATGCCCTGGCTGGCCCGCGAGGTCCTCGAGGCCTTCCGTCGCTCCAAGGACCAGGCGTTCGAGGCGCTGCGGGATCCGCGACGCGTGAGCCTGGCCTGGCTCCGAGAAGCCCTCGAGGAGCAGGAGGCGGTCCTGGGCACCGACCCGTGGGCCTACGAGTTCCCGCGCAACCGGTCGACGCTCGAGACGCTGATCCGGTACGCGCACGAGCAGGGCTTCGTGCCGGAGCCATTCCCGCCGGAGGAGCTCTTCGTCTCGACCAGCCTCGACGCGCTGCCGACCTACGTCTGACGCGGCCGCTCCGCGGCCAGCTCCGCCGCCTGCGCGGCGTCGGAGGCAGCGCGCGCTTCGGCGAGCGGGAGAAGCTCGGCCAGCCGGCCAACCGGCAGGATGACGACGCCGGTGGCATCGGCGACGAGCAGGTCACCGGGCGCCACCTCGAAATCGGGGAAGCGCAGCGGCACGTTGAGCCCGGTGATCCGGGCACGGCCCC
>DATKBR010000022.1:0-18706 GCA_035513775.1 Candidatus Limnocylindria bacterium
CGTCGTCCGCTGCCGCAGCCGCGCGCCCTCCAGCTCCCGACCCTCGCTGTCGAGCTGACCGACGCGCTCCTCCATCTCGGCCTCGATGTCGATGATCGCCGCCTTCAGCTTGTCGTTCGGGGTCACGTAGTGCGACGCGGGGTAGACGTTCACGTCCTTCCGCTCCGCGAGCAGCTCGCCAGTCAGCGGGTCCACCTCCGTGATCCGCTCGATCTCATCGCCGAAGAACTCGACGCGGACGATCCGCTCCTCCGATGCCGGCCGGAACTCGAGGGTGTCGCCGCGCACCCGGAACCGCGCGCGGGCGAGATCCGCGTCGTTGCGCTGGTACTGGAGGTCGACCAGGTGCCGGAGCACGCTGTCGCGCCGGTACGATCCGCCGGTCCGGAGCTTGAGGACCGTCGCGCCGTAGTCGACCGGCGCGCCAATGCCGTAGATGCAGCTTACCGACGCGACGACGATCACGTCCCGCCGCTCGAAGAGCGAGTGGGTCGCAGCGTGGCGCAGCCGGTCGATCTCGTCGTTCCGGCTCGAATCCTTCTCGATGTACGTGTCGCTCCGAGGCAGGTACGCCTCGGGCTGGTAGTAGTCGAAGTAGCTGACGAAGTACTCGACGGCGTTGTCCGGGAAGAAGTCGCGGAACTCCGCGTACAACTGCGCGGCGAGGGTCTTGTTGTGGGCGAGCACGAGCGTCGGCCGGTTGGCGGCCTCGATGGTCTTGGCGATGCTCAAGGTCTTGCCGGTCCCGGTCGCGCCGAGCAGCACCTGGTGATTGAGGCCCTTCCGGAGGCCCTCGGTCAGGCGTTCGATGGCCTGCGGCTGGTCCCCGGTGGGCTCGAATGGGGCGACGAAACGGAAATCGGGCACGTCCGAATCCTACCATTCCTCGTTCGAAATCGAACGTGCGTTCGTCGTCGTGGGCTGCCCGGGCCGGACCGATGGCGGTGCGTTTTGGTACCACCCGCCCATATCGACGCTGGTACTCCCCTCCTGACACTTACGAACGCCACCAGACCGTGGCCGATCGGGCGCAAGCGCCTGCGATCCGCACTCATCCGCCCAAGACACATGCCCGGGAGGCACGCTCGACCTCGATGGAGATGGAGTACAAGGACAGCAATCGCCGGGGCAAGTTCGTGATCATCGTTGGCGTCGTGCTGGCGGTCGTCGCCGGCGCCACGTCGTTCTACCTGATCAACCAGGCCCAGCAGTCGGCGGGCCAGGGCGACCTCGAGCTGGTCTCGATCGTCGTCGCGGCACAGGTCATTCCCGCCCGAACGCCCATCCAGCCCGGCGCCCTCATCGTGCGCGAGGTGCCGCTCGATGCCGCCACGCAGGTGGGAATCGTCACGGACCCCGCAACACTAGCCGGCAAGGTGCTGGCGGTGCCCGTCGCGATCGGCCAGCCGATCTACTCCACGATGATCGCGTCCGCGTCCGGCCAGTCCGGCTTCTCCATCCTGGGGCCAGACGAAACGATCGCCCCGGACTCCCCCGCCTGGCGCGCGATCTCGATCATCATCCCCGACGACCGAGCGGTAGCGGGCCTGCTGGTCGCCGGCCAGACGATCGACATCTTCATGAGCGCGACGATCTCGGTGCCCGTCACGAATGAGCCGATCGGCATCTACTACTCCGACATGGTGACCAAGATCACCTACCAGGACATGGTCATCCTGGGCCGCGCCGGCTCGCAGTACATCCTGCGGACGTCCCTCGCGGTCGCCGAGGAGATCAACCACCTGCTCGCGGCCGGCACGGTCACGTTCAGCGCCGCACTCCGACCGGACCAGGATGTCCGCTTCGTCGACGTGAGCCCGCTCGGCGCGACCACGAACCGCATCATCGAGAAGTACGGGCTGCCCTTCCCGGCCATCTACCCGGCGCCGAGCGCCACCATCCCGCCGCAGCCCCCGCTCCAGACGCCCACCCCGCCGCCAACCGCACCGCCGGTCACGCCCGCTCCCGCCTCACCCGCCGCCTCGTAACCCCGGCTCGAGCGGCGGCGGGGACTGCGTCGCGGCCCTCCAGGCAGCGAGGACACGGGAGCGAGATTCGGCAATCGTTCCGGTGGTGTCGATGATGCGGGTGGCATGGGGGCGGAGTCGAGCGACGAGGTCAGCCTGCGCAGCGATTCGCGCTTCCGCGTCTGCCTCGAGCCGGGCCTCGATGTGATCGGCTGCGCGGAGGTCAGCGTCGGCGGCGACGTCCGCGCGGTCGGGATCTCGGCCGGCCATACGCGCTCGAGCGCGCTCGATGAGCCGCCCGCGCTGCTCAGCGGGCTCGCAGGTGATGAGCCAGACCTCGTCGCAGAGCGCGGCCAGGCCACCATCGACGAGCTTGATTGCCTCGACGACGACCGCCACGGCGCCTTCGCGCTCGGCGCCGGCGATCTGCTCCAGGATCGGTGGGCGAACCGCGGGGTGGATGATCGCCTCGAGTCGCCTGAGGGCCACCGGATCGGCGAACACGATGCGCGCCAGGGCCGCTCGATCGAGGGTTCCATCGGCCCGAAGGATTCCGTCACCGAAAGCCTCGACGACGGCGGCAAGCCCGGGACTGCCGGGCGGCGTGACGCCGCGGGCCACCTGATCCGCGTCGATCACGCGCGCGCCAAGGTCGGCAAGCCAGCCGGCGACCGTGGACTTGCCGCAGCCGATCGGGCCGGTAAGGCCGATCCGGATCATTCGGCCCCGCTGACCCGCCGAGAGGCCGTGGGATATCTCCGGCTCGAGACGCGGATCCGCCCTGTCGCTCAAGGGGCGCGTTCCTCGAGCGCGAGCCACGCATCCTCCGTGGAGGCGAGGGCAACCTCGACATCGGCAAGCTCGCTAGAGACGCGGCGCAGCTCGATGAAGTTCGCCTGGACGGCAGGCCGCGACAGCTGAAGCTCGAGGTGGTTCTTGCGGAGGCCGAGCCGCGTGAGCTCGGCGTCGACGGCGTCGCGCTGCCGGCGGTAGGCGTCCTTCGACAGCTTGGGCCCACGCGGCGCCTTCACTGCGGGACCAGCCCCATTGGACCCGTTGCCGTGCACGCCGGAACCGGCCGAAGCGCGGGCGCCCGATCTGGCGCCTGCCGAGCCCGCGCCTGCCGAGCCCGCGCCCATCCCACCGGCTCCGGCCACGCCCACCCCAGGCGCGCCGACCCGAGACCTGGACCCGGCGGTGCCGGCCCCTGCCGCGCCGGCCCTGGAGCCGGTGACAGCCCCCTGCGCCGGCGACTTCGGCTGGCGGCGGGCGGGCGCGTGCGGTCGAAGGCGCTTTGACTCCTGCTCGATGGCTGCCGCGACCGTCCAGCCGTCCGAGACGGCAGCACGCCATGCGCGATAGCCGCCGTCGAACGGCGCGACCAGGCCGTCGTCGACGACCCACAGTCGCTCGCAGACGGTGTCCAGGAAGCGCCGGTCGTGCGAGACGACGAGCATCGTCGCCGGCGTCTCGATCAGGAAGGTCTCGATCGCCTCGCGGGCCACGACGTCGAGGTGGTTCGTGGGCTCGTCGAGGAGGTAAACATTCGATAGCATCACCCCGAGGAGCGCGAGCTCCAGGCGCGAGCGCTCGCCGCCGGACAGCAGCCGCACTTCCTTGAGCACGTCGTCGCCGCGGAACAGGAACCGGGCGAGGTAGCCGCGCGCCTCGCCGGGGGTCACGGGCACCGACTCGAGCAGCGCGTCCAGCACGGTTGCGCCGGGAATCGCCGCCGCCCGGAGCTGGGCGAGGTAGCCGAGCTGCACGCCATGCCCGAACGACAGCGCGCCGTCGAGCGGCGGGAGCTCGCCTGCGATCGTGCGCAGGAGCGTCGTCTTTCCCGCCCCGTTCGGCCCGACGATCCCGATCCGTTCGCCTCGCTGTGCCGCGAGGAACGGCGCGCGGGCCACGAGCTTGTCCGACAGGTAGCCGACCACGAGGTCCTCGATGCGCACCACGATCTCGCCGGACCGAACCGGCCCGGCCCCGACCAGCCCCTTGCCCGGCAGCCGGAGCTTCCGCGACGCCTTGGGCGCCTCCTTCCGCGCCTCGATGAGGCGTTCGAGCCGGGCCTCGTGCTCGTGCATCTTCGCCATCTTTCGATGGCTTCGATAGGTCTGGACCAGCTCCCGCTCGCGCGCGATCTGCTGATCGTGCGTATCCGCCGACTTTGCCGCGAACGCGTCGCGCTCCTCGCGCTGGCGGTGGTAGGCGCTGTAGTCGCCGCGGAATGCCGTCAGCTTCCGATCCCGAAGCTCCCAGATCCTGTTGACCGTGGCGTCGAGGAACGCCCGGTCGTGCGACGCGACGAGGAGCGAGCCGGCGCGCCTTCGAAGGTGATCCTCCAGCCACTCCAGCGCGCCCAGGTCCAGGTGGTTGGTGGGCTCGTCGAGGAACAGAAGGTCCGGCGCCGCGATTACGAGCCGGGCGAGGGTTGCCCGCGTCTGCTCCCCGCCGGACAGCGACGAGGGCGGCCGCGCCATGTCCGCGACGCTGAACCCGAGCCCGCCGAGCGCCTCGTCGACGCGCTGGTCCAGCGTGTACCCGCCGAGGCCCTCGAATCGGTGCTGGAGCACCTCGTAGGCATGTTCGGTCGATCGATGGGCGTGCTCTATCGCCTCCAGCTCGGCGGCCATCCTCTCCAGGTGTGCGGCTCCGTGGCGCACTGCCGTTCGGATGTCGGGCGCGGCCATGAACGCCTCGTCGAGGTGCGCCTCCTGCGAGAGCATGCCGATCGACATGTCGCGCTTACGGGTGACCCTGCCGCCATCGGGTTCGTCGAGCCCGACGGCGATCCGGAGCAGCGTCGTCTTGCCGGCGCCGTTCGGGCCGACGAGGCCCACGCGGTCGCCGAGCGCGATCGCGGCGTCGATCCCGTCGAGGATCACGAAGGTGCCGACCTCGCGGTGGATGCCCTCGAGGCGCAGGATCGACATCAGCCGGCCTCGGTCGAATCGGATGGCGCACCGGCCGGTTCGGGACGCGCTTCGGTCGACACAGGGAGCGCTCCAGTCGACGCCCGTGCTGCGGCCCGCCGAGTTGCCGCTGCCCGTTTGGTCCGCTCGGCGCGCGATACGCCACCAGCGCGGCGCGTCGAGCCGGTGGGCGTCCCGAGCTCCCCTCCCCCGATCTCGGTCCAGCGCGGACCTCGCCGGATTGCCGGCTCGGAGCCCGCCGAGCCCGCCGAGCCCGCTGCGCCACCGTTGCCGGAGCCCGCTCCGTCGCCCGCACGCTCGCGCCGCCCTGGCCGCGGCTCCATCCCCCGCAGGATCGTGGCCGCGCCCGGCTTGTCGCCGGCAGGCAGTCGCTGGCACCAGGAGCAGAAGTGCGTCGACCGCGCCCCGATCACGATGCGCCGAACCGGCCGCCCGCAGCGCATGCACGGCTCGCCCGCCCGCTGGTACACAAGCAGCCGCTCCTGCATCGAGCCGTCGCCCTCGGGCGCCGTGTAGTCGTCGATCGACGAGCCGCGCCGCTCCACCGCCTCCGCGAGGATGCGGCGAATCTCGCGGAAGAGCCGCCCGGCGTCACCCGGTCGCAGCGAGGTCGCGGACCGCAGCGGGTGCAGGCGCGCTGCCCACAGCGCCTCGTCGGCGTAGATGTTGCCGACTCCGGCAAGGAATCCCTGGTCCAGGAGGAGTGGCTTCAGGCGCCCCTTCCGGCCCCGGATCCGAGCCCGGAAGACGCGCGCCGTGAACGCCGGATCCAGCGGCTCCGGCCCGAAACCCTTGAACCCCTTGCCGCCCCCCAGCTCGCCCTCGAGATCGCCGCTTGCCCCGCCCCGCCGCGCGATCCCCACGCGCCCGAACTTGCGGATGTCCCGGAACCACAGCTCGCGCCCATCCGCGAACGACAGCACGAGCCGGATGTACGGGTCCTCCATGACGCCCGCCCGCACGACGAACAGCTGGCCGGTCATCTTCAGGTGGATCGTGATGGCCGAGCCATCGTCCAGGTCCAGGACGACCAGCTTGGCACGGCGCGACGTGCCCACGATCTCCCGCCCGACCACGGCGGCCTCGAAGGCCTCGACGTCCTGCGAGCGCAGCGTCTTGAGCCACGTCACGCGGACCCCGGTGATCCGCGCACCGACCACCAGCCCGCGAAGGTCGCGGGCAACGGTTTCGACCTCGGGCAGCTCCGGCATCAGCCCGCGACCTCCAGCTTGGAGACGAGGAACGGCGCCCGCAGCCAGGCCCGAACTCGGTCGGTGCCGACCTCGAGGGGAAGATCTGCCGGCCAGGCGTCGGCGCCGACCCAGTCGTCACCGAAGTCGCTCCAGGTGAGCTGCGAGGAGCGATCGCGAAGGAGCGCGAGCACGTCGTGGTTCGCTGCCACGCGCCCAAGCGCGTCGAGATCCGCTGCCCGATCGGTCATGTCGAAGTCGTGATCGGCTCGGCCGGCGCCTCGTCGGCTTCCGCGCGCGCCGCGTCCCGGCGGGTGACCGGCGTCATCGACTCCCAGTCCGTGCCCACCTTCACGTCCACGGTGAGCGGCACGTCGAGGGGCAGGGCGCCCTCCATCGTCTCGCGGAGGAGCGGCACCAGCCGGTCGACCTCGTCCTTCGGCGCCTCGAGGAGCAGCTCGTCGTGGACCTGGAGCATGACGCGGGCGCGGAAGCCGCCTGCGATCAGCTTCTCGGCGAGACGGATCATCGCGATCTTCACGATGTCCGCCGCGGTGCCCTGGATCGGCATGTTGATCGCCATTCGCTCACCGGCGCCGCGGAGGGCCCCGTTCGCAGCGTGGAGCTCGGGGATGTATCGCTTCCGCCCCAGCAGCGTGGTAACGAAGCCCTGCCGGCGCGCGGTCTCCTTGATGTGGAGCATGTAATAGCTGATCCCGGAGTACGCGGCGAAGTACGAGTTGATGAACTCCTGTGCCTCCTGGCGGCTGATCCCGGCCCGCGTCGACAGCCCGAAGTCGCTCATCCCGTACGCGAGCCCGAAGTTGACCATCTTGGCCATCGACCGCTCGTCGGCAGTGACCTCCTCGGGCGGCTTCTTGAGCACCGTCGCCGCGGTCGCCCGATGGATGTCCTCCCGCCGCGCGAATGCTTCCTTCAGGTGGGCGTCGCCGGCCACGTGGGCGATGATCCGGAGCTCGATCTGCGAGTAGTCGGCGGCGATCAGGACGGTGTCCGGTGAACCGGCCACGAACGCCCGCCGGATCCGGCGCCCGAGCGGCGTGCGGATCGGGATGTTCTGCAGGTTCGGGTCGGACGAGGACAGGCGTCCCGTCGACGCGACAGCCTGGTGGAACGTGGTGTGCAGGCGGCCGTCATCGGCGATCAGCGCCGGCAATGCCTCGACGTAGGTCGAGCGCAGCTTCGTGTAGATCCGCCAGTCGAGGACCGGCTGGATCACGGGATGGACACCGACCAGCTCCTCGAGCACCGAGGCGTCCGTGGAGTAGCCCGTCTTGGTTCGCTTGCCCTTCGGCAGCTTCAGCTCCTCGAACAGGATCTCGCCGAGCTGCTTGGGCGAGCCGATCGTGAAATGGTGCCCGACCGAGGCGTAGATCTCTTCTTCCAGGCGCGTGATCTCGGCGCCGAACTCCCGATCCAGCACCGCCAGCGCCTCGAGGTCGACCCCGATGCCGTCGGCCTCCATCCGGGCGAGCACCGGAATCAGCGGCAGCTCGATCTCGCGGAAGAGGCGCTCCAAGCCCTCCTCCTGGAGCGAGCGCGCGAGCGGATCGCGCACCGCCAGCGCCGACAGCGCCTCGAGACCGGCGCGGTGGACCGGCTGGAGCTCCTTCGGCGGCGGCAGGACGAGGTCGAGCCGCTCCGCGACGACGTCGGCGATCGATTGCGAACGAAGCGCGGCGTTCAGGATGTACGCGGCGATCTGGGTGTCGAACTCCACCGGCGCCGCGGTGGCACTCGGGTCGGCGGCGAAGCGCGGCACGAGGATTGGCTTCGCCTCGTGGGCGACGAACGGGATGTCGCGCGCCTCGAGCAACCTCCGCAGCCCATCCGACGCCTCGTCGCCCAGGGCCGCGATGACCCGGCCGTCGCGGCCGGCAACGGCGAACGCAAGCGCCGTCCCCCGGCGCGGTCGCGGGTCGTCCAGCACGATCGACGCCCCGACCACGGTCTGCTCCGCCAGCCAGCCCTCAATCTCGGCGAGCCCGCCGGCGTCGACGACCTCGATGCGGCCAGAATCCGCGATGGTTGCCCCGAGGGCGCTCGGCAGGTCATCGAAGCGCAACGGGGCCCGCGAGCCGTCCGCGTCACCTGCAGCCGCGCCCCCGGGCTCTCCAGCCGCGGCAGATCCGGCGGCAGCCCCGGCTCCGTCCCCGTCCCGCGCGGTTCGCGAGACGGTGTCGAAGTCGAGCGACAGCTGAAGGCCCTCGCCCCCGAGCGACCCTGCCCGGATCGGCCGGCCAGAGCCCCAGCCCGAGGGCCGGTCCGCGCCGACCTTCGCCGCACCGACCGTCCCGCTGGTCGAGATCTCGCGCAGCGCCTGCACCTTGTCGACCGCGCTCTCGCCGGACATCGCCGGCAGGCGCTCGATGAGCGTCCGGAACTCGTACTCTCGGAAGAGCCGGATGACGGTCTCGCGGTCGTAGTCCGCCAGCCGTGCCGATTCGAGATCGAGGGTGATCTCCGGCAGGTCGCGCACGATCGTCGACAGGTCCTGCCCGCGATACACCGCCTCGCGGTGCTCGACCAGCTTGTCGCGGAGCTTCTCCGGCTTGACCTCGTCGATCTTCGCGTACAGCGCCTCGAGGTCGCCGTACTGGGCGATCAGCTTGGCGGCCGTCTTCTCCCCCACCCCGGGCACGCCGGGGATGTTGTCCGTCGGGTCGCCCTTGAGCGACTTGTAGTCAATCATCTGGTCCGGCCGGAGGCCGTAGCGCTCCCAGATCCTCGCCGGGTCGTAGATCACCGTGTTCTCCACGCCGGAGCGCGTGGTCATCAGCCGGGTCTTGTCGGTGACGAGCTGGAGCATGTCCAGGTCGACCGTGACGATGGTCGTCTCGACGCCCTTCGCCTCTGCCTGGACGGTCAGCGCACCGATGACGTCGTCGGCCTCGAAACCCTGCTGCTCGTAGACCGGGATGCGCAGGGCCTTCACCACCTCGCGAACCTTCGGGAACTGCGCGGCGAGGTCGTCGGGCATGCGGGAGCGCGTCGCCTTGTACTCGGCGTACTGCTCGTGCCGGAACGTCGGGCCCGAAAGGTCGAACGCGACGGCGACGTAGTCGGGCTTCAGGTCGGCGAAACCGCGCAGCACGATGCTGCAGAAGCCGAAGACGCCATTGACGAGCTCACCCTTCGACGTCGTGAGCGGCGGGAGGGCGTAGTAGCCGCGGTACACGAGCCCGAAGCCATCGAGCAGCATCAGGCGTTCCATATCGCGTCGAGTGTACCGAGGCGACCCGCCGGATCAGGTCGGCGGCGGGAGTCGAGCTCCTGCGGGCGTCGACCTACCGGATGCGGCGCGCCGCGAACCGCAGGCCGAAGAGCAGGATCCCCATCGCGAGCAGCCCGAGTGAGCCGATGAGCACCGGGTTGGGCTGCATCGTCTCGTTGGCGGGGCTCTCCTCGCCCGACCCGAGGTCGGTCCCGGGAGATGAGACGCCACCCGCGTCGATTGCCACCTTGCCGTCCGTCGGCTGGGGGTCCACCTTCGTGTCGTCCGGGTCCACCTCGTCCGCGCGCGGGCTGCCGCCGGCGAAGATCGGTGCGCCGGACCCCTGAGCGCCGAGGCCGGTGACCGAGCCGCCTGGGGCAGCAGCCGGCGCGATGGTGCTCACGGGGGCGCCATCGAGCGTGTTCTCGCGCTGGGCGCCTGGCGATGCCGCGGAGCCGAAGAGTCCGGGCATGATCGTGACGACGAACAGGCCGGCGAGCCCGAGGGAGGTGAGCGCGGCGGCCATCGGGCGTGTAGCGGATCGCGCGGACCCGAAAGGTCGGAGCGCGGTGCGAAGCCAGCTACCGCGGCTGAGTCGCGCGGCCTGCTCCGCGTCGAGCCGGAAGTCGCGCGGCGCGGAGGCGAGATTCGGGAGGGCTCGCGTCGCGGCGGCGAGCGCCGTCAGGTCACGGTGGAGGTCGGCGCACGGGAGGCAGCTGTCGATGAGGGCCTGGGCGCGTGCGAGCTCGGAATCAGTCAGGTCGCCGGCTGCGTGGCCGGCGACGAGGATGGCGTCATGTAGCGCGTGGGTCTGGTGATCGGTGGGATTCGGGTGCTGCATGTCGCCCTTCGGACGGGCTCGAGCGTGGATTGGTTCCCCCGTCAAGGAGATTACGCGGGCGCTCGGTCCCGGCGTCCTCGACGGAAGGCCAGTCCGAGCAGGATCAGCCCCGCGGCCAGGAGGCCCAGCGAGCCGCCGAGCAGCAAGGCGGCTGGGCTCCGGCCGGGGTCGCCGTCGCTCTCGCTGGGGTCGCCGGCCTTGGCGGCACCCTCCTCGGGCGTTGCGCCCGGCCCGAGCGCAACCGAGCGATCGCTCGACAACGGGCTGACCGATCTCGTTCCTGCGTTGTTCTCGCCGGGCGCGGCTGGGCTCCCGTTCACCGTCGAGTCGACCGAGAGCGGCGCCGAGGCGGCGCCCCCCAGGGAGGCGGAGCCGACGAGCAGCCCGACCAACCCGAGGGCCGTCATCGACGCCCCGAGCGGCCTCGCGATGCCGACCAGCGATCCGCGCAGGCGGGCGAGGAAGCCGCGGGTTGAAACCGTGCCGCCAAGGCGCCGGGCGTCATCGGCCGTCAGCCGGAAATCACGCGGGGCGGTTGCCGTGAACCGGGCGCCTGCGCGCAAGGCGCCGCCGATCGCCTCCAGATCCTGGTGGAGCTCCCGGCAGGCGGCGCAGCGGTCGACGAGCTGCCGGGCTCGCGCGACATCGCCCTCATCCTCGAGGTTGCCGGTCGCCAGCGCGGCCACCTGCTCCTCGTCGTGGAGCGCGTGCCGCGCTGCAACCGCCAGGGCCGCCTCGTTCGGGCCGGCGCCGGGGTCAACCACGGAACAGGTCCATTCTCTCCACGAGCAGGCCCCGGAGCGCGAGCCGGCCGCGGTGGATCCGTGACTTCACGGTGCCGATCGACACGCTCGTCATCTCGGCGATCTCCGCGTAGTCGTAGCCCTCGACGTCGTACAGCACGATCGCGGTCCGCTGGTCGTTGGTGATCTGGGCGAGGGCGTTGTTGAGCGCTCGGTGGCGCTCCGCGGTGAGGGACGTCGTGACGGGGTCCGCGGAGGCATCCGCCGGGGGCTGCCAGGTGTCGTCCTCGAGCTCGGGGTACGGGTCGGCCGGCCGGCGCTTCTTGAGGCGCTGGGCGTCCATGGCCGCGTTGATCGTGATGCGGCTGAGCCACGACTTGACGCTGCCACCCCGAAAGCCGGCCAGGTTCCGGTAGGCGCTGAAGAACGCCTCCTGGACTGCATCGGAAGCGGAATCGCGGTCCGGGACCATACGGACGACGAGCGCGAAGAGCATGTCCTGGTAGCACACGACGAGGTCGTTGAAGGCTGCGAGGTCACCCTCGCGGGCGCGCTCCAGCAGGATCAGGTCGCGGCGCTGGACGGGGTCGTCGGTGACCGTCGTCGCGCGAAGGTCCTCCACGGTCGGGGGTCCCCTCCGGACGGCGAGTGGCAGACGGCGGGAGTCTAGCATCGGTCCCGCGGCAGACGCCCGTCCCGACTGGGGGGTTCCCGGCGGCCTGATGCAGCGCACGGCGGCCGCGGTTTCGCAGCCCGCCAGACGTCGCTGGTGGCAGCACGAGGCGATCTGCGGGCGGCGATTGATCGCCAGATGCTGCCACGGCCGACGTCTGGCAGAAACGCACGATCACTTTCACGCTCAGCGAAATTCGCAGGCACCCGCGGGGCGTCACGCGATCTCGTAGAAGGTCGCCGCGCACCGCCTGTGGCGACGTCTGGCCGGAATGGGAAGCCGTCGCCGGGGGGCGCGCGGCCCGGGCGTAAGCCGGCGCTGGCTGCCTCTCAAGGCGGGTAGGATTGGGCCGGCGCCGGGGTGGCGGAACGGCAGACGCTATGGTCTCAAACACCATTGGGGGCAACCCCGTGAGGGTTCGACTCCCTCCCCCGGCACCATAGACTCGGCGTTGTGAACGACGTTCGGTCGCTGCAGGAGCGGTACGCGCCGGAGGGGCGGTGCTTCGGGTGTGGGCCGGCGAATGAGCTGGGCCTTCGGATCCGGAGCTTCGAGGCCGGCGATGGGACGGTCGTCGCCGACTGGCAGGCGAGGCCGGAGCACGAGGCGTTCGACGGGTTCGTCAACGGCGGCATCCTCGGGACGCTGATCGATTGCCATTCGAACTGGACTGCGATCGCGGCCCTGCTGGCACGCGGCGGCGGCTCGGTGGCCCCATCGACGGTGACCGCCGAGTACTCCGCGCGATTCCGCCGCCCCACGCCGTCGGACCGGCCGCTCCGCCTGATCGGGCGGGCCGTTGACGTCGCGGACGATCGCGTGACGGTGGAGACCACGATCGAGGTGGATGGCGTGGCCACCGTCATCGGCAGGGCGACGTTCGTGGCCGTGAAGGATGGCCATCCGGCGTTCGGGCGCTGGTAGGGAGCCGGCGGCCACCGAGGGTTCGCGCTGATAGAGGGCGGGCCGCCACAGACCCCCGATCGGAGCCTAGAGCTGTCGGAACGGCTCCGGCAAGTAGCCCTCGAGTGCGGAGCGCCATTCCGGGAGCGCGCTTGAGACCGCCGGGTCGTCGGTGACGAGCCAGGCGAGATGCCGCAGCGCGTGCTCGAGCACCTGTGCTGTGGCGATCGACGCGGGCGCCACGGTCTCACCGCCGCGCGCGAGCTCGGTGTGGGCGACGGGTTCGGAGGTGAGATTCGGGTTGAGTCCGGCGGGCGCGTCGGTGACCGCGAGGTAGGTCAGGACCACGTGGTCGCCGTCGTGGCGCCACGAGGTGGAGTGCAGGACTCTCGCTTCGAGCCCGTAGCGGCTAAGCGTGCCGCCGAGAATTGAGTCCGCCGTGGAGCCGGGACCCCAGCCAACCTGGATCGACGGCGCGTGGATCGGCCGGATCGAGCGGATGCCGTCCGTCGCAGCGGTGTCGGCGGCCTCGGCAGCGTGATGGACGATCAGGAGCTCCAGGGTCTGGGCGAGGAAGTCGGGTGACCAGGCGGTCGAGGCGACCGGCCCCTCGCCCCAGGACGCTCGGCCCGGGTCCAAGGTGCCCTGGGACTCGGAGCCCTCAGGCTCGGGCATCCGGCATTGCCGGGACGTTCGTTGCGATAGCGAGGACCTCCTCGCGGGTCGTCTCCACGCCGTGCGCCTCCCGGCCATGGGCGACCACCGCTTCCACGACCTCCTCCTCGGTGCCGCGAGTGCGCCAGCCGCACATGCAGGTGACTTCCTTCATGCCCGATCTCCCAGGCGGAGGTCGATGATGCCATCGCCAAGCCGGCGCCGGAACTCCGCGAGGAGCTCGGCGTCGTAGGCGACGCCACCGCGGAGCTCCATCGGCAGGAGCGAGCCGCCCTGCCCGGGCACGTGCACGACGACGGGCGTCTCTCCGGGCCGCTCTCGCGCGACCTGGCGGAAGGCCTCCATCGCGGTGACCAGCCGGGTGGCGGGAACGCCCCCGAATCGAACGTGGAGCACGCTGCCGGCGGGCGCCGCCTCCACGGGCGCGGTCGCGGCCGCAGCTTCGGCCGCCGCACGCGATCGGGCCTCGTCGGGGAGCGCAGGCTCCACGTCGCGGTCATCCGCCTGCGCGTCCCGTGCCGCATCCGGGTACGTCGCCAGCGGCTCCGCCGGGGCGATGCTCGGCAGGCGCGGCGCCGCAGCCGAGGCCGACGCCACCGTCGAAGCCTGCGGCGCCACGGCGACCCCCGCCCGCTCCAGGGGCCCGGCCTCCGGCATGGCGCCGCCGCGCAGCGGCGATACGTACTCGACGTCGGGCCGCCGGCCGAGGCCGCCCACGCGTGGATCGAACGCGCGACCGCCGTTCGCCCCGTTCGTGGCGTTCGTCCCGTTCGTGCCGCTCCCGTGGGCATTGCCATTCGCGTGCCCGTTGCCGTTCCCACGCGCAATTCCGCTGGCCACCGCGGCGCCGGCGGCACCCGGAATCGTCGATGGACCGTGCGGAGATCCCCCACCCGGCCCGACCGGAACCGGCTGGCGACGCCGGGGCGCGCCGCGGTCCCCAGCCGACACCTCGCGCGCAAACGCCTCCGCTCCTCGCACCACGGCGTCGTCCCAGGGAACCACCACGTCGGCGAGCAGCGACACCTCCTCGCCACGATGGTCGACGCGGCCCGCCACGAGCAGGATCGCGCCCTCCTGCCAGATCGGGCCGGTCTGCTCGTACAGGCGCGGGAAGACGACGACCTCGATCGAGCCCTGCAGGTCCTCCAGGGTCACCACGGACATGGTCGATCGCGTGCGGGTCACCACGATCCGCGACGCCACCACGATCCCGCCGACGACCAGGCGCTGGCCATCTAGCGTCTCGTCGGACTTGAGGTCACCCGAGTACGCCGTAACGTAGTCGCCGACCTGGTCAGCAACCTCGCCCATCGGGTGCTCCGAGAGATACAGCCCGAGCAGCTCCTTCTCCCAGCGCAGTCGCTCGCGCACCGGCGCCTCCACGACCTGCGGCAACGCCCGCTCGAGCACCATGGACTCGGTCGCGCCGACGTCGAACAGCGAGGTCTGCCCCGTCGCGAGATCGCGCTGCGTGGCAGCGCCCGCCGCGATCGCGTCGTCGAGCCCCTCCAGGACCTGCGCGGCGTGGCCGAACGCCGACAGCGCCCCGACCTTTGCGAGCGACTCGAGAACCTTCCGGTTGGCGAGTCGCAGGTCGATGCGCCGGCACAGGTCGCCGAGCGACTTGAACGGCCCGTCTGCCTCGCGCGCCGCGATGATCGATTCGATCGCGCCCTGGCCGACGTTCTTGACCGCGAGCAGCCCGAACCGGATGCCCTCGTCCTCGACGGTGAACTCGACGGCACTCCGGCCGGCGTCGGGCGGCCGGACCTCGATGCCCAGCCGGCGGCACTCGGCGACGGCCGCGGCGACCTTCTCCTCGGAGCTCCGGAACGCCGACAGCACGCTGGCCATGTAGTCGACCGTGTAGTTCGCCTTGAGGTACGCGGTTTGGTAGGCGATCAGGCCGTAGCACGTGGCGTGGGCCTTGTTGAAGCCGTAGCGCTCGAACGGCTCGAACGCCTTGAACACCGCATCGATCGTCTGGGCCGGGACGCCGCGCTCGGCGGCCTGCGTGACGAACTTCTCCTTCTGGGCGCGCAGCACCGACGACTTCTTCTTGCGGATCGCGTAGCCGAGCGTGTCGGCCTCGGGGCCGGTGAACCCGCCCAGCGCGATGGCCGCGGCCATGATGTCTTCCTGGTAGACGAAGATCCCGTACGTCCGCTCGAGGAACGGCTCCAGCAGCGGGTGCAGGTACGTCACCGGCTCCTGGCCGTGCTTGCGGCGGATGTACGCCGGGATGTTGTCCATCGGCCCGGGGCGGTACAGCGCCACCATCGCGGCCAGGTCGAAGACCGAGGTCGGGCGGAGCTCGCGGACGTAGCGCCGCATGCCGGCGGACTCCAGCTGGAAGATGCCGGTCGTCTCGCCGGTGCTCAGGAGCTCGAACGTCTTCGCGTCGTCGAGCGGGATGTTGTCGAGGTCGATCTCGATGCCGCGGTGGGCCTTGATGAGGTCGACGGCGTTCTTGAGGATCGTCAGGTTCGACAGGCCGAGGAAGTCGAACTTGAGCAGGCCCAGCGCCTCTATGGCGTGCATCTCGTACTGGGTCATGAGCGAGTCGGAGTTCGTCGCCTTCTGGAGCGGCATCAGCTCCGTCAGGGGCTCGCGGGAGATGACCACGCCGGCGGCGTGTGTGGATGCGTTGCGGGCAACGCCCTCGAGCTGTTTCGCGAAGTCGATGACCCTCTTTACTCCCGGGTCCGCGTCGTACTGCTCGCGCAGCTGCGGGGCCGTCTGCAACGCCTCCTCGAGCTTGATCCCGAGCTGATTCGGAACTGCCTTGGCGATCCGGTCGACCTCGCCGTAGCTGTTGCCCAGCACCCGCCCTACGTCACGAATCGCCGCGCGGGCGAGCATCGTGCCGAAGGTGATGATCTGGGCGACGTGGTCCTGGCCGTACTTGCGCGAGACGTAGGCGATGACCTCGTCGCGCCGGTCGTCCTGGAAGTCGACGTCGATGTCCGGCATCGTCACCCGGTCCGGGTTCAGGAAACGCTCGAACGGGAGGCCGTAGGCGATCGGGTCGACCGGCGTGATGCCCAGGGTGTAGGTCACGATGGAGCCCGGGGCGCTGCCTCGGCAGGTGGTCTGGATGCCCTGCTCGCGGGCGTACCGGATGAAGTCCGCGACGATCAGGAAGTAGCCTGCGTATCCCATCGAGATGATGACGCCGAGCTCGTACTCCAGGCGCTGGTTGAGGGCGTCCGTGACGGTCCCGTAGCGCCAGGCGAGGCCGCGCCGGCACTCTGCCTCGAGCCACGACTCGACGGTCTCGCCGTCCGGCACCGGGAAATGCGGGATGCGCGTCTGGCCCAGCGGCAGCTTGACGTCGCACATCTCCGCGATGCGCTTCGTGTTCGTGATCGCCTCGAGGTTGTCCGGGAAGAGCAACGCCATCTCCGCCGCGGACTTCAGGAAGAAGTCATCGGTCTCGAACTTGAGTCGCCCGGGCGTGTCGAGGTTGGACGCCGTGCCGACGCACAGCAGGACGTCGTGGGCCGCCGACTGCTCGCGGCGGACGTAGTGCAGGTCGTTCGTGACGACCAGCGGCAGCCCGATCTCGGGGGCGAGACGCAGGAGCTGCTCGTTGAGCCGCCGCTGCTCCACCAGGCCGTGATCCTGCATCTCCAGGAAGAAGCGGCCCTTCCCGAAGATCTCGCCGTACTCGCCGGCGACAGTCCGGGCCAGGTCCCAGTCGTCGACCTCCAGCGCACGCGAGACCTCGCCGTTGAGACAGGCGGAGAGTCCGATGAGTCCCTCGCTGTGCTTCGCGAGGTGCTCGCGGTCGATGCGCGGCTTGTAGTAGTAGCCGTCGATGTGGGCGTCGGTCACCAGGCGGCACAGGTTGCGATACCCGGTCAGGTCGGTCGCGAGGAGGATCAGGTGGAAGGGTTGGGCGTCGGCCTTCCCCTCCTTGTCGACCATCGACCGGCGGGCGACGTACGTCTCCACCCCGATGATCGGCTTGATCCCCTTGGCGATGGCTGCCTGGTGGAACGCGACGGCGCCGTACAGGGCGCCGTGATCGGTCAGGGCGAGGCTGTCGAAGCCCTTGGCGTTCGCCTCGTCGACGAGGTCCGTGATCCGCCCCAGCCCGTCGAGCAGGCTGAACTCCGAGTGGGTGTGGAGATGGACGAAGTCGTTGGAGGCGAGCGGCAAGGCGGACACCCATGACTGCGTGCGATGACGGTCCTCGTGCCGGCTCGCCTGGCTCGAGGAATGGCGGGGGCAGGTGCAGTCTATCCGGGCTGCCGTCGCATGCCGGTCCGGGTCAGGCGCCGATCAGGTGCCCGTCAGCGTGCAGGGCTTGTCGTCCTTGAACCGGTCGAACGCCTTCTCCCAGATGAGCTTGTTGTCCGACAGCTCGACCATGCCCAGCACGGACAGCTTGTAGCCGGCGATGGAGCTGACCTTCACGGACGAGCGCTGGCAGGGCGGGATTTCGCCGGACAGCGTCGTGCCCGGGGTCCACAGCCCGCTCACGTAGGTGTTCAGCGTCAGGAATACGTACGGGCGGAGCATCGACGAGATCTTTTCCAGGAGCTCGGCGCCCGCCGTAGCCTGCTTGAGCAGCTCCTCGTTCACCGGGTGCCCGAGGGCCAGCTCCAGCCTCGGAAACTCGAACCCCAGCCCGAAACCAACGACGCCCAGGCCGGCCGTGACGGTCGGCTCGCTGCCCAGGTTGGCGATCATGTTCCGGAGCTGCGACTTCGGCGTCGGGTCGCCGCCGTTCGTCGAAAAGCCCTGGTCGCTGTCGTAGGTCACCTTCCACGCGCCGCCGGACGATGCCTGGCCTCCGGTCAGCTCTGGAACGACCCGGATATTCGTCTTGATGTTGATGGTCATCGGGATCGGGCCGGCCATGAACGGGATCGGCAGGCTGAGGGGCAGCTGGAGCGCGACGATGTCCTGGTCCAGCGACGGGTCGTTGACCTGGAACGCGTTCCAGGTGACCTCGGCCTCGCCCTTCAGGCCGGTGACGTTGGTGTCGAAGAGCGTGCCCGCGCCGTCGTCGAACTCCATTCGCGTTTCCTGGACGAACTGGCTGATGAAGCCGGCGGCCTGCACCTTCACGTTGTTGCGAGATGCCGACAGCTCGAAGCTCAGCTTCTCGGCCGTCGGCGTCAGCTTGAACTCGACCTCGAAACCCGAGACCTTGCCGACGAAGCGCATCTGCTGGCGGCTGACCGCGAGTTCGCGCAGTGTCGCGGCGTCCTGGTCGGAGGTCGAGGCGAGCTGCGGCGTGAGGCCTGCTTCCGCCATCGCGGTCACGTACGCCTTGTCCGGGAGGGCGTCATAGGCGATGCGGTAGGTCCACCCGAGCTTGCCGTCGCGGATCACTTCCGCGATCGTGGCGTCCTCGGTGACCACGACGAGCGTCGAGCCCTCGGTCGCCACCGAGACGACCTTGCGCGGGCCGACGCCCTCGAGCACCAGAACGTTGCCGGGCTTGGCTCCCGCGACTCCGGGCGCGTTCGCGCCGAACACGAGGGTCCCGTCCGTATCCACGGACTGGAGGTTCGCGGCCGTCGTGG
>DATKBR010000023.1:0-6537 GCA_035513775.1 Candidatus Limnocylindria bacterium
TCCGCGCGCAGATCGCCACGTGGGCACCCTCCTGCGCGAAGCCCAGCGCGATGTCCGCAGCGATGCCGCGCGTCGCCCCGGTGATGAGCACCACCTTCCCCTTCAGCCCAAGATCCATGTCGTGTCTCCTTCTCTCTGTGAGTCCTCGCCGCCGGGCGGCGCCGTGCTGCCGGTCGAAGCCCTTCTCCTTGAGGATGCTGATGATCATGGCCGAGTGGGACGGGAAGCCAAGGTTGCTGACCTTGACCTTCACCGGCTCCTGGGCGGGCAGCGTCACCGGCCACACAGCCAGCGCGAGCCCCCCAAGTCCCAAAAGCCACCAGCGAATCGTTGCTGTGGACCGGTTCATGTGTTCCTCCTCGAAACGTCGCCCCTGCGCTGCGGGGCGAGATCATCGCACGGCGCCGGCGCCCCGGACAGGCCGCGGGCGCGCATCAGGCGCAGGAGACGGGCGGGCGACACCGGAAGCTCGCGCACCTCGAGGCCGAGGGGCGCCAGCGCGTCGGCCACGGCGTTGGCCACCGCCGCGATGGCGCCGATCGTGCCGCCTTCGGCCATGCCCTTGAAGCCGCTCACGCTCACGGCCGGAGGCGTCTCCATGTGGATGACCTTCGCAGCGGGCAGCGCCAGGGCGTCGGGGATCAGGTAGTCCATGAATGACGTGGCGAGCGGCTGACCGGCCTCGTCGTAGGCGCTGTCCTCGTAGAGCGCGTTGCCGATGCCCTGCGCCACGGCGCCCAGGGTCTGGCCCTCGACGATGGTGGGGTTCACCAGGCGGCCGCAGTCCTCGACGACGACGTACCGCACGATCTCCACGAGCCCCGTTTCCGGGTCGACCTCCACCGCCGCCAGATGGGCGCCGTTGGAGAAGGTCGCCGGCGGCGGATCGTAGTATCGGGTGGCCTCCAGACCGAGATCGACGCCATCCGGCAGGGTCCCGCCCGCTGGCCGGTAGGCCAGGCGCGCGACGTCGGCGATGGTGAGCGTTCGCCCTGGCGCCCCCGCACGCCGATGCGCCCGCGCTCGGTCGTGATGTCCTCGGGGGCGGCCTCCAGCGTATGGCCGGCGATCTTCATGAGCTTGTCACGCACGCGGCGCGCGGCCAGCACCAGGGCTCCCCCGCTGGCCACCAGAGAACGGCTGTAGCGGGCCTGACCTCGGAGGAGCGCCGGGTCTTCCTGCCGCCGCACGCTGGTGCCCACGTAGCGCGGCATCAGGACCTCCCCGGCCGGGCGGCGCGGATGAGAGCCAGAACCCGGTCCGGTGAGAGCGGCAGCGCGGTGATCGGCACGCCGAGCGGCGCCAGGGCGTCGGCGACGGCGTTGGCGATGGCCGCGCCGGCGCCGGAGCTGCCGCCCTCGCCAACTCCCTTTACGCCGAGCGGGTTGAGAGGCGTGGGCGTCTCCTCGAGGATCAGCGCCGACGTCGCCGCCGGCATGTCCATGGCCGTGGGTAAGAGATAATCCATCAGCGTCGTCGTGAGGAGCTGGCCCTGCTCGTCGTAGACCAGCTCCTCGAGGAGGGCGCCGCCGATGCCCTGCCCCAGCGCGCCGACGAGCTGGCCGTCGACGATCAACGGATTGACCGCCCGGCCCACGTCGTAGGTGATGACGTACTTCGGGAGCGAGACGACGCCGGTCTCGACGTCGACCTCGACGACGGCCACATGGGTCCCATACGGGTACGTCATCCTGGGCGCCTCGAAGAAGTGCGCCGCGTACAAACCCGGCTCCATGCCCGGCGGCCCGGGCACCGCCGCGCGCGCCAGCTCGCGGAACGCGACGGCGCGATCCGGCATCCCCCGCACGTGAACGGCGCCGTCGGCGACGACGAGATCCTCGGCGTGCGCTTCCAGGAGCGCTGCGGCGACGCGCACGACCTTTGCCCGCACCTTCCGAGCAGCCTCGAGCGCCGCGGGTAGCGCCACGCACGCGCCCCGGCTGGCGAAGCCCCCGACGCCGAACGGCACCTGCCCGCTGTCGCCGTGCACGACAGTGATGCCCTCGGCGGCGACGCCGAGCTCGTCGGCGACGACTTGCGCCAGCGTCGTCTCGATCCCCTGTCCCACCGCCGCGACGCCCGAGTAGACGACGACGTGCCCGGTCGCGTCCACCTCGACTCGCGCATACTCCCAGGGCCCGAGCCCGGCCTTCTCGAGCACGCAGCCGACGCCGATGCCGACGTAGCGCCCCTCACGCCGCCCCGCCGCCTGATCGGCGCGCGCCCCGGCGTAGTCGACGCGCTCGAGCGCCTGGTCGAACGCCGAGCGATAGTCGCCGCAGTCGTAGACCGTCCGCTGGTTGAGGGACGCGCCTCCGACCTCGTACGGCATCTCCGAGGGCGCGATGAAGTTCCGGCGGCGGAGATCGATCGCGTCGATGCCGAGCCGGGCGGCGGCGATGTCGAGCAGCCGCTCGCGTACGAACGTGCCCTCGTAGCGCCCGGGTCCGCGGTACGTTCCGGTCGGCGTCTTGTTGGTCAGGACGCAGAGCGCCTCGCAAGAGTAGTTCGGGATCCGGTAGGGCCCGGGCAGGAGCGCCGCAGTCAGCTCGGGCACGACGACGCCGTGGGTCCGGATGTACGCGCCGAGGTCGACGACGAAGCGGTCGACGAGCGCGACGATCCGATAGTCGGCGTCGAACCCGATCTCGATGTCGTGGTACTGCTGCCGCGAATGGTTGGTGGCCATGAGGTGCTCGCGGCGATCCTCGATCCACTGCACCGGCCGGCCGAGCCGCATCGCCGCCCACGGCACGACGAGGTCCTCCGGGTAGAACTCGCCGCGCACGCCGAAGCCGCCGCCGACCTCCAGCTCGACGAAGTGGATCCGGTGCTCGGGATGACCGAGGAGGTCGGCGAGGACGCGGCGGTTGAAGTGCGGTACCTTGGCCACGCCCCAGAGGCGCAGCACGCCGGTGCCCGCGTCGTAGGCGGCGGTCAGCCCGCGCGTCTCGAGTGGCACGCCGGTATGGCGCTGCACTGCAAATTGCTCGCGCACCCGATATCCCGCCTCCGCGAGCGCCGCCTGCGCGTCCCCCCGGCGTGTCTCCAGCCGGTCCACGACGTTGCCCTCGACGGCCGCATGCAGGAGCGGCGCGCCCGGCTGCATCGAGCGCCGCGCGTCGGTGACGGTCTCGAGCGGCGTGTAGTCGACCTCCACCAGGTCGAGCGCGTCCTCGGCGACGTAGCGGCTCTCGGCGACGACCACCGCGATCGGCTCGCCCACGTAGCGGACCACGTCTCGTGCGAGCGGGAACTGCAGACACGCCACCGAGCCCCCGCGATGGCCCAGACGGGTGGGGATGCGCCCGATCGGGCCGAGGTCCTCCGCGGCGATCATCGCCACGACCCCAGGCAGCGCGAGGGCAGCCTTCGCGCGAATCGCGCCTAGCCGCGCGTGGGCGTGCGGCGACCTCACGACGGCGGCGTGGAGCATGCCGGGCAGGCGAAAGTCAGCCGCGTACTTGCCGCGACCCATGAGCAGACGCGGGTCCTCGATGCGCCGCATGGGTTGGCCGAACGCGGGCCGCGCCAACGTCTAGCCCGCCAGTCGGCCCGCCGAGGGCACTGCGATCGTCATCGCGCGGCGTCGAGGCGAAAGAGTCGCATGGCGTTCGCGCCGCGGATCGCTGCCTGCGCCTCGACGGTCAGGCCGGCGTCGCGCACCACCGCCAGCGGCTCGGGGTCGCCCATCCAGAACGGGTGATCGCTGCCCAGCACGACGCGGTCCTCGCCGACCGTGCGCACGAGGTAGGAGAGCGCGGGCGCCGACTGAACGAGCGTGTCGTAGTGGAACCGACGCAGGTATCCGCTCGGAAGCCCGGCGCCGTCCGCCCTCGCCTCTGGCCGCGCGCGGTGGGCGCGGTCGAACCGGCCGACGTGATATGGGAAGAGGCCGCCGCCGTGGACGAGCACGACGTCGAGCGCAGGGAAGCGGTCGAGCGCACCGCCCAGGACGAGGCTCGCCGCGCCCAGCGTCGTCTCGAACGGATAGCCGACGAGGTTGTGCAGGTAGTGACGCCCAAAGCGCTCGACCACCTCAAGCAGGAACGGGTGGAGGATCACCGGCGCCCCCAGCTCCGCCGCCGCCTGCCAGAAGGGGTCGAACGCGCGGTCCCCGAGCGGCTGGCCAAGCCCGTTCGGGTCGACCATCACGCCCCGCAGGCCGAGCGATCGCACGGCGACGCGCAGCTCATTGGCGGCAAGCTTCGGCTCCTGCAGCGGCACCGTCGCGAGCCCGTGGTGACGGCCGGGCGCCTCCGCGAGCGCGGCGGCGAGCGCCTCGTTCTGGAGCCGGGCCCACGACGCCCCCTGCCTGGCCGGTAGCGAGTAGCCGGCAACGTCCATCAGCGGCCCGAAGATACCGGTGTCGATCCCCTGCGCGTCGAGGAAGGAGAGGTGGCGCTCAAGCGTGTAGAGCGGCTCGAGCAGCGGCCGCGTCGGCGGCTCGGCGCCGATCGCGAGCCGCGGCCCAGCGGCGTCGTCGAGCACGCGCACGCCGTACCGTTCGGGGGCCCGCCGCGCCGAGTCGATCGCGCTCGGCGCTAAGAAGTGCAAGTGGACGTCGACGACGGGCGCCGTCATACCGATCGGTCGTTGATCCGCTTCACGAGCGCCCGCGGAGCGTGGCGGCGGCGGCGCGCGCGGCTTTTACGATGTTGATGTAGCCGGTACACCGGCAGAGGTTCCCCGAGATCGCCTCGCGGATCTCGCCCTCGGACGGGTCCGGGTTCTCCCGCAGGAAGCAGAGGAGCGTCATGAGGAATCCCGGCGTGCAGAACCCACATTGTAGGCCGTGGTGCTCCCAGAAGGCCTCCTGGATCGGATGGAGCCGGTCGCCGTCGGCCAGCGACTCGACCGTCAACACTTCCTTACCGTGCATTTGCGCGGCGAAGAGCAAGCACGAGCGGACCGCCGCGCCGTCGACGACGATGGTGCACGCTCCGCACACGCCGTGTTCGCATCCCAGGTGTGTGCCGGTCAAGTCGAGGTCGTCGCGCAGGAAGTCCGCGAGCGTCTTGCGGACTTCGACAGTCCGCTCGTGGTGGCGCCCGTTGACGGTGACCTGGATCGTCCGCTCGTTCATCGGTCCCCCTGCGCCCGTTCGACGGCATGGCCGAGGGCCCGTCGCGTGAGGACGCCGGCAACTTCCTGCCGGTACTCGGTAGACGCATGCAGGTCGCTGTCAGGCCTGAGATCGGCCGCCGCCCGCCGCCCGGCCTCTTCCAGCATGACCGGCGTCGGCCGGGCCCCAATGATCCTCGACGCCGCGGCCCGCGCAACGATCGGTGTTGGTCCCACCCCCGTGAGCGCCAGCGCGCACCCGACGCAGACGCCGGTCTCGTCGAGCGTCACTGTCGCCGCCACGCCGACCAGCGCGAAGTCTCCGTGTCGACGACTGACCTCGACGAAGGCCGCGCCGGTGCGCGGCGCCGCGATCGGGAGCCGGACCTCCACGAGCAGCTCCCCGGTTTCGAGCGCAGTCGTCAGGTAACTCACGAAGAACTGCTCGGTCGTGAGCACGCGCTCGCCCGCCGGGCCCCGCACGACCAGCCGACCGTCGAGGGCCGCGACCACCGCCGGCAGCTCGGCGGCCGGGTCGGCGTGGGCCAGGCTGCCGCCGATCGTGCCGCGGTTGCGGATCTGCACGTGTCCGATCTGCGGCATGGCGGCGGCGAGCAGCGGGCAGCGACGGCGGACGACCTCCGACGTCTCCACGGCCCGCTGGCGGGTCATGGCGCCGATGGCCAACGTCCCGTCGACTTCGCGGATACCCGCCAGATCGGCGATCTCGTTGAGGTCGACCAAGACCTGGGGCCGGACAAGCCGGAAGTTCAGCATCGGGGCGAGACTCTGCCCGCCCGCCAGCACCTTGGCCTCGTCGCCGTGACGCTCGAGCAGAGCGAGCACCTCCGCGACCGACCCTGGCGCCTCGTACTCGAACCGTGGTGGCTTCATGCTCCTCCCGATCCGCGTGGCGTGATCTGGCTGGTGACGGCCATCCGGGCGATCACCCGCCGTCCGATGGTGATCGGTCGCGCCGTTCAGTGAAGCTGGCCCGCTCGGAGGCCAACGAGACGGCGATGTCCGCGATCGCTTCCGGCGTGCAGATCCTCACAAGCGGGATGCTCGGCCACGGTCGCGATGAGGTCAACGGTTCCCGGACCTCGCTGCGGACTTTAAGACGATCGACAATCGACTGTCAATGCCCTATCATGCCCCCGGCTTGGCTCTGGCCAACCATCAACGAGGTGAAACGGGGGAGCCCATGGGGTCTGGCTCGAACACGAAGAGGTGACGATGAGCCGCCCGAGCGAATTCCAGAAGCCGACAACCCTCGCCATCGAAGTGGCCCGGCACCTGCGCGAGGCCATCATCAAAAGAGCAGTTGCCCCGGGCGAGCGGCTGAACGAAGCGAAACTCACGCGCGAATTCAATCTCAGCCGCTCACCGCTCCGCGAAGCCTTTCGCATCCTCGAGGCCGAAGGCCTGGTCATGCTCGAGCCGCACCGCGGAGCCTACGTCCGGACGCTGTCC
>DATKBR010000024.1:0-47294 GCA_035513775.1 Candidatus Limnocylindria bacterium
CTAGAAGCCGCCGCCCCCTCCGCCGCCTCCGCCACCCCCGCCGCCGCCGTAGCCGCCGCCGGACGACGACGAGGCGGAGGTCGAGATCGAGCCGATGGAGCTCGCCAGGCTGCCGACCGAGCTGATGCCGTCGCTGCCCGAGTACCAGGCCGGCGCCCACACCGCCCGGCCCGACGACTGCGCCTCCTCCATGGTCTCGCGGATCAGGTCGTCGATCTCGTCCTTCAGCCCGAACGCGACCGCCCACACCGTGAGCAGGTCCGGCGTGGTGATCCATGGCAGGCGCGTCTTCGTATGCTCCACCGCCTCGTCCACGGAGTGCGCCCGCTTGAGCTCCCAGCGCAGCGTGTTTCGGTACGCCAGCGCCATGCCCAACGCCTGGGCGCCGGCAACCGTGCGTGCCACCAGCCGGCCGCTCAGGATGATGGTGAGCACGGCGAGGGCGATGGAGGCGAGCATCGGGCCGAGGAGGAAGCCCCGGCCGGGCTTGAACAGGTTTGACGAGTCCTCGTTCGTGTCGAAGACGAAGAAGAACCCGAAGACGGCAACCAGCACGATCAGCGCGACGGCGATCCCGGTCCAGGTGGTGCTGAGCTTGTTCGGATCCTCCTTGAAGAAACCTGACGCCTTCGCGGCCCGCCCCATGTTCTTCTTGAACGAGGCGAGGAGCTTCGCGCCCTCGCCGGCCTTGAGTTGGGTATGGCTCAGGACGCCGCCGACCGTCTTGGCGGCAATGGAGCGCGCGAGCTGCTCCTCCGCCTTGCCCAGTGGCCGGCGTCGCGCCTCCAGGGAGTTCGGGTCGATGAGGGGCGATGGGGGGACGACGAGGTCCACGTTCTTCTTGTCGCCGTCCGGTTGTTGGAACGTCGCCAGGCCGCGATGGCCGAGGTCCACCAGCGCCGACGTGAACGCCTCCTTGTCGACACGGTTGTTGCGGAGCACGGTGGCGAGGGCTGGGGTGAGCCCGGGCGGAGGCGTGGGCATGAGCACCGAGTCGTCGATCAGCGGCATCTCCACGTCACGGCCATGGATCCACCACGTGCGCAGGAACAGTGCGAAGATGAGGAGGCCGGCGCCCAGCACGATCGCCGCGAGGATGATGTTGGTCAACGCCCGGCCGGCGCGGTCGGGGTTCCCGCCGGGCAGGGTCACGCGATTCACCTCGCGCAGGCCGGCGAGCAGGGCGCCGTCGATGTCGCCGACCCGTGCCAGCGGGAGCATGTCCTCGTCAACCATCGACTGGATCTCGTCCGGATCCATGTACAGCTCGTTGAAGCCCCTGCCGCCGTACAGGTAGATCTGGCCGTGGTTCGTGCTGCCGCGGTCCATGTCGAACAGCACGACGAGCCCGTCGTCCACGTCACGCCGGCCCACGCCCCAGGTGTTGATGATCGTGATCGCGTCGGCGCGGGCGGTGTCGGTGGAGACGTCGAAGTCCTCGCTCGGCCAGGACACGATCGCGAGCTGCGCCTCGGTCCGCGTCCGGATGGCCTCCGCGATCTGCTGTGCCTCCGCCTCGGCGCCCGGGGTCCAGATCTCGGCGAGGTCGTACACGTAGACGCCTTCGCGCGTCGGCGGCAGGGTGAATTCGGCGAGCACCGGCTGCGCCATGGCGATGGCGAACAGGAGGGCGGCGAGCAGGGCGGTCACGCGGCGCATGGACAGACGCGATCATATGCGGATGCCCGACGCCCTCGTGCCGCCCGCGCTCGCCGTCATTGCATTCGGGCTGCTCGCCTCGCTCGGCTGGGGCGTCGCCGACTTCGGCGGCGGGCTAACGAGCCGGCGCGCGCCGGTCCTCGGCGTGCTGCTGTCGAGCCAGGTGGCGAGCCTGACCGTGGGCGTGCCGATCTTCGCACTGTCCGGCGAGCCGGCGATGCAGCCCGCAGACATCGGCATCGCCCTCGTCGGGGGCAGCTTCGGTGCGGCCGGCCTCGCGCTGCTGTATCGCGGCCTCAGCACGGGCCGGATGGGCGTCGTCGCGCCGGTCGCGGCGGTCATCGCCGCGACGCTGCCGGTCGCGTTCGGCTTCCTCACCGAGGGCATCCCGTCCTGGCTCGCCATCGCCGGCATCGTCTTCGCCGTGGTCAGCGTGGCGCTGGTCTCACGTGCCCCCGCCGAGCCCGACGGCCGGCCAAGTGGCCTGAAGCTCGCCATCGGCGCGGGCGTCCTGTTCGCCTCGTTCACGATCCTCGCAGCCCAGTTCAGCGAGGGCCTGGTCGTGTCGCCCGTGGTGCTGCTCCGAGTCGCCTCGATCCTGGCGATCGCTGCGTGGATCATGGTTCGAGGCGAGCCCTGGCGCGTGTCCCTCGGACTGCTGCCCGCCCTGCTCGCCATCGGCGTGATCGACATGACGGCGACGGCGGCCTACCTGTCCGCGATCGCAGTCGGTCCGCTGGCGATCGCGGCGATTCTTGCCTCGCTCTACCCGGTCATCACCACCATCCTCGCCGCCGTCGTGCTGCGGGAGCGGATCAGGCCCGTGCATGCCGTGGGGATCCTCGCCGCCGCGGCGGCCGTCGTGCTGATCGCCGGCGCGTCGGCGGCGTAGGGAGCGCGCGGCCCGGGCGCCCGCCGTAGGAATAGCGCCCGCCCGGGTATGGGCTACGCCGGAACGACCGACAGCGCATCGACCTCGGCGGGGGTACTGAGCACGCGCACCGCCACGAAGCCCTCCGCCTCGAGCGCGCCTGGTCGCAGGGAGCGCGCCAGCTCGGCGAGGTGCCGCCGCACCACGATCTCCGGGACGACCCGATCGACTCGCGCAGCATTGCGGGCGAGCACGATCGCAGGATCGAGATCGAGGACGATGGCGACCGCCGGGACGCCCTGGGCCGCCGCTCGGGCGAGGAGGCCACGCCGGGCGAACGGGGTGACGCTGGTCGCGTCGACGACCGTGGTTCGACCTTCGGCGAGCCGGCGCCCGAGCTGGCGGTGCAGGATCGCGAAGGCGGTCCGGGTCGCGCGCTGGTCACCCGCATCACCCGCGACGACCACGCGCAGCGCGTCCGACGAGAGGATCACGTCCGGCGCGAACAAGCGTGCAGCCAGCGTGGACTTGCCGGAGCCGGCCGCGCCGATCATGACGACGAGGCACGGATCCGGAAGGTGGAGTGCCTGCAATTCCAGCATCAGCTCATGGTGGCGGCTTCGACCGCCGCCCGCGGCACTCGAGCCGCCGGCCTCGTCAGCCAGCCTGGCGCCGTGCCTCCCAGCCGCCGCCATCGCGCGCCCGAACCTCGTACGCGAGCTGGTCGTACACCGACGGCCCGCGGGTGACGTGCCCGTTCTCGAGGCGGTAGCGCGACTCGTGCCACGGGCATTCGACCTGGCCGTCCACGAGCTTGCCTTCGTTGAGCGGCCCGCCCGCGTGCGCGCAGGTGTCGTGGAGCGCGAGGATGTTCTCGCCCTGGCGCACGAGAACGAGCTGGTTGATGCCGAGCTTGGCCTTGATCGGCCGGCCCTCGGGGATGGAGCCATCCGGACCCACCTCGGTGGGCTCGAGCGCGATCCACTTCGTCCCGGCCCCGCGGAACGCGTGCCGGTTGACCATGTTGCCGAGCACGAACACGACGTCGCCGCCCACGTACGCGCCCGCCGCCATCACGACGAAGCTCGCGATGGAGAGCCACATCGCCGGTCCCGAGGCCGCCGTGGCGGCATCCACCGGGAAGCGAAGGAGGAGCGAGAGCACGTACCCGATGAGCGCCGCCACCATCAGGGTGGAGTGGACGGTCGCCCGCTCGCGTGCCTTACCGTCCGTGTCCGCGTAGTCCGCATAGCCGGCGAGCGCTGCACCGACCATCGCCAGGATCCCGATCGCAAGCGCCCAGACGGCGGCCTCGTCCTGCCCCGTGACGTCGAAGACGATTACGAGGAACAGGATCCCGATCGGGACGTCCGTGATGGCCGGGTGAATGGGGTGACCGAGCCACCGGCCGCCGAGCAGGTCGCGCACCGCCGGCATCGCGCCGAAGACGGCGTTCATGATCCGGTGGACGAAATCGCCTAGCGGCTTCGCCCAGGCGCCCTGGGCATCCATCACTCGAGTCAGCAAGCGGGCAAGCACGACCGCACCTCCAAGGGCGTGGAGTCTCGTGGCGGAATCTACGCCCTCGCTCGCGCGACGGATCGCGGCGACGCTCGTCAATTCGTTTCGTATTCGTGAAATCGGGGCCCAAATCATCATCGCCCTTGGCGATGCCCGTCGCCGTAATACGAAGGCGGATCAGCGGCCAAATCAGGGTTGCGAGAGCCGGCCCGTTGGCCCCTCGGCGGGGACGGTTGCGGCACGGCGCGGGCCTTTACCAACGCGGGCCCTATGGGCGTGCGCCGTTCGTATGCTGGCGACGGACATCAGCCGGGGGAAATCGACGCGGCCGCTGGATTCCGCGAATACGAAGGAGGTATCACGCGAGTCCGTGACGGCCACGAACGCGTGAACGGCCACGAACGCGTGAACGGCCACGAACGCGTCTGCTGGCGCCGAACGCGTCTGCTGGCGCCGAACGCGCCGTCCCCGGCCGGGAGGCGAACCGCAACTCCCGTCAGGCTGGGAGGTCGCGCTCCGCTGATCCCGTGTAGCGGGAATCGGGGCGGATGATCCGGTTGGCGCCGGCCTGCTCCAGGACGTGTGCGGTCCAGCCCGCATGGCGCGCCAGCGCGAACGTCGCCGGGAACAGGTCCGGAGTGAGCCCGACGCCCATCAGCACCGGTGCTGCGTAGTACTCCACGTTCGTCTTCAGCGCCCGCTCCGGGTGCTTCTCGGCAAGGACGCGGAGCGCGACGTCCTCGATCGCGACTGCGAGCTCCAGCCAGTCCGGCTTGTGCTCCATCCCCTCGGCGACCTTGCGCAGCGCCGCGGCGCGCGGGTCGTAGGCCCGATACACGCGATGCCCGAAGCCCATCAGGCGCTCGCCCTTCGCGAGCGTCTCCCGGACCCACGCCTCGGCGTGCTCGGGCGAGCCGGCGTGGTGGATCTGCTCCACGACCTCCGATGGGGCGCCGCCGTGCAACGGTCCCTTCAGCGCCCCGATCGCACCGACGACCGCGGACGCCAGGTCGCTCCGGGTCGAGGTGATGACGCGCGCGGCGAACGTCGACGCATTGAGCCCGTGCTCCGCGCCGACGATGAAGTACGCGTCGAGGGCGCGGGCGGTCGCGGGATCCGGCTTCTGGCCGTTGAGCTGGTACAGGAAGCCGGCCACCAGATCGAGGCTCGGGTCCGGCTCCACCGGTGCCTCGCCGCGGCGCATTCGCGCGAACGCGGCAAGCGCGGAGGGCGAGAACGCGGTCAGGGCGCGGGCCTGCTCCGGGGTCGGCGGCCAGGCGAGGGCCTGGGTCGCGCCCCAGACCGAGACCGCGGTGCGCAGCGCATCCATCGGCTTGGCCGTCGAGGGCAGGGCCCCCAGTGCCACCAGCACCGCGGGCGGCACCGGGCTGGTTGCGAGGCGGTGATCCGGCTCCCACTCGCCGGTCCACAGCAGGTTGGCGACTGCGGGATACGTCCCGTGATCGACCAGATCGCCGATCCGGTAGCCGCGATAGAGCAGGCGACCGTGCTCGCCGTCGACGGAGCCGAGGGCCGTCTCGGCCGCGATGACCCCCTCGAGGCCGGGGGAGTAGGGCCGTTCGTCAGTCATGCCGGGATGGTAGCCCCGGCTCCCCGAAGCCGACGGGCTCGTTCGACCGGTTGCGAACCCTAGCGCTCCGCCATGGGCACGTAGCCGCGGCGGCCTTCGCCGACGTACAGCTGGCGCGGGCGCCCGATGCGCGAGTCCGGGTCGGTCATCATCTCGCGCCACTGGGCGATCCAGCCGGGCAGCCGGCCGATCGCGAACAGCACCGTGAACATCCCGATTGGGAAGCCCAGCGCCCGGTAGATCAGGCCGCTGTAGAAGTCGACGTTCGGGTACAGCTTGCGCTCCACGAAGTACTGGTCGCTCAGGGCGACCTCTTCGAGCTCCCGCGCGATCCGCAGCAGCTCGTCGTCGGCGCCCATCTTGGCCAGGATCGTGTCGGCCGCGCCCTTGATGATCCGGGCGCGCGGGTCGTGGTTCTTGTAGACCCGGTGCCCGAAGCCCATGAGCCGGAACGAATCCTCCTTGTCCTTCGCCCTGGCGACGGCCTGGGAGACGTCACCGCCGGCCGCGCGGATCTGCTCCAGCATTTCCAGGACTTCCTGGTTCGCGCCGCCGTGCAGCGGTCCCCAGAGCGCGGAGATGCCCGCCGAGATCGATGCGTACAGGTTGGCGTGGCTCGAGCCGACGAGGCGAACGGTGGACGTCGAACAATTCTGCTCGTGGTCCGCGTGCAGGATCAGGAGGACGCGAAGGGCAGCCGCCACGTCCGCTTCCACGGCGTACGGCTCGGCCGGGACCGCGAACATCATCCGCAGGAAGTTCGACTCGTAGTCGAGGGCGTTGTCCGGGTAGACGAACGGCTGGCCGACCGACTTCTTGTACGCGAAGGACGCGATGGTCGGCATCTTGGCGATCAGCCGGATCGTCGTGATCTCGACGTCGTCGGGGTCCTGCGGGTCATCGGAGGCCTGGTAGAAGGTCGACAGCGCGGCCACGGCCGAGGCGAGGATGCCCATCGGGTGGGCGTCCATCGGGAAGCCGTCGAAGAAGCGCCGGAACTCCTCGTGGAGCAGCGTGTGGCGCTTGATGTTGGTCGTCCATGTCTCGAGCTGCTCTGCGGACGGGAGCTCGCCGTAGATCAGGAGGTAGGCGGTCTCGAGGAAGGTCGACCGCTCCGCGAGCTCCTCGATGGGGTAACCGCGGTAGCGCAGGATCCCCGCGTCGCCATCGAGGTAGGTGATCGAGCTGCGGGTCGCCGCGGTGTTCGCGAAGCCGTAGTCGAGCGTCGTGGCGTGGCCATCCTTGAGCAGCGAGCCGACGTCGACGGCCGGCTGGCCCTCGGTGGCGGCGCGGATGGGGAGCCGGAGCGTCTCGTCGCCGAGCCGAAGCTCAGCCGTTGCCGGCTCCGAGGCAACGGAGGTCGTCGTCGTGTCGGTCATGCGGCGGATGGTAGTCCCGGGTCGGCGGACGGGAGTGTGACATGCGGACGCAAGCGACGGGTCAGACGGACCCTTCCGCAGGCGGCAGGCGCCGTGAGGCCGGGGATCTGCCGGTCGCCGATCGTCTCGCGCTGGCGACACGCGGCCCCGCAGGCGGAGCAGCGTGTCGCCCCGGCGGCCGCCGGGGCGGCGCACCACGGGCAGGTCGCGCCCGGCTCTCGCTCGCTCGTACGCCGGGATCCTCGATCGGGTCGGTCACGGCGCGATCGTACGGCGTATGTGAGGCGCTTGGAGATGGCGGGTGCGGGCCGTGCTACCGTGGACGTTCATGGTGGCCAGACGCGCCGGTTCCCGACGCCCTGGGGACGGTCCAAGACGCGATGGCGCGCTCGCCGCTGGGCGGGCAGCGCTAGCCGAGCGCCGCTGGGACGTCGGCGTTGAACGGCTTACTGCCGCCGACGCCGCGGGTGCGCTCGAAGGAGTCGATCTTGACGGCCTCGGGGAGGCCTGCTGGTGGCTGGGCCGACTCGAAGACGCGATCAAGTATCGCGAGCGCGCCTTCACCGCTCATCGCGATGCGGGCGATCGCGTCCCGGCCGCTCGCGCCGCGCTTGCCCTGGTGGCGGACTACACCCAGCGTGCCGAGGAGTCGATGGCCGCCGGGTGGCTCCGGCAGGCCGAGCGACTTCTCGACGGAGTGCCGGAATGCGCGGCCCACGGCTGGCTCCTGCGACCGCTCGTTAACCGGGCGCTTGGTCGCGGTGACCTGGACGCAGCGTTGCCGCTCGCAGACAGAATCCTGGAGATCGGCTCGCGCCTCGGCGATCGGGACCTTGAGACGATCGGCCTGCAGGATCGCGGCCGCGTGCTCGTGGCCCTGGGCCGCGTCACCGAGGGCCTCAACGCCCTCGACGAGGCCGTCGTGTCCGCCGTCTCCGGCGAAATGTCTGCGTATCCCACCGCGATGGTCTACTGCAACGCGACGATAGCCTGCGAGGACCTGACCGACTACCGGCGGGCCGGCGAGTTCGCCAAGGCGGCCGAGCGCTGGTGCTCGCAGCAGGCCATCGCCGGGTTCCCGGGCATGTGCCGGGTGCGCAGCGTGGAGATCATTCGCCTGAGCGGCGCCTGGGAACGCGCCGAGGCCGAGGCGAGGCGCGCCTGTGCCGAGTTGATGGGCTTCAGCCCGGAGTACGCGGCCGAGGGTTACTACCAGATCGGCGAGATCCGGCGTCGCATGGGCGATTCGGCGGGCGCGGAGGAAGCCTTCGAGCAGGCGCACCGCCTCGGTCGAGATCCGCTCCCGGGCATGGCGCTGGTGCTCCTGGGGCATGATCGGGCAGATGCGGCGGCGGCGATGCTCGCGGGTGCGCTCGCCGACTCCACCCTGGCTCCGCTCGCGCGTGCGCGCATGCTGCCGGCCGAGGTCCAGATCGCCGTCGCCGTCCGCGACCTGGGCCGGGCCGACGCAGGCGCGCGAGAGCTCGAGGCGATCGCCGCTACCTACGGCACCCATTTCCTGAGGGCCGAGGCGGCCATGGCCCGAGGCACCGTGTCGCTTGCAACCGGGGATGCCGAGGGTGCAGTCTCCGCACTGCGGGCGGCCGTCCGGGCGTGGCAGGCGACAGAGGCGCCGTACGAGACGGCGCGCGCCCGAATGGCCCTCGGTGAGGCCTTCCTGGCTTCCGGCGGCGCCGCCGCGGCCGCCCTCGAGTTCAGCGCCGCCGCGGCCGCCTTTGAGACCCTCGGGGCAGACGTCGATCTCGCCGACGCGCACAGGCGGTCAGCCGATCGAGCAGCCTCGCCAGCATCCGCGGGCCGAGCCCGGCGCGCGACGCGCACGTTCATGTTCACCGACGTGGTCGGATCCACCGGCCTTATCGACGCCGTCGGCGACGAAGCCTGGGGGCGCCTCCTCGCCTGGCACGACGCGACGATCCGGGGCCTCCTCCGAGAGCACGGCGGCCAGGAGGTCCACCATGCTGGTGACGGCTTCTTCGTCGCGTTCGAGTCGGCGGACGCGGCGCTCGACTGCGCGATCGCCATCCGCCGCACATTCGACGCGCATCGCCGCGCCCACGGCTTCGCCACGTCGATCAGGATCGGGCTGCACACGGCCGAGGCGCTCCACACCGCATCCGGCTACGAGGGCGGGGCCGTCCACGCGGCGGCGAGGATCGGCGGACTGGCCGGCGCGGAGGAAATCCTGGTCAGCCGGCAGACCGCGACGGCGGCGAGTCGGGCCGTGGCGCACGGGCCGTGGCGCACGGAGCGGCTCCGTGGTCTCCGGGGTCCGTTCGAGATCGCCGCCCTCGGCTGACGCGAACGTCGCTCAGTGCGCTCGGTCGATCTCGACCGCGCGCAGTCGCCTGGCCAGCTCGTCGAGCACGGCGGCGCGAACGCCGGGCGTCTCATCCATCAGCGTGTGGAATTCGCGGTGGGCGAGGACGAGCAGCGTGCTCGGCTCCGTGCACGTGACGGTCGCGGTCCGCGGTCCTTCGGACAGGAGTGCGATCTCGCCGAAGACCTCACCGGGACCTCGCACGGCGATCTCGCGGCCATCGCGCTCGACCACGACGGCGCCACGGGCGATGATGAACATCTCGGAACCCGACTCGCCCTGGCGCATCAGGACGCGTCCGGCCGGCAAATCCACCTCGTCGGCCAACTGCCCCACTCGCTCGAGGTCCCGGTCTCCGAGCTTCGCGAAGAGCGGAATGGCATGGAGCATCTCCAGCTTGGGATCGCGTCGACCCATGGTCACCTCTCCGGTGGCGTTCGGACTGTTGGTCGGCTGACTATACGCGCCGGGCGGAGCGGCTCACGCGTCGAGAAACGCTTCAACCGTGCTGCCGAATTCACCAGGGTGGGTATGGTGAGCCGCGTGCGCGGCCCCGTCGATCACCGCCACCCGCGCGTCGGCGAGGCGGGCGGCGAGCGCCTCCGTGCCGATCCGGAACGGCGAGCGGCTGATCGAGCCGAGGATGAGCAGCACCGGCGCCGTTGCACGGCCCAGGGCGTCGATCGACGCTTCGGGGCCGGCCTCGGCCTCGATCTCGCGCAGGATCGTGTGCGCGGCGCGCACGCGGGCCGGCCAGACGGGGTCGCGGCGGTACGCGTCCAGGCCCGCCTCGGACATGCCGACGATGCCCGCGAGGAAGGTGGTGAGAGCCGCATCGCCGTCACCGCGATCCAGCGCGGCGCGAACGGCCTCGACGAGGCCGGGCGGCCGGTAGGTCATGCCGGCGGGCACGGGCGCGCCCTCGTACACGACCACGCGCCGGATGGTGCTGGTGCGCAGGCTGGCGCCGAGCGCACAGCGGCCGCCGTACGAGTGGCCGGCGACGTCGATGGCCTGCGAGCCGGCACGGTGGGCGAGGGCCGCGGCGGCCGCCGCGACGTCCTCGTACTCCCGCTCGATCGCGTAGGCGGGACCGTCGCCGGATCCGCCGCGGCCCCGGCGGTCCATCGCGAACACGCGCCGGGACCCGGCGAGTCGCGGCCCCACGGCGCGCCAGGTCGTGTGGTCGGCGGTGGCGCCGTGGACCAGCAGTAGTGGTGGGCGCGCATCCGGGGCAGGGCCGGGAGCCGTCCCTGGGGCGGGCGCCTCGTGCGCCGGCCCATCGGCCGTGGCCGGCAGGACCTCGAAGATCGCGATCGGCGTGCCGTCGGTGCCGCGCGCGACCTCGACCGGGTCGGGCGAGAAGGCGCCTGCCGCGCTCAACCCGGCCGCGCTCAACCCGACAGCGGGTCGGGCAGGGACGCCGCCGCCGCGCGATCAAGGAACCAGATCGCGCCATCGCGCCTGGCGAGCTGCGCGGGCAGCTTTCGCTCGTCACGCTCGCCGGCGAGCACGGAGGCGAGAATCGCTGCTTTCCCGGCTCCGTGCGCGACGACGATCGGCAGCCGGGCTGCCTCGAGGACGCCGGGGTGCAGCGTCAGGCGCGCGACGTGGGGTTCGATGTGCTCGGGCGCGGGCACCGCGCTGACCCACGCGGAGCCGTCGAAGAGCGGTGACCCGGGAAAGACCGACAGCACGTGCCCATCCGAGCCGATGCCCACCAGCATCACGTCGAAGATGGGCAGTCCGGAATCGGCAACGGCCAGGGGCGCCGCTCGGAGCTCTGCCTCGTAGTCCAACGCGACCGAGCCGATGCCCGTGGCGCGAGTGATCGCATTCGTCACCTGCGGGGCATGCACGTTCTCCACCGGCATCCAGACGCCCGGCTCGATCCCCAGCTCGACCTCCGCGGCGTCCGCACCGGTGCCGGACAACCCGGCGCGCGCCGCCGTGGACATGAGGATCTGGTCGAACGGCATGACGTTCGAGAGCGGATGGTCGCGCGGGACGAAGCGTTCGTCGCCCCACCAGGCGTGCACCGACGACCAGGGCACGGCGTCGCGCAGCGGTGCGACGGCCAGCTCCCGGTAGATGCCCGCGGGCGTCGACCCGCCGGTGGTCGCCCAGTCGGCGCGCCCGCGCGCCTGAACCGCCTCGATGAACGCCGCCGCCATCGCGGCGGCCGCTGCTCGCGACGTCGCCGTCGGATCGTCGAAGACGCGGATCGCCGGCTCGCCGCTCATTGCTCGAGCAGCCGCGCCGTCATGCGCAGGATGTCGGTGGAGATGTCCCGGCCGGCGCCGTCGATCGTCTCCGCGAGGAGCTCCGCCTCGCGCCGCCGCGGCGCCAGGAATCGCCGATCGGGCATCGGCTCGTTGTCGAGCACGGCCTGGACGTTCACGCCTTCCGCGTAGGCGGTCACCTCGACCCAGAGCTGCGAGTGCCCACGCCGCGCGTGGAGCTCCACGATCAGGGTGGTGCCTCGCGGTGAGGTCGACTCGACGGGCCGCAGGCTGACCGCGACCCGGCGCCGGCCGTGCCGGAGCACCGCGTCGTACCCGCTCCACGGCTTCGTGCCGGCGCGAAGCGGCGTCTCCACCGTCATCCCGAGCCGCGCCGCCAGCCAGGCCACGTGGTACACGGGTCGGACCACGTTCGACGCGGCGGGCGTGCCGTGACCGGCCGCGTAGTGGACCTCGATCCGGTCCAGGTGGCCGAGGAACGGAAGGAGCGCCGGCCGATCGAACGTCGAAGCGAGCGCCTCGCGCCAGCGCGCCTGCCGAAGCACCGCGAAGTCGGCGATCTCCACCTCGAATCGCGACGGCAGCGCGGCCAGGGTGGCAAGGCGCGCCAGGCCGTCGCCGGACCATGCGGACCCATCGACCAGGACCCGGTCGGCCATCGACAACAGCTCGGTGGAGGTCCGGGATTCCAGGTACGGCTCGCCGGGCCACCACACGGTCACGGGCAGGTCGTGGATGAGCAGCGGCGCGATGATCCCCGAGAGGTGCTGCCCGCTTGGCCCGCCGCAGGTGAGGTACACGAGCTCGGAGCACGTCTCGGGCGCCGTCGGCGACGGCAGCATGCAATGGGCCTGGACCTGCGCATCCAGCCACGCCGGCCCGTCCGGGTCGGCCGGCGAGACGATGAGCGTTCGCGACGGGTGTCGCCCGGTCAAGCCGTCGATGATCGCGGCGGCGCGCTCGCCGACCTCGCCGCGACCGGCGATCACGACCAGGTTCATCACGCTCGATCGCGCCGCGACGCGACGCTCGGGCACGCCCTCGTCGCCGGGCGCCGTCAGCGAGATCGACGACCAGATCTTGCCGAGCTCCACCTCGATCTGGTCCAGGCTGCGGGCGCGCGACTCCCAGCGGAGCATCGGCTGGCGGGGCGACATCGGCGTCGTTGGCTCGACGGCCAGCGCCGGCGTGACGGCGCCGCGGCTCTCGACGCTCACAGCCGCCGCCACCGCCGGCCGTCGCGCTCCAGGAGCTCGTCGCCGGCCTGCGGCCCCCACGTCCCCGCGGCGTAGTTCGGGAACTCGGGCTGTGGAAGGTCCAGCCAGGCGTCGAGGATCGGGGACACGATCGCCCATGCAGCCTCGACCTCGTCGGCGCGCGTGAACAGGGACTGGTCGCCGAGCATGGCGTCGAGGAGGAGCGTCTCGTATGCGTCCGGCGCATCGACCGAGAACGCGGTGCCGTAGGTGAAGTCCATGGTCACCGGCCGGATCTCGAGGCCGAGCCCGGGCACCTTCGAGCCGAAGCGAAGCAGGATGCCCTCGTCCGGCTGCACGCGGATCGCGAGGAGGTTCGGCTGCGGGTCGGTGGACGACGCCTCGAACAGGCGGTGCGGGACGTCGCGGAACTGGATCGAGATCTCCGTCGCCCGCGTGGCCATGCGCTTGCCGGTCCGCAGGTAGAAGGGCACGCCGGACCAGCGCCAGTTGTCGACCTCGAAGCGGCCTGCGATATATGTCTCGGTCTCCGACTCGGCGTCGACCTCGTCACCCTCGCGGTAGCCGGCAACAGGCTGCCCGGCCACCCAGCCCGCCGCGTACTGCCCGCGAACGATCTCGCGCTGCGTCTCCGCTCGCGTGACCGGCGAGACTGCGCGCAGGACCTTGAGCTTCTCGTCGCGCAGCGCGTCGGCCTCGAAGGTGGCCGGTGGCTCCATGGCCACCAGGCTCAGGAGCTGGAGCAGGTGGTTCTGGAGGACGTCGCGGGCGGCGCCGGTCTCCTCGTAGAACGCCCCGCGCTCCTCGACGCCGATCGACTCGGCGACCGTGATCTGCACGTGGTCCACGTAGCGCCGGTTCCAGAGCGGCTCGAAGATCCCGTTGCCGAACCGGAAGACCAGCAGGTTCCGAACCGTCTCCTTGCCCAGGTAGTGGTCGATCCGGTAGACCTGCGTCTCGCGGAAGACCCGGAGCAGCTCGCGGTTGAGCTTGCGCGCCGAGTCGAGGTCGCGCCCGAACGGCTTCTCCACCACGATCCGGCGCCAGCCGCCGCCGTGGACCTCGTGATCCAGGCCGCACCGCCCGATCTCCCCGACGATCTGCGGAAACGCCGACGGCTGGGTGGCGAGGTAGAAGAGCAGGTTGGACGCGGTGCCCTCCTCCAGGTGCAGGTCCTCCACTCGCTTGGACAGCGTGTCGAATGTCGCGGCGTCGCCGAAGTCACCCCGGTGGTAGACGATCCGCTCCAGGAACTGGGCCGTCACGTCCGGCTCCAGCTTGACCCGCGAGTGCTTCTCCAGGGACGCCCCGATCTCGACGCGGAACGTCTCGTCGTCGTACGGCCGGCGCCCGATGGCGACGAGCGCCCAGTCGGCGGGGAGCAGGTTGGTCCGCCACAGCTGGGCGAGCGCGGGGAAGACCTTGCGATGCGAGAGGTCGCCGGTCGCGCCGAAGAGGACGGTGACGTGCGGGTCCGGCACGCGCTCGAGGCGCAGGCCCTCGCGCAGCGGGTTGACGGTAGGCTCCCTGGGCCCGCGCCGCTTCTTGCCGCCTCGCGCCAGCCGCTCCTGGCGGATCGTCCGCGGCGGCTCGGGCGTGGCTGCGACCTTCGCCATCGGGTAGCTCGCCCCCCTCAGCCCGGCTTCACGGCGTGCCCGCCGAACTCGTTGCGCAGCGCGGCGAGGACCTTCGCGCCGTAGGAGTCGTCCTGGCGGGAGCGGAAGCGGGTCTGCAGGGCCAGCGTGATGATCGGCGCAGGGACGTCGCGGTCGATGGCCTCCTGGACCGTCCAGCGGCCCTCGCCGGAGTCGGCGACCCAGCCCTTGATCTCGCCCAGGTCCTCGCCGTTCTTCCGGAACGCGTCCACCGCCAGCTCGAGGAGCCACGAGCGGACGACGGAGCCGTGATTCCACAGGTCCGCGACCGCACCAAGGTCCAGCGGGTACTCGCTCGCGTGCATGATCTCGAAGCCCTCGGCGTAGGCCTGCATCAGGCCGTACTCGATGCCGTTGTGGATCATCTTCACGTAGTGGCCCGCGCCCGGCGGGCCGGCGTGCAGGTAGCCGTCGACGGGGGCGAGGGAGCGGAACGCGGGCTCGAGCGGCTCCACCACCTCGCGGTCCCCGCCCACCATCAGGCAGTAGCCGTTGGCGAGACCCCAGATCCCGCCGGACACCCCGGCATCGACGTAGCGGACGCCGTGCTCGGCCAGCTCCTTGTGTCGCCGCACGTCGTCGTGGAAGTTCGTGTTGCCGCCGTCGACGATGGTGTCGCCGGGCTCCAGGTGCTCCAGCAGCTCGTTGATCTGCGCCTGGGTGGCGTCGCCGGCGGGAACCATGATCCAGGCAACGCGAGGCTTGGCCAGCTTCCGGACGAGCTCCGCGACGCTGTCTGCCGCCTCGATCTTGTGGCCTGCCGCCCGCTCCTCGTCGGCGAGCTCATGGGCCTTCTCGACCGTCCGGTTGTGGGCGACGATGTCGTGGCCGTCCCGAACGAGGCGGCGGACCATGTTCGCGCCCATCTTCCCGAGACCGATGAAGCCGAGTTGCATGTCCGTCCTCCTACGCGAGCGCGCGGGTGATCGCCCGCTCGAGGGTTGCGAGATCTCCGGCGAGGTTCGATCCGAGATGGGCATGGACCACCGGCCGGTCATGGGCGCGCAAGGCCTCGCGGTCGCCATGCGCCTGGGCGTCGATGAGCCGGCCGAACGAGTACGGCCAGCCCGGGATCTGTCGATCGTCGGGGTGGTCCGCGGTGAGCTGCAGGAACACGCCCGTCGGCGGGCCGCCCTTGTGCAGCTGCCCGGTCGAGTGCAGGAAGCGCGGACCGTAGCCGGCGGTCGTGGCGGAGCCGGTGGCCGCGAGGGCGACGCGCAGGCGGGCGATCGCCGCATCGACCTCCGCCGACGGCGCGATGAACGCCTGGATCGCGATGTAGTTCGGCGGACCGAGCTGGTCCAGCATCGGCCGGAGGATCTCAGCGAGAAACGCCTCGTCGTGCCCGGCGACGTCGATGCCGCCGCCGGCGTCGAGGGTCGGGTCAGGGTCGCCATCGGAGGCGACGTCGTCGTCGCCCGCGCCTTCGGTTCCGCCGGTCGCGCCGGCGAGGGCGCGCCGCGTCAGCTCCTTGGCCTCCTCGACGTTCGGCTGGTCGAAGGGGTTGACCTCGAGGACGGCGCCGGCGATCGCGGTCGCGACCTCCCAGCGAACCATCTCGCCTGCGATGTCGATCGGGTCGTCGATCTCGATGCGGATCACTGGCTGGCCGCCGCGCTCCAGGGCGTCGGCGAGGTTCGCCGCGTCCCCGCCCTCGCTCCCCGCCACGGACATCGCGACGAACACTCGATCCGAGGCGTACGCCTTCGCGGCGCGCAGCGGCTCGCCGTCGACCGGCACGATCCCCGCGCCGTGCTTGCCCGTCGATTCCGCGATGAGCTGCTCCACCCACGCCCCGAAGCTCGCGATCGTCGGGTCGGTGAGGAACGTGAGCTTGTCCCGGCCCGCGCGGGCGAGGGCGCCCATTGCCAGCCCGAGCTGGAGGCCCGGATTCACGCCCGCGTCCGGCTCGCGGCAGGCGCCGAGCATCGCGGATGCGGCGGCGAGGAGCGCATCCAGGTCCAGGCCGATGAGGGAGGCGGGGACGAGCCCCACGTAGGTGAGCGCCGCGTAGCGCCCACCGACGTCTGGCGGATTCAGGAATCGCTCGCGCAGGTCGTCGTGGTGCGGGATGGCCTCGAGGCTTCGCCCGGGGTCGGTGATGGCCGCGAAGAACTCGCCGGGCTTCTGGTCTGCGTCGCGGGCCCCGAGCTCCGCCTCGACGCGCGACCACGCATCGGCCATGAACGCGAGCGGCTCGGTTGTGGTGCCCGACTTGCTGGCGACGATCCACAGCGTCTCGAGCGGATCGAGGTCGTCGATCGCCGCGCCGACCGCCGCCGGGTCCGTGGAGTCGAGGACTCGCAGGCCGAGGTAGCCCTCGCTACGGCCGAACGTGCGGTACAGGACGTCGGGGGCCAGGCTGGAGCCGCCCATGCCCATGACGACGGCGTTGTCGAAGCCGGCCTTCATCGCCCCGTCGCCGAAGCCCTCCAGCGCCGGCACCTGGAGGGTGAAGTGCGCCGGTGCGTCCAGCCAGCCGAGCCGGTCCGCGATGTCCGCAGCCACGTCCGGATCGTCCGTCCAAAGCGAGGTGTCGCGGTCGAACAGGCGCTCGGCCCAGCGCTCCGCCGTGGCCCGTTCCACCACGTCGTCGACGAGCGCGCGCTCGGTCGCCGCGAGCGACATTCGCAGTCGGGCGATCATCGGGGGACTCCTTTCGTGGCCCCGCCTTCGATGGTGGCGCGCTCGATGGCGAGGACCTTGTCCAGCCGGCGTCGGTGGCGAGGTTCGCCGCTGAAGCTCGCTCCGAGGAACGCCAGCGCGCACTCCAGAGCCGGCTCGGCGCCGATGACCCGCGCACCGAGGGTCAGCACGTTCATGTCGTCGTGCTCCACGCCCTGGTGGGCGGAGTAGGTGTCGTGACACACCGCGGCCCGAACGCCGCGGACCTTGTTCGCGGCGATGCTTGCGCCCACTCCGGACCCGCAGACGAGGATCCCGCGATCGACCTCGCCGTCGCGGACGGCGTGCGCGAGGCGCTCGGCGAAGTCCGGGTAGTCGTCATTGGGATCGGACCCATCCCCGCCCAGGTCGACAAGTGAATAGCCGGCGCGCGCCGCCCCGACGCGCCGGAGCAACTCGGCCTTGAGCCCGGCTCCCGCGTGATCCGCCGCGAAGCCCACGCGCAGGCCCGCCATCAGGCGTCCCTTGCCATCACGAGTGCCCCGGATCCGAGGATGAGGTGCGTTCGACGCCCGATTCCTCGCCGTCGAGGGATGGATGGTTGCCCGCCTCCGCCCCGGTCGCACCGAGTCCGAGCCCGGCCGGCTGGTGGCCGGGATCCAGCGTCGGCACCCGCCCGCTGAGCCCGTCGCGAAGCACGCGCCGCGCGACGTCCGTGACGCGATCGGAGGTGAAGCCGAGCTTCTCGAAGATCGTGCCCGCGGGCGCCGACGCCCCGAAGTGGTCGATGCCCAGGACCGCGCCCTCGTCTCCCGCATAGCGCTCCCAGCCGATCGAGGCGCCCGCCTCGATCGTCACCCGCTTCCGGATCGCGCGCGGGATCACCGAGTCACGGTAGGCCTCGTCCTGCGCATCGAACGCCTCCCAGCACGGGAGCGAGACGACGCGCGCGCCGATGCCATCCCCTTCGAGCGCCTCCGCGGCCGCGAATGCGAGCTGGAGCTCCGAGCCGGTAGCCATCAGGAGCAGCTCCGGCGCCGTGCCCGCTTCCTCACCGCGTGCCCGGCGCAGCACGTAGCCGCCGCGGGCCACGCCCTCGCGAGCCAGCTCCGAGGTGCCGGCGAGGGTCGGCAGCTTCTGGCGAGTCAGCGCCAGCGCGACGGGTCCGTCTGTCCGCTGCACGGCGAGCGCCCACGCCGCCGTCGCCTCGTTGGCGTCGCCGGGGCGCACGAGCCACAGGTTCGGCATCGCCCGGAGGGCCGCGTAGTGCTCGACCGGCTGGTGGGTCGGGCCGTCCTCGCCGAGACCCACGGAATCGTGGGTCCAGACGTAGATCACCTGGAGCCCGGCGAGCGCCGCGAGTCGCACCGAGCCGCGCATGTAGTCGCTGAAGTTGAGGAAGGTGCCCGCGTACGGGATGAACCCGCCGTGGTAGGCGATGCCGTTCGCGATCCCGCCCATCGCGTGCTCGCGGACTCCGAACCACAGGTTCCGGCCGGCCTCCTCGGCGGAGAAGTCGCCGCCGTCCTTGACCAGCGTGAGGTTCGACTCGGACAGGTCCGCCGCGCCACCGAACAGCTCCGGCACCGGTCCGGCCAGTGCCTGGATCGCGGCCTGGCTCGCCTGGCGCGTAGCGAAGTCCTCGCCAACCGCGTAGGTCTTGAGCCCGGCGTCCCAGTCCGGCGCAAGCCCCAGTCCCTTCTCGCGGCGTCGCAGCTCCGCGGCGTGCTTCGGGAACGCGTCGCGGTAGCGGTAGTAGCGCGCCTCCCAGTCGGCGACGTGCCTCTCGCCTGCCGGGACCGCGGCCCCCATCAGATCGCCGACGTCGTCGGGCACGAGGAAGTGCGCGTCGGGATCCCAGCCATACGCCTGCTTCGTGAGCCGGACCTCGTCCTCGCCGAGGGGCGAGCCGTGGGCCTTCTGGGTGTCCTGCCGGTTCGGGCTGCCGTAGCCGATGTGCGTCCGCACGGCGATCAGGGACGGCCGCTCATCTGCGCGTGCTGCCTCGACCGCGCCCTCGATCGCCGCCAGGTCGTTGCCGTCGACGACGCGCCGCGTGTCCCAGCCATACGCCACGAACCGGGCGAGCACGTCCTCGGACCAGGCCATGTCGGTGGGTCCGTCGAGCTGGATCTGGTTGTCGTCCCAGAGCACGATCAGCTTGCCGAGCCGCAGGTGGCCGGCGAGGCTCGCGGCCTCCGAGGCGATGCCCTCCTGGAGGTCGCCGTCGGACGCGATGACGTACGTCCGGTGATCGATGATCGCGTGGTCCGGCCGGTTGAACTCCGCGGCCAGCCGCCGCTCGGCGATCGCCATGCCGACCGCATTCGCGAAGCCCTGCCCCAGCGGCCCGGTCGTCGCCTCGACACCGGGCGTCAGCCCGTGCTCCGGGTGCCCGGGAGTGCGCGAGCCCCACTGCCGGAACGACTTGAGGTCATGGAGGTTGAGGTCGTAGCCCGTCAGGTGGAGAAGCGCGTAGAGCAGCATCGAGGCGTGGCCGGCGGACAGGACGAACCGGTCGCGATCGGGCCAATCCGGCACGGACGGGGCATGGCGCAGGAAGCGCGTCCACAGGACGTAGGCCATCGGGGCGGCGCCCATCGGCGCGCCGGGGTGCCCGGAATTGGCTTTCTGGACGCCATCCATCGCGAGCGTCCGAATCGTGTTGACCGCCAGCTGGTCGATCGAGGGGGTCATGCAACCGCGATCGTACCAACGCACCCGGTCGGGGACCTTGACATCGCGCCTGCATCGCTACCATCCGCATTGTGACGGCCCCCGCCCCGACCTCCCCGGTTCGCCTCGCGCCGCCACGGGCCCTGGTCCTCGGCGACCTCGTGCTCGACGTCGTCCTGCGCGCCGATGCCCCCATCGAGACCGGCACGGACGTCCCGGGCCGGGTCGAGATCCGCCAGGGCGGATCGGCGGCCAACGTCGCGCGCTGGCTCGCCCGCCTCGGCGTCCGCTCGCAGCTGGTCTGCGCGATCGGGCGTGACGGCGCCGGCCGATCCCTCGTCGCCCAGCTCCGCCGCGATGACGTGAAGATCCACGCGATCCGGATCACGGGCCATCGGACCGGACGGATCGGGGTGCTCGTCGCGCCGAGCGGGGAGCGCTCGTTCGTGGCGGATCGGCGCGCGGCCACGAAGATGCGGCCGGAGGACCTCAAGACGGAGTGGTTCGACGGCGTCGAGCTGCTGCATCTGCCGGCGTATTCGCTGCTCGTCGAGCCGCTCGGCTCCGCCGGGGTCCGGGCCGTGGAACTCACGCGGGCGAGAGGTGCCCGCGGTGCGCTGGTCTCGGTCGACCTCGCCTCTGTCGGCCCGCTGCTCGCCCACGGCCGCCGAGAGGCGCGTGAGCTGGTCAGCCGAATCCAGCCGGACCTCGTCTTCGCGACCGAGTCGGAGGCGGAGGCGCTCCTGGGCCGGCACGCGCCGGAGGGCCTCCTCGCCGACGCGAACGTCGCGGTCATCAAGCGCGGCCCGCGCGGGGCGCGCGTGTTCGCTCGCGACGACAGCACGCCCGGTGAGCCGCCACTCCGGTTCGACATCGCCACGACGCCCGTCGCGGCCGCGGACACGACCGGCGCCGGCGACGCCTTCGACGCGGGCTTCATCGCCGGCTGGCTCGGCGCCCTGCGAACGGGACGTGGCGGCGCGGACGCGCTCCATCGCGCCACGATGGCCGGCCACCGCGCCGCCGCCCGCCACCTGCGCATTCCGCGGACGGAGCTGCCGCCCGGATGAGCCCGGATCGAGGCCTGTGAGCCCGGAACAGGGTCGCGGTGTTGCCGCTCGCCTCTCGATCCAGCGGGAGGTCTCAGCGGCTATCGCTGCGGGCCGGGCCGTCGTCGCCCTGGAGTCGACGCTCATCAGCCACGGCCTCGCCTACCCCGACAGCCTCGCCGTCGCGAGCGCCTCCGAGGCGGCCGTGCGCGAGTCGGGCGCCGTGCCCGCGACCGTGGCCGTTCACGACGGCCGCCTGCTAATCGGGCTGGAGGCGGCGCAGCTCGAGGCGCTCGCCACGGCGGAGCGCGGCTCGGTCATGAAGGCCGCCCGACCGAGCCTCGGCGTCGCCATCCATCGCGGCGGCTGGGCGGCGACGACCGTCTCGGCCACGATGATCGCCGCGCACGCAGCCGGCATCCGCGTGTTCGCCACGGGCGGGATCGGGGGCGTGCACCAGCCGGCCTCCGGCGCCGGGCCGTCGCTCGACATCTCCTCGGACCTCGACGAGCTGGCCCGCACGCCGATGGTCGTCGTGTGCGCCGGACCCAAGGCGATCCTCGACGTTCCCAACACCCTCGAGGTCCTGGAGACGCGCGGCGTGCCCGTGGTTGCGCTGGGGCAGGCCGATCTGCCCGGCTTCTACGCCCGCAGTGCCGGCCTGCCCGCGCCGCACTCCGTGCCGGACGAGGACGCCGCGGCCGCGCTCGTCGCCACGCACTTCAACCTCGGGCTCGGCTCCGGCCTGCTGCTGTGCGTGCCGGTGCCCTCCGACGTGGCCCTGCCGGAGGCCGAGGCGCGGGCGGCCGTCTTCCAGGCGACCGCGGACGCCGAGGCCGCCGGAATCCACGGGCCGGATCTCACGCCGTGGCTGCTCGCCCGCATCGCGACCATCACCGACGGCCGCTCGGTGCGCGCGAACACCGCCTTGATAGTCAACAACGCTCGCGTGGGGGGCCGGCTCGCCGTGGCACTCGTTGCCCGCTCGGCGGAGCATCGGTAGACTGACCCGGCCACCTCACCGGAGCCGCCAGGAGAGCCGATGCGGATTTACGAGGGAAGTCCCCGGCAGGACTGGGAAGAAGTGCTGCGCTCGGTCGGCGCGTACCTCGATGACCGGGGCATGCGCGGCATCGTCTTCGTCGAGACCGACACGGGCTTCATCATCCAGGGCACGTCCGTCAGCACAGAAGCCGGCTCTGCCTGGGGTGAAACCCTCGGCAAGGCCGCCCGCGAGACCGTGGTCCTGGAGGACGACGAGGTCGGCAAGTTCCTGGACGAGGCGCTGGCCCGTCGTGGCCAGGAACCGGACCCGACGCCAAAGCACTACGAGTCGCAGCTCCGGGTGATCGGCCGCTACCTCGACGAGCAGCACCCGCGCGACATCTTCTTCTTCGAGCTCGACGGCGCATACGTCATCCGCTTGACCCTCTCCGGCCAGGGCGGCCTCAAGCAGGAGCTCGCCGAGTTCACGGCCACCGACATCGCCGATCTCATCGCCGGAGCGCCCGCGCTCCGGCGAGGTGCTCCCGCGAAGCAGCCGCCGGCCTGACCGGCAAGGAGGTCCCACCCATGCGCGCGCTCAAGACCGTCGCCGTCGCCCTGGGCATCACCCTCGGCGCGATTCTCGTGATCCCGCTCATCGTCCTCGCCGGGCTGTTCGTGTGGCTCAAGCTGACCGAAGAGGATGACGACGAGGCCCTCGAGCTCGACGAGGACGTCTGATCGACGCCCCGCCACCAACCGAACCGGGCCCGACGCCCGCCGGACGACCGGCGGGCGTTTCGGCGTCCGGGCCGCGTTCGGCCGGCGCCGGACACGCCCCGACGGCCGCGCGACCGCCCTCGGCCCGCCCGCCGTCCACCTCGCGCGAGCGGCGTATCGCCGAGGTCGGCGTCCTCGTCGTCATGGCCGCCTGGGCGGCCAACTTCATCGTCGTGAAGGCGGCCAACGAGCAGATCCCGCCGGTGACGTTCGCGTTCCTCCGGTTCGCGATCGCGGCGGGCACCCTGCTCGTCGCGCTGAAGTGGCGCGAGGGCTCCATGGGCCTGCCACGCCGGGACGTCGTGCCGATCCTGGGGCTCGGGGCGATCGGGTTCGGCGCCTACCAGATCCTGTGGTCCATCGCCCTGCAGGACATCCCGGCCGGCGATTCCGCGCTGCTGATCGCCACGACGCCGGTGATCACCGCGCTGCTGGCGGTCCGCAGCGGCGCCGACACGCTTACCCCGGCGAAGCTCGGCGGCAGCCTGCTGTCGTTCGGGGGCGTGGCGCTGATCGTCGCGTCGGGCGCAGGCCTGGCGTTCGGCGCCGCGCTCGTCGGCGACCTGCTGACGCTCGTCGCGGCGGTGTGCTGGTCCATCTACACGGCTTTCGGCGCGCCGATCCTGCGCCGGCACTCCCCGCTGCGGACCACCGCCTGGGCCATGGTCGGCGGCTCGATCGTCATGGTCGTTCCGGGCCTGGCGCAGGCCATCGGCGTCGAGTGGGGGACTATTCAGCCGGACGCGTGGGCCGGCCTGGCCTTCTCGGCGCTGGTACCGGCCGGCATCGCGAACGTCGTGGTCTTCAGCGCGATCCGCCTCCTGGGGCCTACCCGCATCACCGCCTACCAGTTCCTGGTGCCGTTCATCGCCGTGCTCTTCGGCGCCGTGTTCCTGTCCGAGACCGTCCGGATCGAGCAGCTGATCGGGGGCATCGTGATCGTCCTCGGCGTCGCCATCACCCGCGCCGACCGAATCACGACCTTCGGTGGCTGGCTACGGCCGCCTGGTCCCGCGTGAGACCAAGGATCACGCGGCGTGTCGGGCGCTCATCGAGGCGGCCGTCGAACTACGGAGAATCGAAGCTCGCGACGCTCGACAAGCGCAATTTCAGCCTGCTTCGTCCTCGGCACCGCGAGTCGATCGACTTGCTGCCGGGCTGAATCGGGCCTGGCGGCAACTGGCCCTCCCGGGCCTAGACCCTGATGACGTCCGCGAGCGACACGACGAAGATCGTCGCTCCGGCGTGCACGACCGTCGCCGCCTGCCAGTCCTTCAGCCGATCCATCAGGACGAGCGGCACCTCGACCTCCCCGCCGTGGCAGGTCCGCTCGAAAATGTCGATCACGCCCTGGCTGTTCGCGTCGTCGACAGCCACCATCAGCGTGCGATTGTTCTCGCGAAGGAACCCGCCGAAGGTCCGGAAGCCCGTTACTCGGTGGCCTTCCGCGACAAGAGCCTCGAGCGCGCCCTCTGCGTCCTGCTCCCGGACGATGGCGATCAGCAGTTGGCTCATGCGACTCCCTACGGTGCTGCTGCTATCGAGGACATGATGCCTTAGCGACCGGTCATTCCGTCGCGCGACACTCCTGCGGCATCGGCCCGTCGTGGGCGGGCCAGATCATCAGCCCGGATCGGCGCTTCGATTCGGTCCCCGGACTCCGGCGCCTGGACCCCGCGGACGCCGCCGCCGGCTGACTCGGGGCTGGCGTCCGGCGCCCGTTTTCGGTAGCATTCGAAAAACCCCCGGAGGCTCCCTACCTATGTCGAAGTATGTCTTTGTGACCGGAGGGGTCACCTCCTCGCTGGGCAAGGGAATCACCGCCGCGAGCATCGGGCGACTCCTCAAGGCCCGCGGCCTTCGGGTCTCCATCCTCAAGCTGGATCCGTACATCAACGTGGATCCGGGGACGATGAGCCCGTACCAGCACGGCGAGGTCTTCGTCACCGACGACGGCGCCGAGACGGACCTCGACCTCGGGCACTACGAGCGGTTCATAGACGAGAACCTGACCCAGCTCTCCAACGTGACCACGGGCCGCATCTACCAGGCCGTGATCGCGAAGGAGCGCCGCGGGGACTACCTCGGCGGTACGGTCCAGGTCATCCCGCACATCACCAACGAGATCAAGGAGCGGATCACGCGAGTGGCGCGCGATGGCTCGCCGGACGTCGTGATCGTCGAGGTCGGCGGGACGGTCGGCGACATCGAGTCACTCCCGTTCCTCGAGGCCATCCGCCAGATGCGCAAGGACGTCGGGCGCGCGAACGTGTTGTACGTGCACGTGACGCTGCTGCCGGCCCTCGCCGCAACGGGCGAGCTCAAGACCAAGCCCACCCAGCACTCCGTCAAGGAGCTTCGCGGGATCGGCATCCAGCCGGACGTGATCGTCCTCCGCTCGGACCAGGAGGTCTCGCCGGAGATCCGCGAGAAGATCGCGCTGTTCACGGATGTCGATGTCGATGCCGTCATCCCGGCCCCCACCGCCGACACGATCTACGAGGTCCCGCTCCAGTTCGAGGAGTTCGGACTCGGCCGGCTCGTCGTGCGCGAGCTGTCACTGGGCGATCCCGACACGCCGCCTGACCTCACTGAGTGGCGTGCGCTCGTTGAGCGCATCAAGCGCGACAAGCCGGAGCTCGACATCGCGCTGGTGGGCAAGTACATCGAGCTGCCCGACGCGTACCTGTCGGTCACCGAGGCGCTCAAGCACGCCGGCTGGGCGCACGAGGTGGACGTCAAGATTCGCTGGGTCGACTCGGAGGCCCTGACGAAGGAGAACCTCCACGACGCGCTCGACGGCGTCGCGGGCATCGTCGTGCCCGGGGGCTTCGGCCATCGCGGCATCGAGGGCAAGGTCCTCGCCGCCCACTTCGCCCGCGACCACAAGGTCCCGTACCTCGGCCTGTGCCTGGGCCTGCAGTGCGCCGTCATCGAGTTCGCGCGCGAGGTCGTCGGGTCGAAGGACGTCAACTCCACCGAGTTCGACATGTTCACCAGCAACCCGGTCATCGATTTCATGCCGGACCAGCGCGAGCTGGAGGACAAGGGCGGCACGATGCGCCTCGGCCTCTATCCGGCAAAGCTGACCCCGGGCTCGAAGGCCGCCGCGGCCTACGGCCAGGAGGTCATCTACGAGCGCCACCGCCACCGTTTCGAGGTGAACAACCAGTACCGCGCGACGCTCGAGGAAGCGGGCATGATCCTGTCCGGCCAGTCGCCGGATGGCCGCCTAGTCGAGATCGTCGAGCTGCGCGACCACCCGTGGTTCGTGGCGTCGCAGTTCCACCCCGAGTTCAAGAGCCGCCCGGAGCGGCCGCACCCGCTCTTTGATGGTTTCATCGGCGCGTCACTCGCCGGTAGCGCGTCGGAGCACCGCAAGCGCAGGGTTGCCGCGGTCGAGATCGTGAACGAGCGCGCGGGAGAGGAAGAGACCGCTCCGACCGCGTGATGCGGTATCGCGCCGAGGCTCCAGGCGTGCCTCGTTGGTGTGTCGGGAGGCAGATGATCGGCGTGCTCCCCTGGCAATGATCGGGCGGAGCGCGCTGTAAACGGCGCTCCGCGTTGCATGTCTTGACACCCTCGGGCGACAATCGGCCGATGGAGCGGGCGGGCCGTGCGGGAGGGCGGCCTCCGACGGTGGTCGAGCGCGCGGCGTCACCCCTGCGGGTCCACCTGCTCGGTGGGCTCCGTGTCGAGGCGGGACAGACCCCGATCCCTACGCCCGGTGGGCGGGCCAGAAGCCTCCTTGCGTTCCTGTTGCTCCACCCGGACACCGGGCATCCGCGCGAGCGGCTGGCCGACGTGCTCTGGCCCGACGACGAGCCGGGCCGCGCGACGCGCCACCTGATCGACGCGGCCTACCGGCTCCGGCAGGCGATGCCGGCCGGGTCAATCGTGGCCAACCGTGCGACGCTCCGGCTCGAGCGCACCCGGGCATGGGTAGACGTGTGGGCGTTCGACGAGCTCCTGCAGCGAGGCACGCCGGCGGATCTCCGCGACGCCGTCGAGTTGTATGGCGGCGAGCTCCTACCCGAGATCTACGAGGACTGGATCGCACCGCGCCGCGCTGCGCTGGCCGACGCCTACCGGACCGCGCTGGGCGCGCTGGCCGAGGAGGCCGAGAGCGCCGGGCGCCAGGTCGAGGCCTTCGGCTACTACCACCGCCTGACGGCGGCCGACCCGCTCGACGAGGTTGCGCACCGGGGTCTCATGCGCGCCTACCTGCGCGCGGGCCACGCCGCGGCCGCCATCCAGCAATTCGAGCGTCTGACGGCGCTCCTGCGGGCCGAGCTGGGGATCGATCCCTCACCCGAGAGCCGGGCTATCGTCGAGGCGGCTCGCCGGCAGGTCGACGACGCGGAGGCCATCCCCGCCCGGCCGTTCGTGGGCCGGCGCCGCGACCGGGCGGCGGCCCTGGAGAGGATCGACCGGGCGGCCGGTGGCTCGCTCGAGCTCGTCCTCGTCGAGGGCGAGCCGGGAATCGGCAAGTCACGGCTGTTGGACGTCCTGATGGACGACGCTCGATGGCGGGGCTTCCACGTGGCCGCCGCACGTGCGGTCGAGGCGGCGACCTCGCCCTACGCTCCCCTTGACGCGGCCGTCGGCTCGGCGCTCACCACTGCGATGTTCGATCGGCTGCGGCCGAAGCTTTCGCCGGCCGCCACCGACGCGGTTGCCGGTCTCCTGCCGCACCTGATCGATCGGGCGCCGTTCCGGGACGGCGAGCGGGGTACGGAGCGACCCAACCTGGCCCTCGGCCTGGCCGCGCTCTTCCGCGAGCTGACCGCCGCCCGGCCCTGGCTGCTCGTCCTCGACGACGTCCACTTCGCCGGCCCGGCGTTCTGGGACGCGCTCCGCTTCCTCGAGGAGGCCGGCGACCTCCCGCTAGCCGTGCTCCTCGCGGCACGGCCGCGCGAGCTCCGGGAGCGACCGCATTCCTGGGATGCCGCGCGGGCCCTCGACCGTCACCTGGTGCCGCTGCGGCTGCAGCTCTCGGGTCTCGCACTCGATGAGAGCCGGGCGCTTGCGGATGCCATGGCCGGTCGCGTCGAAGACCGCGAGCTCGCCGACCTGCAGCGCATCACGGAAGGCAACCCGTTGCACCTCCAGCAGGCGTTCGCGACGACAGAGCGCATCCCGGGTCGCCAAGGCTTCGTGGAGCTGCTCGACCACCGACTTGCCACCCTCCCGCCGGAGGCCCGGGCCGCCCTGGAGGCCGCCGCGGTGCTGGGGCCGGGCTTCTCGCTGGCCGAGTGGCTGGCGCTGGTCCCGAAGCTTCCGGCAGCCGCGATCGACGAGGTGGTGGCGGCACGACTCGTCGTCGAGCTCAGCGACGGGTATGCGCTCGAGCACGACCTGACCAGGCAGCACGTCTACGAATCGATCCCAACCGAGCTACGCCGGGAGCTCCATCGCCGTGCCGCCGCGGCACTGCCACGCGAGCGCACGTCGGCCGCGACGCTGGCATTGCACAACGAGCGTGGTGGCCAGACGCGGGAGGCCGTGGCCGGCCACCACCGGGCCGCCGAGGAAGCGTTTTCGCGATACGCCTACCCGGAGGCGCTGACGCACGCGGAGCGAGCCCTCCAGCTGGGTGCCGATAGCGCCGAGCGCGGCGCACTGCTTTCGCTGCGCCACCGGATCCTCGGGCTTCTCCTCAGGGTGGACGAGTGGCGCGGCGCGCTCGACGAGGCCGAGCGGCACGCCTCGGAGACCGGTGACGGGCTGGCCCTCATCTGGGCACTGGAGGGTCGCCTTTCGCTGCATACCCTCGACGGCGACTTCGAAGCGATGGAGGTCACCGGACAGCGAGCGCTGGACCTGAGCGCGGAGCTCCGTGACGAGGCCGCCGAGGCGCGGGTGCTGGGGACGCTCGGCTGGCACGTGTCGGAATCGCTGGGCGACAACCGGCGGGCCCTGCCAATGCTGCGGCGAGCGGCACGACTGGCAGCCGGTTCGGGCGACGAGCCCACGCGTGTCGCGACGCTGTGCATGCTCAGCAGCGCCCTGCGCTCGGTCGGTCGGTGCAAGGCCGCTCATGTGTCCGCGAGCCGGGCGATGACCCTGGTATCCACCCGGCCTGCGCTGTACCGGGGGCGCGCACACGCGCTGGCCGAGCTCGCCGAGACCGCCCTGGAGCTCGGTCGCTTTGGGGACGCCCGGGATTCGATGCGTGCGGCGCTCGAGGGCTACCGGGAGCTCGATGATCCGTGGTCGTACGGCTCGGCGCTGTTCGGGCTCATCAACATCTGCAGCAGCATGGGCCAGCCCCCGGAGGCGATTGCCGCCGGCGAGGCGCTGGTCGCCCTCAGTGGCCGGCTGGGGCTGGCCGCCGCTTCCGACTACGGCGTCTGGCACAGAGTGGGCCTGGGCCGCGCGCGGCTCTCCGCAGGCGATGTGAGCGGAGCAGAGCACGCGATCGATGAGGTTCGTGACGTCGTACCGGGCGCAACGCGACCTCGGATTGCTCTCGCCGGCCTCATCGGCCAGCTGGCACTTGCCCGCGGTGACGCCGCCCTCTCGCTGCCCTCGCTGGAGCTTGCCTTCGACCTGTGGTTGGGTCGCTCCGAGCCTCGCGACGTGGCGATCGCATTCTGGACGTCCATCGCCGCGGCTCGCGCCCAACGGCGCGCCCTGGCGGGCACGGCACTGGCCGCTGGTCTGCGCGCGCTGTCGCGCACGGACATGGAGCGCCACGACGTACTCGCCCAGCTGGCCCGTTTCGAGGTCGAAGGCCACCCGGCCGCATTGCGATCAGCCCGCGCCGCGATCACCCGCCAGGCGGCGCGCTTCACGGAGGCGGACCTTCGCACCTCGTTCGAGCGCGACGTTCCGCTCCACGACCACGTTCGCCACCTGGAGAACCAGCTCGCCGGTACGTCCCCCGGCGTCCTTCGCCTCGTGCGCGCCGACGTGCCGCTGGGACGAGCGATCCGCGACGACGAGTGGGTGGAGATCCCGTGGCTCGCCGAGCCCGACCCCGACAGGGACGGCCCAGCGAGCGCCGCCGAGCGCCGCCAACGCCGTCTCGTCCTGCTGCTGGAGCGAGCCAGGGCCGCCGGCGCCCTGCCGACCGACGAGCTGCTCGCCGAGGCGCTGGGCGTGAGCCGCCGGACGATCCTGCGGGACATGAAGGCGCTTCGCGTGCACCAGCAGCCGATCGGCACGCGGCGCCGCCGGTCCTGACGCCGCCGCACCGTCCGGCGCCGCCGGACGGGCGGAAATGTCACAACAGTCGCGCGCCGGTCGGGATCGCGCGATGTTGGTCGACCGCCGCCTCCGACCATGACGGCCATGAGCAACCCGACGCCGGGCATGACATCCGGCAATCGCCACGCCTCCTTCGTGGTCCGGGTCTGGACCGAGTCGACGACGTTGCCGTCCGCGCGCGGAGCAGCGGCAGGTGCTGACGAGACCGCGGACCTCGCCATCGGCGACCTGGCTCGAGCCGGCCTTCGCGGATCCGTCGAGCACGTGGGCAGCCGCGCGCTCCGCTACTTCGCCTCGCTCGAGACGATGCGCGAGATCATCGCGGAGGTCGTGGAGCGTTCGTCGTCGTCCGCCCTCACGCCACCTGACTCGAGCCGCAACGTTCGATGAGCGGATCGGTCGCCGGCCCGGACTTCCCCCCAGAGCTCGCTGGTTCGGCTCGCGTCCCTCGCCGGGAACACCGCGGGAACGCCCGCTCACTACGGTGCGAGGAGCACAACGATTGGAGCCCCTCCTCGTCGGGGCATCGTGGGACCGAGTGCGGTCAGAGGAGGAGCTCCCATGTTCGCTTCGTGGACATGCTGGCTGGGCGCATGGCCGGGGCGAACGCGCGCACGGCACGGGCGGCAGTCGTGAGGCCGACGTGGCGGCTCCGCTCTGGTCGCCTGCTGCTGCTCGCGGTGATGGGGGCGATGCTCTCCAGCTATCTGCCCGAGCCCAGGCCAACCTTCGCCGTGACCGATCCGCCCATCTACACGGTAAACACGACCGACGACGCCAGCGACGGCACCTGCGACGCTGGTCACTGCTCGCTGCGCGAGGCCATGACTGCGGCGAACAACGGCGGCGGCGGGAGCATCTCGTTCAACATTCCGGGCGAGGGCACGCACGTCATCGCGCCGCTCAGCTCGCTGCCCATCATCGCCAGTGCCATGGTGATCGACGGCTACTCGCAGCCGGGCGCCAGCCCAAACACGCTGCCCATCGGCAATGACGCCGTCCTAAAGATCGTCATCGATGGCGCCAGCGTCGTACAGGCGTTCAACACCAACTCGGGCTTCCAGATGCCCAACACGAATGCCACCGGGACGACCATCCGCGGCCTGGTCATCAGCAACTTCGTCGAGGCGGGCATCCACGCCGGCGGCGGCCAGGGTTTCGACAACTCCGTCGGCGGGCTGGTCGTGGAAGGCAACTTCATCGGCACCGACGTGACCGGCACGCAGGCCCGCCCGAACCACACCGGCATCTGCATCGGTGGAAGCAGCCACGACTTCCGCGTGGGTGGCGTCTCCCCGGCCCAACGCAATGTCATCTCGGGCAATGGCCTGTACGGGATTGCAACGTCGTGCAGCGCGTTTGGCAACCAACCCCACGACGGCGTCGTCCGCAACAACTACGTCGGCACGGACGCCGGCGGGATGTTTGCACTGGGCAACGGCCGGTCCGGGATCACGATGGATGGGACTGCGGCCCGGCTCACGATTCGCGACAACGTGATCGCGGGCAACGTCACCAGCGGTATCGGAAACGGCGTCGACCTGCTTGGGACGGATAACGTTCTTCGCGGCAACCTGATCGGCGTCGCCGCCGACGGACTCACGCCGCTTGGCAATCGAGGCCGCGGCGTGTTCGTCCGGGGCACGGGCAACCACGTCGGCGGTCCGGATGCGGGCGACGGCAACGTCATCGCCTTCAGCGAGCTGCAAGGTGTCGGCCTCGAGCCGGGATCGATCGGCAGTCCAGTGCTTGGCAACTCGATCCACGGCAACGGCGCTGGCGGCGAGAGCACAAGTCCATATCAAGGTCTTGGCATCGACCTGGCCTTCGACGGCGTCACGGCCAACGACGACGGCGATCCCGACGTCGGCGCCAACGAGCTCCAGAACTATCCGGTTCTGAGCTCGGCGATCGAGGGCGCAACAATCGACGGGTCGCTGGACGCGGCGGCATCGACGTCGTTCCGCATCGAGCTCTTCGCCAGCACCGCCGTAGACGCGTCCGGTTTCGGCGAGGGCGAGCGCCTCCTGGGCACCATCGACCTCGCGACTGACGCCAGCGGGCAGGCTTCATTCAGCGCGCCGGTGAGCGGTGCGTTCTTCGCCGGCCAGTGGATCACCGCCACCGCGACGGATCCGGCCGGCAACACCAGTGAGTTCTCGCTGGCCATCCAGGCCCAACCTGCCCCTCCCCCGAGCGAGACGACGCCGCCGCCGACGTCGAGCCCGACTACCGTGCCAAGCCCCGAGCCGACAGCCGAGCCGACTGCGGCCCCCACCGCGGCCCCGGCGCCCACGATCACGCCGACGCCAACTCCTTCGCCGAGCCCGACCGCGGCCCCAGGTGGGCAGGTCGTGCTCACGATCAACCATGCCTTCTCGGTCCAGCCCTTCGAGCTGCCCCTGGAGCAGTTCCGGTTCGAGGTGCACGACGGCAGCGGCGGCCTGGTCTCGGAGTTCGACGCCTTCGACCTGGCCGCCGGCGGCGGCTGGCGCATCGGCGTCAACGTGCCGCCCGGCGGGGCGACCCTCGAGCTGCGCGCCGAGGTGCCGGCCGGCTGGCTGGCGCTGTTCAGCGGCGACTGTGCGGCGGACGGCCTGATCAGCCTCACCGGGGCCGCCGCGCCGACGTGCCAGATCACCAGCTACCTGCTCGACGCCAGCGAGTTCGAGCCGAACGCCGTGCTGGTCATCGACAAGACCTTCCCCGGCGGCTCGTTGCCGCCTGAGTTCCCCCTGTCCGGCTTCGACTTCCTCGTCGCGCCGGCCGGTATCCACTTCAGCGCCGAGGAGATGGGCTTCGTCGACGGGGTCCACCGCTACGTCATCGGCCTGGCCCTCGACGGCAAGGCGGCCGACGGCCTCGAGCTGCAGACCATTGAGGAACCGCCGTCGGGCTGGCAGCCCGTCTTCGGGGCCGACTGCGATGCCGCCGGCCGGCTCGTCCTGCACGTCGGCATGGCCCGCACCTGCGCGGTGGCCAACCACGAGGTCGACGACGAGGTCAGCCCGCCTCCTCCTCCGCCGCCTCCGCCCCCGGCCGGGCCGGTCCTGACCGGAACCACCCCGGCCTCGCCCTCGAGCGTGGCCGACATCACGGTCAGCGGGACCGGCGCACCCCTCGCGGCGGCATACGTCTACCTGAGCGCCGAATGCGCCGGAAGCCCGGTGGCGAGCGTCGTCGTCGGTGGCGACGGAGTGCTTGCCGCCGCACTGACGGTGCCGGAGAACGCGACGTCGCGGATCAGCGCCGACCAGGTGGTCGACGGGCAGACCTCGAGCTGCTCGACCGCGCTCACCTACGTCGAGGATTCGCTCGCGCCCGGGGCCCCCGTGCTGACCCATACAGACCCGGCATCGCCCTCGAGCGCGACGAACGTCGACGTTCACGGGACCGCCGAACCGGGCAGCAGCATCGCGCTGTTCCAGGCCGCCGACTGCCTGGGCACCCCCGCGTCCACGGTTGCCGCCGACCTGGTGGGCAGCTTCAGCGTCCTGCAGGTCGTCGACCCGAACAGCGTCATGGCGTTCAGCGCGACGGCGACGGACATCGCGGGCAACGTCTCCACGTGCTCGGCTGAGCTCGTCCACGTGAACTCGACCCCGATCCCCGCACCCTCGCTGACCGGCACCAACCCGGCCTCGCCGTCGAGCGACGCCTCGCCGACGATCAGCGGCAGCGGCGAGCCTTACGCCGCTGTGCGCCTGTACCTCGGCGAAGACTGCTTCGGCACGCCCGCCGCCACGACCTCGGCCAACGACCTCGGACAGTTCTCGGCCTCACTCGCCGTGCCGGGCGACACGACCTCGCCCATCAGCGCCGACCAGGTCGTCGGGCCGACGACCTCCGACTGCAGCGTGCCGCTGGCCTACGTCCACGACGCCACGGCGCCGCTGGCGCCCGTGCTGACGGAGGCCGATCCATCACCACCGTCCGCCTCGACGACGCCAGCCCTCCACGGCACGGCCGAGCCATTCAGCACCATCGAAATCTTCGCCTCGGCGTCCTGCGACCTGGGCACGCTCGCCGCCAGCATCGTCGCCGACGGCAACGGCGACTTCGTTCGGCAGGTCTCGACCGCGCCCGATGCCACGACCTCGTTCAGCGCGACGGCTACGGACGCGGCCGGCAACGCGTCGCCATGCTCGGCGCCGCTGGACTACCTCAACGATTCGACCCCGCCGGATCCACCCGCTATCAGCCACACGGATCCCGCCTCCCCGTCCGCGGTGACCACGCCGGTCGTCCATGGCACCGCCGAGGCCTTCAGCGTGGTCCGGCTGTACCGGACCGCCGACTGCTCGCTGCTCCCGATCGGGACCACGGTTGCCGACGGGACCGGCGCCTGGGCCCGCCAGGTCAGCGTCAGCCCTGGTGCGACGACGTCGATCGGCGCGACGGCCGCCGACGCCGCCGGGAACGTCTCGGCCTGCGCCACGCCCTTCGACTATGTCAACACCAGCAACGACACGCCGGAGATCCGGGACTTCGGCCTGTTCGACGCCGACGCGGCAGGACACGACTGGGCCAACGCCTACCTGCTGGCGTTGCTCAGCCACTACGCCTACGAGGACACGGCCATGGCCGGCACCACGTACGACACCTTCCAGGAGGCCTTCACCGCACGCTTCAACGATCCCGCGAACGGCGTCCGCGTGAGCGCCTTCTTTGATGACACGCTCTCCCAGACCCAGGGCGCGATCGTCGAGACCAACGACGCCTTCATCGTCGTCTTCCGCGGCAGCGAATCGGACTTCCTCAACGATCCGGCCGATGCCATCGACTGGGTGGTCGACCTCGCCATCCTGGACAACGACGGCGTCCATTCCGGCTTCGCCTTCGCCGCCAGCCGCGTCATGCCTGCCCTCGCCGCCCTGGCGGCCGATGCCCAGGCAGAGGGCCGCCGTGTCTGGCTGACCGGCCACAGCCTGGGCGGCTCCGTCGCCACGGTGCTGGCGCGGCAGCTGGAGCTGGATGGCCTGACCGTCCAGGGCGTCTACACCTACGGTGCGCCGCGAGCCTTCTCCGACTCCACGGCGACCGCCTACGACGCGCTGTTCGCGGCGCGCCCGACTCAGCGCTGGGTCAATGACCTCGATCCGGTGCCGCACGTCCCGCCGACATTCGGGTGGTTCGGTTACACGCACGTCGGCCAGGTCAACAACATCGTGCCCAGCGCCGCGGGATGCCTCGTCCAGCTCGACGACGCCGAGCGCCTCCTCGGCTACCAGGTGCTCGACCACAACACGCCGCACTACCTCGGGCGCATGTACCAGCATCTCGACGCGCAGCTGCAGCCCCTGCTGCCCAGCCCGCCGGTGCCGCCGACCGACCCCGCCGTGCAGGCCGGCTGCACGGACCTCGATCCACTGTCGGCCGAGGCGTTCGCCCGCGAGGCGTTCGCGTCTGGCCGGGACGTGCTGTGGACGGCCCAGCGGCTGGCCATGGACTTCGCCCAGGCGCCGATCGATCTCGCCCAGGCGCTCCTCGGCGCCGGATACGAGGCCGCGCTCGTCGCCCGAGCCCTGTTCGAAGTGGCCCAGCTCGCCGTCGAGGACGTCATCGACGTCCTGCTCGCGCTGGACCTCGACGTCGTCGAGGTCAGCTTGGCGCTGTGGGCCTCCGGGCTGGTGACCAGCCTCGAGGACCTCGCCCTGTTCCTCGCCGACGCCGGGCATTCGGCCGGTGAGACGCTCGCCGGATTGTGGGCCGTCCTGGAGGAGACCAATCTCACGGCAGAGCTGGTCGGGCTCCTGAAGCTGGCCGGCTTCGGAGCGCTCGACATCCTCGACGCCATCGACCAGCACTTCGGCGGGTTCAACGCCGAGATGCTCGGCTTCATGCGCGACGCCGGCTTCACGGCCGCGCAGCTCCTCGATGCCCTGGTCGCGTTGACGGAGGGCGACCGCGACGGGGCGCTGGCCCTGCTGAGGGCCGCCGGCTTCAGCGCGTTGGAGCTCCTGGTGGCGCTGTGGGAAGGCGGGGTCCAGGTTACCGAGGAGATCGTTGGCGACCTCAAGGCCGCCGGCTACAGCGCCGCGGAGATCCTCGGCGCCCTCGTCGAATGGCTGGGAGAGACGAACATCAATCTCGAGCTCGTGAAGCTCCTCAAGGCCGCCGGCTTCGGGGCTCTCGACATCTGGCAGGCCATCGACGACTACGTCGGCGGGGATCAGGCCGAGCTGATCGGCTGGCTGCGCGACGCGGGCTTCTCGGTGTTCGAGATCCTCGAGGCCATGGCCGAGTTCCCCGGGCTCTCGCGTGAGGACCAGGCCCGGCTGCTTCGGGAAGCCGGCTTCAGCGCCCTCGAGGTCATCACCGGCCTGTGGGACTTCGGCATCCGCGAGGGCAGCGAGCTGGCGGGCCTCCTGGCCTCCGCGGGCTTCGCCGTCGTCGAGGTCGTCGGCGCGCTCTGGGACCGCGGCTTCCGCGCGGGCTCGGATCTCGCCGCCTGGCTGGCCGGAGCGGGCTTCGGGGCGGTGGAGGTCGTGACCGCGCTGCTGGATCGCGGCTTCACGAAGGGCCAGCAGCTGACGGACTGGCTGAAGGGAGCCGGCTTTCGCGCAGTGGACATCGCCGCAGCGTTGTTCGACCGCGGCTTCACCAGCGCCGCCGACCTGGCCGCGTGGCTGAAGAACGCGCTGTTCGAGGTTCGCGAAATCGCCCAGGCGCTCAAGGAGGGCTTCCTGCTGGGCGCCGCCGACGTCGTCGACGTCCTGCTGTCGATCGGTGCGGGTGCGCGCGACATCGTCCAGGCCCTGAAGGACGTCTTCCTGCTGGAGGCGCTCGAGGCGGCCGAGCTGATCGGGCTCAAGGGCTTCTCGGTGTCCGACATCGCCGACTCGCTCAAGCACGTCTTCGGCATCACGGCGGCGAAGCTGACTGAGATCCTCGCCCGGCTCGGCATCTCGCCGTCGGAGATCGCGCGGGCCCTGAAGGACGTCTTCCTCCAGCCGGCGCTGGCGGTGGCCGAGCTGCTGGGTCTCGAGGGCTTCTCGGCCGCGGACATCGCGGGAGCCCTCAAGACCGTGTTCGGGCTCGCCGCCGACCAGGTGGCGGACATGCTGAAGTCGATCGGCGTGGCGGCCACACAGATCGCCGACGCGCTGAAGACCGCCTTTGCGAAGTCGGCCAGCCAGGCGGCGAGCATCCTCAAGTCGATCGGTTTCACTGCGGTCCAGGTCGCCGAAGCGCTGAAGGCCGCCTTTGCCCAGACAGCCGCCCAGGTGGCGGACATCCTCAAGTCGCTGGCCTTCAGCGTGGTCGACATCGCGACCGCCCTCAAGACCGTGTTCTCACAAACGGCCAGCCAGGTGGCGAGCAGCCTCAAGAACGCTGCCTACTCGGCGATCGACGTCGCCCGAGCCATGAAGGACGCCTTCGCGCAGTCGGCCAGCGCCGCCGCGAGCACGCTGAAGAACGTAGCCTTCGGGGCGATTGACGTTGCCCGCGCGCTCAAGGACGTCTTCGCGCAGTCGGCCAGCGCGGCCGCCAGCTCGCTGCGCTCAGCGGGCTTCGCGGTTACCGAGGTCGCCGCCGGTCTCAAGCAGGTGTTCAGCCAGACGGCCAGCCAGGCCGCCAAACTGCTGAAGGGCGCCGGATTCGCGGTGACCCAGGTCGGCACAGCGCTCAAGAAGACCTTCAGCCAGACATCGAGCCAGGCGACGAGCATCCTCAAGTCGGCCGGCTTCAGCGTGACGCAGGTTGCGACCGCGCTGAAGGACGTCTTCGGGCGCAGCGCCTCCCAGGCGATCAGCCTGCTCGGGGGCGCGGCCTACTCGATCAACGACATCGCGACGGCGCTCAAGAGTGCCTACAGCCAGTCGGCCAGCCAGGTGGCCAAGCTGCTCTGGAACGCCAAGTACGGTTTCTTCGCCATCGTCGACGCCCTGGTCGCCGCGTTCAACCTGGCCTTCGACCAAGCGGTCACAGTGATGAACAGCCTCGGTTTCTTCTCCTTCTAGGCACCATCGGGGCCGGCCGGCGACGGCCGCCGACGGCGCCAACCCACCAATCGCCCTGATCAGCCGCGACGTGTCGAGGCGGCTCCACTCGGATGTAGCGTTGCCGGCATCGACTGCCGGCAGGCCGACACGTCTCCGGGGCTAGAATCGCTCGAACGAATTCCGCCAGGAGCCGGTCCAACATGAAGTTGTTTCTCGACACCGCCGACATCGAAGAGATCCGCACGGTCAAATCCTGGGGCGTCCTCGATGGCGTGACCACGAACCCGACCCTCTTTGGCAAGACCAAGGGCATGACCTACGACGAGGTCCTGCAGGAGATCTGCGGGATCACGCCTGGGCCCGTCTCCGCGGAGGTCGTGGCGGACGACGTCGACGGGATGCTCAAGGAGGGCCGGCATTTCGCCAAGCTCGCCGACAACATCTACGTCAAGGTGCCCATGTCCGAGGCCGGGCTGGCGGCCATGAGCCGCTTCCGCGCCGAGGGCATCAAGACCAACTGCACCCTGATCTTCACGGCCAACCAGGGCCTGCTCGCGGCCAAGGCCGGCGCGTCCCTGCTCTCGCCGTTCGTCGGCCGCGTCGACGACATCAACGAGGACGGCATGCAGGTCATTCGCGAGCTGGCGGAGATCATCCGGTTCTTCGAGCTCGACTCGGAGGTTCTGACGGCGTCAGTGCGCCACCCGCGCCACATCACCGAGGCGGCGCTGAACGGCTCGCATATCGCCACGCTGCCGTTCAAGGTCTTCCAGCAGATGGTCCACCACCCGCTGACCGACAAGGGCATCGTCCAGTTCAAGAAGGACTGGGAGGCCGCCCGCGCCGCCGCCGCGGAGGGTGCCAAAGCGGGCTGACGACGTAACGCGGCGGGCGGCCCGGGGGCGCCTTTCAGCCGATGAAGCGGTGCAGGCGGCGGAACGCGGGCCGGAAGCCCAGGGCGCGCCAGGTACGGTCGGCCGCCAGGTTCGTGGACCGCCAGTCCGTCACGACCGACGTGAAGCCGCGGTCGCGCGACCAGGCGAGGATCGTCTCGCCGAGCGCCCGTCCCGCGCCGAGGCCGCGCGCCTCCGGGCGGACCGCCGCGTAGCCCAGGAATCCGGCGCCGGACGTGCGGTTCGGGCCCAGGTGGCTCGAGGAGGCCGTCAGGGCACACGCGATCCCCGAGCCGATGACCCTGCCGTCGTGCTCGGCCACGAACCAGGTGAAGTCCGGGTTGTCGAAGTCCCCGTCGAGCTCGTTGCGCGTCTCCTGCCAGTCCGGGATCGGGATGTCGGAGAAGACCGGCGACAGGGGCATGTGCTCGGGGACCACCCGTTCGAGGTCGGTCAACGCGTCGAGGTCGTCGCGGGTCGCGTTGCGCACCACGAGCTCCGAGCGGGCCACGACGCCGAACGTCGGCCCAGGGATCTCGCGGATCGCGTGGACGTGCTGCTGCCCGAAATCGAGACTGAACCACGCGTCCACGAGGCCGCTGTCGCTGGCGGGCACCAGCACGTGATGGTTCTTGCGGCCCTCGTCCACCCAGGCCTGGGCGGCCGCGGCGTACAGCTCGCGGACCAGTGCCGGCTCCGTGGCCGCATGGCCCGCCGCCTCCACCCAGACGTTGTCGCCCCAGGTCTTGCTCTTCTCCTGCCCGAGCAGGTAGCCGACCATCGTGCCTTCACGGAGTGCGACGACACCCGAAGCCCGATACGCCGCGAGCGCCTCCTCGATGGCCGCCCGCGCCACGTCAAGTCGCTCGAACGCGGGATCCATCAACGGCTCTGCGAGCCGGTGCCGGAGGTGGCGCTCGGCAAGCAGCGCGGCGGCGCCATCGACGTCCCCGGCGTCGAAGGGCCTGATCAAGACGCGGTGGGACGTCACCGCGGTGTCCGTCACGCCTACCGCTTCGGGAGGGCCTCGTCCAGGTCCAGTGCGGAAGCTTGCGGCGCGGTCGCGCCACGGCCTTGCGGGCGGGCGGTTCGCGTCGTGGCCTTCGGCGACCTCGGACGTGGCGCCGCCTTCGGCGATCTGACGGGCGGGACGACCACGAGCGGTGCCATCCGCGCCTCGGCCTCGCCCATGTCGCCGAACGCCTCCAGCTGCGTCACCCGGCGCGGGACCTGGGCCGACGGCGCAACGCGCCGGGCCGACTCCAGGTGCGCCATCTGGTCGTCAAAGAAGATGTGGGGCCGGAAGATGCCGAGGACCTCGGTCTTGTCGATCCCGCCGAGCGAGAACGTCTCGTCGATGTGCACCCCCCACGAGCGAAGCGTGTTGATGACGCGCATGAGCGCCTGGGCATTCCTCGACGTGACGAGAGCGGTCCGGATCGGGGACTCCCCCTCGGGAAACTCCGCCTGGAGCCGGTGAAGGGCCCGCAGGAACGGCTCCAGGGGACCCGGGCTCATCGGGACGGCGACCTGCTCCGTCTCGTGGCGGTGGAACTCGTCCAGGCCGAAGGTCTGGTAGAGAAACTCCGATTCGTCACCGAACAGCACGGCATCCCCGTCGAGCGCGATGCGAACTTCGGTGTCCTCCTCGTCGGCATGCGTTGAGTCGGGCGGCGCCAGGACCAGCGCGGCGGGCACGCCAGCCTCCAGCGCCTGGACGACGTCCTTCGAATCGACCGACAGGAAGAGCGAGCAGTTGAATGCGGCGAGGTACGGCCACGGATCGCGCCCGCTGCGGAACACGCCCCGTTCGATCGGCAGCCGGTAGTGTGCGATCGAGTTGAAGACCCGGACCGCCGATTCGGCGTCGTTCCTCGACATCACGATGACCTCGACGAGGCTCTTGCCGGCGCGGCGGTTGATGCCGAGCAACCCCCTGATGACGTCGAAGGCCGTTCCGGGCCCGAGGGGCGTGCCCTCCCGCGCCTGCTGGTACTCGCGGTACGCGGCCAGCCCCTCGGTCTCGAAGACGCGGTTCGAATCCTCGAGGTCGAACAGCGCCCGCGTCGCGATGCCGACGACGAGCTTGTCTTCGAGGGAATACGACAAGTGCTGGTCCTCTCGCGTGGATTTGATCGGTGCCGCGCTCGACTGTACATCACGCCACATTGACTTCACGCAGCGGCGGGCCTATTCTCCATGCATCCCCACCCCGGTCCGTGCGCGGACACGTGTTGGCGTGGGCGAGCCCGAATTCGGTCGCGGCGCCCCTTCATATCCATCTTCCCAGCAGGTGACCCCTATCTCGATGTCAGGACCTGATCAGCGAACCATGCGAAATCGCCGGCCGCGCCGGCGCGGCCCGATGGGCGGCGGCGGGGGCGGCAACCGCGCCCCGGTGACCGAGTACGACGAGATGCAGGAGCTCGAGGCCGCACGGGAGCGGCACGACCTCGACGTCTCCGACCTCCGCGAGATGAGCGTCGCAGAGCTGCGCCAGGTGGGCCGCGACCTGGAGCTCGACACGCGGACGGACGATCGCAAGGACGACCTCGTCGACGCGATCCTCCAGCGCCAGACGGAGCGCGCGGGCCTCGACTACGCGACCGGCATCCTCGACGTCGTCGACGAGGGCTACGGCTTCATGCGCCGGCACGGCCTCCTGCCCAGCTCCGAGGACGTCTACGTCAGCTCCAGCCAGGTGCGCCGCTTCGGCCTGCGCATCGGCGACCGCGTCTCCGGCGCCGTGCGCGCCCCGCGCGAGCAGGAGAAGTACTGGGGCCTCCTCCGCGTCGACTCCGTGAACGGCGTCGACATCGAGACCGCCCGCCGCCGGCCGGTCTTCAACGACCTGACCCCGGTCCACCCGGACAGCCTGATCAACCTCGAGAGCGACCCGAAGAACCTGAGCCAGCGCCTCGTCAACCTGGTCAACCCCATCGGCAAGGGCCAGCGCGCGCTCATCGTCAGCCCGCCGAAGGCCGGCAAGACGATGCTGCTCAAGGCCGTCGCCAACGGGATCACGGCGAACTACCCGGACATCCTGCTCATGGTCGCGCTCATCGGCGAGCGGCCCGAGGAAGTCACGGACATGCGCCGCAGCGTCAAGGGCGAGGTCATCAGCTCCACCTTCGACGAGCCCACCGAGAATCACACCCACGTAGCCGAGATGGCCCTGGAGATCGCCAAGCGCCAGGTCGAGACCGGCCGGGACGTGGTGATCCTGCTTGACTCGATCACGCGCCTCGCGCGCGCCTACAACCTGGCGCTGCCGCCCTCGGGCCGGACGCTGTCGGGTGGCATCGACCCGATCGCCCTCTATCCCCCGAAGCGGTTCTTCGGCGCCGCGCGGAAGATAGAGGAAGGCGGCTCGCTCACGATCATCGGCACGTGCCTGGTCGACACCGGCTCGCGCATGGACGACGTGATCTACGAGGAGTTCAAGGGTACCGGCAACTCGGAGCTGATCCTGGACCGGAAGCTCGCCGAGAAGCGGATCTTCCCCTCGATCGACGTCATGCGCTCCGGCACCCGGCGCGAGGAGCTCCTCCTCGAGGACGGCACGCTCAAGCTCGTCTGGACGATGCGCCGGATGCTCTCCGCCGTCGGCTCCAACGAGGGCATCGAGTTGCTGCTCAACCGGATGGCGAAGACCGACACCAACGCGCAGTTCCTGCTGGGCCTCACCAAGTCCCTGGACTCCTAGCTCACCGGCGATCATCGCCCAGCCGTGCGTTGCCCGCTGCGCGCGTTCGCTCACGGACCAAGGTCCGCTCGCTCGCCTGCTCGGCGTCGCCTTCGCCGGACCGCGCTGACCGCCGAGTTGGCCGTGCGCGGTGCTCGCCGACACAGTGACTTTCGGGCCGCTGGAGCGTGTTCTATCGTAGGTTTGCAGCGCTTCTGACCCACGTGGTAATGTCCGTGCAACGTCGCAGCCCGCGGAGGAACGGGCTCGGCCGCGAAGCAGAGAACCCAGCTCAAGATCGCGACCCGCTGACGGTCCTAGACCCCGGATAGCCCGCGCGACCGCGCCCACCGGACCGTCTCGCCAGGAGGACGTATTGCTGAACGCCAGGAGCGGCGTGATGCGCGCTGTTGCGCACTTCCGCTCGAACGGCCCCGATCGTCCCGCGATCGAACCGGCCCGACCAGCGCCCGCGCGACACGCCCATCGACGGGCAATCGGATTTGCTCGATTCCTGGCGCACTTGATGACGCCGACGCCGCGCTCTCGTGAGCGTGCTGCAGGACACGCCCTGCAGATCCCCCACGTCGACTCCCGGCGACCGCGCACGTCGGCGAGGCGACGGCTCTACCGCCGGCATGTTGTCCTGCGGCTGACATCTGATCGAACGCTTCCCGTCGCCATCGCCGTGATCGTCGTGATGGCCGCCGGGGTGAGCCTCGCGCCAGCCGCGTCGCCGGTCGGCGCAGCCGAGGCAGCCGCGGACAACGCCACGGCCGTGCGCATCGCGGTCGGCGGCGGTCCGATGGGACTCACGGAGTTCAACGACGCGATGCTGGCCTCGGTCGACGCGCCGGAAGAGAGCGGCTACCTCGACGACGGGACGCTGTACAAGCCGGTAGCCGTCGACACGACCATCCAGAGCTCGGCGGACATGCTCCGCCGCTACAAGGTCAAGGACGGGGACACCCTCACAGGCATCGCGAGTCGCTTCGGCGTGTCGATGATGACCCTCTGGTGGGCGAACAAGATCACATCGAAGGATTCGCTCAAGGTCGGCCGAGAGCTGGTCATCCCGCCGGTCAGCGGCCTTGTCGTCACGGTCGAGGCAGGCGACACGCTCGAAGCACTTGCGGCCGAGGAGAAGATCTCCGTCGAGGAGATCATCGAGGTCAACGGGCTCGAGGACACGAACCTGATCGTCGGCCAGGTCCTGGTGCTGCCCGGCGCCAAGGGCGACCCGATGCCGACGCCCAAGCCCACGAAGAAGCCGGCTACGAGCAGCGGTGGCGGCGCCGCGTTGAGCTACAACGGCGGGGCCTGGTCGTGGCCCGTGATCGGTGGCGGCAACTACATCAGCCAGTACTTCCGCTACGGCCACTACGGCGTGGACATCGCGGCGAGCTACGGATCGCCCGTCGTTTCCGCCCTTGCCGGCACGGTCGTCTACGCCGGCTGGGCGAGCACCGGCTGCGGCTACTCGGTGATCATTCGCCACAGCAGCAGCCTGTACACGATGTACTGCCACAACTCGTCGATCACGGTCTCGCGAGGCCAGTCGGTGTCGCGCCGCCAGCAGGTCGCGCGGATCGGCAGCACCGGCTGGGCCACCGGGCCGCACCTCCACTTCGCGGTGTCGATCGGCTACCCCCACGAGAGCGGCAGCTACTTCGTCAACCCGCTCCGCTACTACTGATCGCTCGGGTCCTGTCGCCCGGCGGCGGCGGCGGTCGGCTCGCAAACCCAAGGATCGCGGGGCGTGCGACCGCTCGACACGCGCTCCTTGCTCGACCCCTCCGCTCTGAAGTGTTGAGGGGCGTCCCGTCGCCGCCGTGCGAAGATGGGGCGGAATGTTTCTCGATCGCGTAAAGGTCTGGCTCAAGGCCGGCGACGGCGGCGATGGGGCCTCGACCTTTCGGCGCGAGGCACACGTGCCCCGAGGTGGCCCCGACGGCGGTGACGGCGGCCGCGGCGCGTCAATCCACCTGCGGGTGGACGCGGGCCAGACCACGCTCCGCGACTTCCAGTACAAGCATCACTTCAAGGCGCCCGCGGGCGGTCGCGGCGAGCGCGCGCGCCGACACGGCAAAGCCGGCGAAGACCTGTTCCTCGACGTTCCGCCCGGCACGGCGGTGTACGACGACGCCACGGGTGCGCTGATCGCCGATCTGGTGGCCATCGAGCAGACCGCGATCGCCGCTCGCGGCGGCCGGGGCGGCCTCGGCAACACGCACTTCGCCACCTCCACCCACCAGGCGCCCCGCCACGCCCAGAAGGGCGAGCCCGGCGAGGAGCGCTGGGTCCGCCTGGAGCTCCGGCTGATCGCCGACATCGGGCTCGTCGGGCTGCCGAACGCGGGCAAGTCGACGCTCCTCGCGGCGCTCACCGCCGCGACGCCGAAGATCGCGGACTATCCCTTCACGACTCTCGAACCCAACCTCGGCGTGATGGACCTCGCAGGCGAGGGTCCCGACGGCGCGGACGGCTTCCACGCGGACCCTCGCCGCCCCACGATCGCGGACGTCCCCGGCCTGATCGAGGGCGCCAGCACCGGCGCGGGGCTGGGCCACGCGTTCCTGCGCCACGTCGAGCGGACGCGCGTCCTCGTCCAGGTCGTCGAGGGCTCCGGCCGCGATCCTGCCTGGGACTTCGAGGTAATCCGAGACGAGCTGCGCGCCCACGATCCCGCGCTGCTGGACAAGCCGATTCTCATCGCGTTCAACAAGATCGACCTGCCCTCGGCCGCCGAGGCGTGGCCCGCGTTTCGTGCGGCACGGAAGCGAGACAAGCTGCGATCGGTCGCGATCTCCGCCTCCACGGGCGAAGGGATCCCCGAGTTCCGGCGGGCCATCGCCGAGCTCCTGCCCTCCGTGGACGAGCTGGACGCCCCGCCTGAGCCATCGGGCATCGTCGTGCATCGCCTCGAGGCGGCGCCGGATCGGGTCCAGGTCCTCCGGGAATCCGAGGGCGTGTACCGGGTCGTCGGACGCCAGATCGAGCGCATCGCATCCCAGACCAACTTCGAGATCGAAGAGTCCGCGGAGCGCTTCCAGCGGGACCTCGAGCGCCTGGGCGCTGATGCGGCGCTTCGGCGCGCCGGGATCCAGCCGGGCGATACCGTCCGTGTCGGCGCGGTGGAGCTGGAATGGGAGGCCGAGCCCTGGAGCGCGCGCCGGTGACGGTGACCTCCTCCCCGACGAGCACCTCGATGGGTGCCGCCCGGGCGTCGCGCCCCGCAGTCGGGCTGATGGGCGGAACGTTCGATCCGGTGCACGTGGGGCATCTCGCGGTTGCCGAAGAGGCGCGCGATGCGCTCGGGCTGGAACGGATCCTCTTCGTGCCGGCCGGGACCCCGCCGCACAAGCCCGCCGGCGAGGTGACCGCCACGCACCACCGTGTCGCCATGGTCGCCCTCGCGATCGAGGACAACGAGGCCTTCTACCTGAGCCGCATAGAGGTCGACCGGCCGGGGCCTTCGTATACGGTCGACACCGTTGAGGAGCTGGCGGAGGATGCCGAGGTGACGGTCATCCTGTCGGCCGAGACGTTCCGCGATCTGCCGACCTGGCATGAGCCGGGGCGCCTCTTCGCGGCGGCCTCCGTGGCGGTCGTGCCCCGCGAGGGCTACCCTTCGCCAGACCCGGACTGGCTTTCGGCGACGTTCCCGGGCCGCGAAGGCCGCGTCCGGTATCTCGAGGGTCCGCGCCTGGGCCTGTCCTCGACCGACATTCGCACCAGGGTCGCGACCAGTCGCTCGATCCGCTATCTCGTTCCACCGGCCGTGGCGGCCTACATCGCCGCGAACGGCCTCTACAAGACCGAACCTGCCGCACGGAGGACCGCCGCCACGTGACCGCACCCGCCCGCAACCCGAAGGGCCTGCCCACCCGGGGCAAGCCCGCGCCGCCTCGCGCGCCCGATGCCGAGGTGCCCGCGCTCGACCTTGCCCGCCGGATCGTGGAGCTCGCCGAGGACAAGAAGGCCGCCGACATCGTCCTGCTCGACCTGTCCGGGCTGACGACCCTCGCGGACTACTTTGTGATCTGTTCCGGCGGCTCGGAGCGCCAGCTCGACGCGATCGCCGACGGCATCATCTCGGGCATGCGCGACGAGAAGGTCCACGCGTTCGGGCGGGAGGGCACCGCGGCGTCGCACTGGGTCCTGGTCGACTTCGCGTCCGTGATCGTCCACATATTCACGCCCCCCGAGCGCGACTACTACCAGCTCGAGAAGGCCTGGTCGGAGGCGAAAACGATCCTGCGCCTGCAATGACCGCCCATCGGCAACTCGGCGGCCGTACGGGGGGCCGGGGTACCGACGGGTCATGTCCATCGAACGGGCCTGGCCGCAGCATCGGGGCATGTCCGTCGCTCGAGATCGGTGTCCCGCCTGCACGAAGCTCCTGATCAGCAGCCGCTTCGACGCGACCTTCCGGCTGCCCGATCAGAGCGAGCGGCTGTGCTTCGGCATCCCGGGCGGGCTGTGCGCCGATTGTCACCAGCTGTACATCGACCCGGACCTGATCGAGCTGCTCGACGTGGGCCCCGGACGGTGCACCTTCGCGATCGAGAGCGACCTCGTCCTCCAGGAGCGCGCCTGGTCCATCTGAGCGCCGGGTGCCGCCCGTAGGCCACTCGCCCCTCTCGCGCTCGCCCCTCTCGCCCACGACTCGTCCTCGCCCCTCTCGCCCACGACTCGCTCTCGATCTCGCCCGAGCTCGCCTCTCCATTTACCCCCCACGCACGAAACCGACCGCCTTACCTGGGCCGCAAGAGTCCGACTACCGGTCACGGGCAATGGGTTGATTCGTTGCGCCGGGGGCAAGAAACCGACCATCGCGGCTGTTCCGAGTCGATCGCTTGCATGCCGGGTACGAAACCGACTTGTGTGGGCTCCCCAGGCGGGACGTCTCGTCGAACTCTTACCTGCCGCGCAAGGGTCGACGATGGGGACCGCTCCGGGTCGGT
>DATKBR010000025.1:0-73199 GCA_035513775.1 Candidatus Limnocylindria bacterium
CGACGTCACCGGCAACATCAGCCTGCCCGACGGGGCGGAGATGGTCATGCCCGGCGACAACGTCGAGATGGGCGTCGAGCTGATCACCCCGATCGCGCTCGAGGTCGGCCAGCGCTTCGCCATCCGCGAGGGCGGCCGCACCGTCGGCGCCGGCGCCATCACCAGCATCAGCGAATAGCGAAATGGCAACGAAGCAGCGGATCCGCATCCGTCTCAAGGCGTACGACCACCGACTGCTCGATCAGTCGGCGGCCCAGATCGTCGAGACGGCCCAGCGAACGGGCGCCGACATCGTCGGCCCCGTGCCGCTGCCCACGCGCATCGAGAAGTTCACCGTCCTGCGCTCACCGTTCATCGACAAGGACAGCCGGGAGCAGTTCGAGATCCGGACCCACAAGCGGCTCGTCGACATCCTCGACCCCTCGTCGAAGACGGTGGACGCCCTGATGCGACTCTCGCTTCCCGCAGGTGTCGACATCGAGATCAAGATGTGATGGCGATCGGATTGATAGGCCGCAAAGTCGGCATGACGCAGGTGTTCCAGCCGGACGGCACGATGGTTGCCGTGTCGGTGCTCCAGGTTGCCCCGAACATGGTCACCCGCCTGCGCACCCCCGATCGCGACGGCTACTCCGCGATCCAGCTCGGCACGGACGAGAAGAAGAAGATCAGCAAGCCGCGCGCCGGGCAGCTCGGCGACCTGCCGGCCCTCGGCACGCTGCGCGAGTTCCGCGTGGACGATCTCGGCGATTACGAGGTCGGGCAGACGATCGCCGTGGGCGAGGTGTTCGCCGAGGGCGACCTCGTCGACGTGAGCGGCATCTCCAAGGGCAAGGGCTTCGCCGGGCACATCAAGCGCCACAACTTCCACCGCGGGCCGAAGTCCCACGGCTCGGACCACCACCGCGAGCCCGGCTCGATCGGCCCTGGCACCACGCCCGGGCGCGTCTACAAGGGCATGAAGATGGCCGGCCACATGGGCGACGAGATGGTCACAACCAAGAAGGTCCAGGTCATCCGCGCCGACGCCGAGCGCAACCTGCTGCTGGTCAAGGGCAGCCTGCCCGGCGGCCGCGGCAGCCTGATCCTCGTGAAGAAGGCCCAGTGATGGCGACGACCACGCTGTTCGACCGCACCGGCAAGGACGTGGGCAGCGTCGAGCTGCACGACGACCTCTTCGCGGCGCCGGTCAACGAGGCCGTCCTGCACCAGGTCGTCACGGCCCAGCTGGCCGGCCGCCGGACCGGCACGGCCGACACGAAGACCCGCGGCGAGGTCCGTGGCGGCGGCAGGAAGCCGTACCGCCAGAAGGGCACAGGCCGCGCTCGACAGGGCACGCTCAGCGCGCCGCACTATCGTGGCGGCGGCGTCGTGTTCGGGCCGCACCCGCGCTCGTACGAGCAGCGGCTGCCGCGCAAGATGCGACGGCTCGCGCTCCGCGGCGCACTGACCGCAAAGCTGGGCGACGAGGCGATCCGAGTCGTCGACACCTTCGGACTGGAGGCGATCAGGACCCAGGACGTGGTCGGCGTGCTGGCCGCGCTGAACGCGACCGGTCGGGTGCTCGTCGTCGCGCCGTCCGCGGACGAGAAGCTGCGCCTGTCGGCCCGCAACCTGCCCACCGTGGTCGTGATCCTCGCCGACTCCCTCAACGTCGTCGATCTGCTCAAGGCCGACACCGTGGTCATCGAGCAACCGGCGCTCGCGCGCATGGAAGAGATCTACCTGTGAGCGCCCTGACCGCACCCGAGATCATCCTGCGACCGGTCGTGAGCGAGAAGTCGATCGATCAGTCAAGCTCGGGCAAGTACACGTTCCGGGTGCACCCCGACGCCAACAAGATCCAGATCAAGGCGGCGATCGAGGAGCTCTACGCCACCGACAAGGTGACCGTGGTCGCGGTCAACGTGCTGACAACCAAGGCCAAGGAGAAGTCGCGCGGCACCCGCCGCGGGCGGATCCGCGGCTCGACGTCCCCCTGGCGCAAGGCCGTGGTGACGCTCGCTGCCGGCCAGAAGATCCAGTTCTTCGAGGGCGTCTGAGATGCCGCTGCGTTCTTACAAGCCGACCTCGCCCGGGCGTCGCGGGATGACCCGCTCGACGTTCGACGAGATCACTACCACCGAGCCCCACAAGCCGCTGCTCGAGCCCCAGAAGCGCGGGTCCGGCCGGAACAACCAGGGCCGCCTCACCGTGCGCCACCGCGGCGGCGGCGAGAAGACGCACTACCGGCGGATCGACTTCAAGCGCGACAAGCTCGGCGTGCCGGCGCGGATCGCGACCGTGGAGTACGACCCGAACCGGTCCGCCCGCATCGGGCTGCTGCACTACCGCGACGGCGAGAAGCGCTACATGCTCCTGCCCCACGGCCTGCGCGTGGGTGACGTGGTCGTCGCGGGGCCGTCCGCCGAGGCACGGGTGGGCAACGCCCTGCCAATCGCCAACATCCCGCTCGGCACCACCATCCACAACATCGAGCTCGTCCCGGGCAAGGGCGGCCAGATCGTCCGCTCGGCGGGCACCTCGGCGCAGCTGCTGGCCAAGGAGGGTGAGTACGCCCAGGTCCGCCTCCCGTCGGGGGAGGTGCGCCGCGTCAGCATCCGGTGCATGGCCACCGTCGGCCAGGTAGGCAACCTGGACCACGAGAACCAGAACCTCGGCAAGGCCGGCCGTGCCCGGCACATGGGCCAGCGGCCCGAAGTCCGGGGTGTCGTCATGAACCCGCGTGACCATCCGCACGGCGGCGGCGAGGGCAAGTCCCCGACTGGGATGCCGCCCAAGACGCCGTGGGGCAAACCCGCCATGGGCTACCGCACCAGGCGCGCGCGGCCCGGCGGACTGATCGTCCGTTCGCGGCGCCGGAAGTAGCAGGGAGGCGAGAGATGTCCCGATCCATCAAGAAGGGCCCGTTCATCGAGCCCCGGCTGCTCGGCCGCATCGAGCTCATGAACAAGAAGAGCGAGAAGAAGGTCGTCAAGACGTGGTCGCGCGCGTCCGTGATCTTCCCGTCGTTCATCGGCCACACGGTCGCGGTCTACAACGGCCGCAAGCACGTGCCGGTCTACGTCACCGAGAACATGGTCGGCCATCGCCTCGGCGAGTTCGCACCGACCCGCACCTATCGCGGGCACGGCAAGAGCACCGACCGCGCGACGAGTCTGAAGTAGGACTGAAAAGATGCGTGTGTCAGCAAGCGCCAAGTACGTTCGCGGATCGACCCGCAAGGCTCGCCTCGTCGTCGAGGTGATCCGCGGCCGCTCCGTGGAGGAGGCTTCGGCACTGCTCAAGTTCATGCCCCAGCACGCCGCCAAGGACGTCGCCGGGGTGCTGAAGAGCGCGGCCGCGAACGCCGAGAACAACCTGAACCTCGCCGCGGACGAGCTCCGCGTGCTCGACGCGCGCGCCGATCAGGGTCCGACGATCAAGCGCTGGCGTCCGCGCGCTCAGGGTCGGGCCTTCCCGATCCACAAGGGCGTCACCCACATCACCGTCACCGTCGGCGACCGAGAGGGCTGAGAACATGGGACACAAAGTCCACCCGTACGGGTTCCGACTCGGGGTGACACGAACCTGGACCGCCAAGTGGTACCACGACAAGGAGTACACGGCGCTCCTGACCGAGGACATCGCCATCCGCCAGCTGGTGGAGAAGCGGCTCGCAAACGCCAGCGTCAGCGGCCTCGAGATCGAGCGCAACTTTGGCCAGGTCACGGTCACCGTGCACACGGCCAAGCCGGGCATCGTCATCGGCAAGGGCGGCCAGAACGTCGAGATCCTGCGCCAGCAGATTGGCGCGCTCACGAAGCGCAAGGTCAAGCTGGAGATCAAGGAGATCCGCCAGCCGGAGCTCGACGCGTACCTCGTCGCGACCAACATCAGCCAGCAGTTGAGCCGGCGCATCGCCTTCAAGAAGGCGATGAAGCAGTCGATCCAGCGCTCGATGAAGGCCGGCGCGAAGGGCGTCAAGATCATGGTCTCGGGCCGTCTCGGCGGCGCCGAGATGAGCCGCCGAGAGTGGGACCGCGAGGGTCGCATCCCGCTCGGCACCCTGCGCGCCGACATCAGCTACGGCCAGGTGCACGCCCACACGACGTACGGCCGTATCGGCGTGAAGGTCTGGATCTACCGCGGCGACATCACGCCCACGCGCACCGCCGCTCGTGATGCCGTCCCGGCAGTCGTCGGGCAGGGAGCCTGACCGATGCTGCTACCGCGACGGGTCAAGCACCGCAAGGTCATGCGCGGCCGGATGTCCGGCCAGGCCAAGGGCGGCCACTTCGTCGCCTTCGGCGACTATGGCCTCGCGACGACCGAGCCGGCCTGGATCACCAGCCGGCAGATCGAGGCTGCCCGGCGCGCCATGACCCGCTCGGTCAAGCGCGGCGGCAAGATCTGGATCCGCATCTTCCCGGACAAGCCCGTGACGAAGAAGCCTGCCGAGACCCGGATGGGCTCCGGCAAGGGCGCGCCCGACCACTGGGTCGCCGTCGTCAAGCCGGGCCGAATCCTGTTCGAGATGGCCGGCGTCCCCCACGCCGAGGCCACGGAGGCGATGCGCCTCGCGAGCCACAAGCTGCCCGTCGCCACGCGCGTCATCCAGCGCGAAGGCGCAGTCGAAGGGGGCGAGCGATGACCGATATCGCCAAGGTCCGCGAGATGTCGGACAAGGAGCTTCAGGACGCGCTGCAGCAGGCCAAGCAGGACCTCTGGAGCGCGCGCTTCGCACTGTCCACCAGGCAGCTCAATGACACCAGCAGCATTCCCCAGACCCGTCGAACCATCGCCCGGATCCTCACCGTCCAGCGTGAGCGCGGGACCGGTCGCGGCGCTGCCGCGGGCGCCGCGACGGCGAGCACAGGAAAGGGCGCGTAGGCGATGGCCATGACCGAAACTCCTGCCACCGTGCAGGGCAAGCGCAAGACCAAGGTCGGGCGCGTGGTGAGCGACAAGATGGACAAGACGATCGTCGTGTCCGTGGAGCGACTCACCCGCCACCGCCTGTACAAGCGCGTCATCAAGTTGACGACCAGGTTCAAGGCGCACGACGAGACCAACGACGCCCATGTCGGCGACACCGTCCTCATCGAGGAGTCGCGCCCGCTCTCGGCGACCAAGCGCTGGCGCCTCATCGAGGTCGTGCAGCGTGCCGGCGACCACGGGGGGCCCGCCGAGACGATCGTCGAGGAGGACGCCGTGTCCGAGGCGATCCATTCCGCGGCGCACCCCGGCCGGAAGTCACATGACGATGCTGATGCAGCCGAAGCGGGCGACGAGACCGCCGCAGACGATACCGCCGCGGACGATACCGCCGCGAAGGGTGACGACGCGTGATCCAGGCTGAGACCCGCCTCAAGGTCGCCGACAACACGGGTGCACGAACCATCCAGTGCATCCGCGTGATGGGGCGCTCCACGAAGACCACCGCCGGGATCGGCGACGTCATCGTGGCGAGCGTCAAGCAGGCCATTCCGAACGCCGCCGTGAAGAAGGGCGACGTGGTTCGCGCGGTCGTCGTGCGCACGGCGAAGGAATACGGCCGCGCCGACGGCAGCTACATCCGCTTCGACGAGAACGCCGCCGTGCTGATCAACAACCAGGGCAATCCGCGCGGGACCCGCATCTTCGGGCCTGTTGCGCGAGAGCTTCGAGACCGCAACTACATGAAGATCGTGTCACTCGCCCCGGAGGTGCTGTGATGGCGCTCCGCCAGACTCGCGTGCCCGAGATCCGCAAGGGCGACACGGTCGTGGTCCTGTCCGGCAAGGATGCCGGCAAGCAGGGCGTGGTGGAGCGTGTGCTCACCAACCCGGCCGCGCTCCAGCGCGTCACTCCGAGCGGTGCCGCGAAGAGTCAGAAGGCCCGCTCCGGCTACTGGCGGCCCGCCTCGAGCCGGCCGATCGCGGTCGTCGTCGAGGGCCTCAACATCGCCAAGCGCCACACTAAGCCCCGGCAGACGCAGGGCCGCACCGACCGCGCGCCGAAGATGCAGCAGGGCGGGATCCTCGATCTCGCTCAGCCGCTCGACGTGTCGAAGGTGATGCTCGTCTGCCCAAGCTGCAAGGAGCCGACGCGCGTGCGTCACACCGTCCTCGAGGACGGCCGCCGCGTTCGCGTCTGCACGCACTGCGGCAAGGCGATCGAGGTGACGGCATGACCGACCCGATCGTGCCCGAGGAGAAGATGACGACCGACGAGCCGACGGCCGAAGCGCCGATGGCATCCGAAGCCGAGCCGACGGCGACCGACGAACAGCCCATGCCTGCCGCTGAGGCGCCCGAGCCCGAGGCTGCCGCCGAATCCGCGCCCGAGGCAGCCGCCGAGCCGGAGGCAATTGCGGCAGAGCCCGAGGCCGTCGCCGAGGCCGCCGAGCCCGCAGTGGAGCGCGAGGCCGTCGCCGAGGCCGACGAGCCCGAGGCCGTCGAGCCCGCAGCCGAGCCCGAGGCCGCCACCGAGCCAGAGGCTGCCGCCGAAGCGCCGGCGGCGGATGCCCCGAAGGCCGCGAGGCCGGCGCGCAAGGGCAAGCCGGCCGCGCAAGGCGTCGAGGATCGCAAGGCTGCCGCGACTGCCGAACCCGAGCCGGCGGCCGAGCCGGCGCCGTCGCGAAGGCCGGTGCTCGAAGGCCCGAAGGCGCTCCGGATCCGCTACAAGACTGAGGTCATCCCGGCCCTCGTCAAGCAGTTCGAGTACGCCAACCCGAACCAGGTGCCGAAGCTCGAGAAGATCGTGGTCAACGTGGGCCTGGGCGAGGCGCTCTCGAACGCGAAGGCGATCGACGCCGCGTCCGGCGACCTGACGATGATCACGGGCCAGAAGCCGATCGTGACCAAGGCTCGCCGCTCCATCGCCCAGTTCAAGATCAGGACCGGCAACCCGATCGGGCTCAAGGTGACCCTCCGCGGTCCGCGGATGTGGGACTTCCTGGAGCGGCTGCTCCTGCTGACCCTGCCCCGCATCCGCGACTTTCGGGGCACGCCGAGCCGCTCGTTCGACGGTCGCGGCAACTACTCGCTCGGTATGCGCGAGCAGATCGCGTTCCCCGAGATCGACTACGACAAGGTGGACCGTCTCCGCGGGCTGGAAGTCAGCATCGTGACGACGGCGAAGTCCGACGAGGAGTCGAAGCGCTTGCTCGAGCTCCTCGGCATGCCCTTCGCCTCGTAGGCGGCGGGAGGAGACACGATGGCCAAGAAATCGATGATCGCGAAGGCAAAGCGGACGCCCAAGTTCGGCGTCCGGGGATACCACCGCTGCGTCGTGTGCGGACGGCCGCGCGCGTTCATGCGTCGCTTCAACCTGTGCCGCATCTGCTTCCGGGAGCGCGCCCTCGTGGGTGAGCTGCCGGGCGTCACGAAGTCGAGCTGGTAGGTCCCATGAACATCTCCGATCCGATCGCCGACATGCTCACGCGCGTCCGTAACGCGTCGCGCGCCCGGCACACCGAGGTGCTGGTGCCCGCGTCGCGCACGAAGCGCGAGATTGCCCGCATCCTCAAGACCGAGGGCTTCATCGCCGAGGTCGCGGAGGAGCAGGCCGGCCCGGGCCACGTCCTGCGCCTCACCCTGCGCTACGTCGACGGCAAGGTGCCCGTCGTATCCGGCCTGAAGCGCGTGAGCAAGCCCGGCCTCCGGGTGTACGCCGCCAAGACGGACATCCCGCGGGTGCTCGGCGGCCTCGGCATCGTCATCGTCAGCACCAGCCAGGGGATCATGACCGGCGCGCAGGCCCGCAAGGCCCAGCTCGGCGGCGAAGTCCTCGCGTACGTCTGGTAGACGAGATGTCCCGAATCGGCCGCATGCCCATTGCCGTTCCCTCCGGTGTCGACGTCTCGATCGACGGCCGCAATGTCACGGTCAAGGGGCCCAAGGGCAGCCTCTCGCGCGAGCTCCATCCGGAGATCGGCGTCGCCCGCGATGGCGACTCCATCGTGGTGACGCGCCCATCGGAGGCCAAGACCCACAGACAGCTCCACGGGCTGACCCGGACGCTGGTGAACAACATGGTCGTCGGCGTGACCGATGGCTACCGCAAGGCGCTCGAGATCACGGGCGTCGGCTATCGTGCTGCGCTCGTCGGGCGAAAGCTCCAGCTCAACCTGGGCTACAGCCACCCGATCGAGATCGACCCGCCGGCGGGAATCACGTTCGAGGTCGAGAATCCCACCAAGCTCGCCGTGACCGGCATCGACAAGGAGCTCGTGGGCGAGATCGCCGCCCGGGTTCGTTCGACGCGCAAGCCGGAGCCGTACAAGGGCAAGGGCGTTCGCTACGCGGGCGAGCAGATCCGCCGCAAGGCCGGCAAGGCCGGCAAGATCGGCGGCAAGAAGTAGCCCGCCGCGCAGGAGACCGAGGAACCACCGAATGACCGCACCCATCAGCCGCGGGGCCGCCCGCCAGAAGCGCCACGCACGCCTCCGCCTTCGGGTGGCGGGTGATGCCGGTCGTCCGCGCCTCGCCGTCTTCCGCAGCCTCAATCACATCTACGCCCAGGTCATCGACGACTCGTCCGGACGGACGCTCGCCGCTGCGTCGTCACTCGAGCCTGACCTCAAGTCGGCCAAGGCGTCGAAGTCGTCGGAGGCATCCACCGTCGGCCGGATCGTCGCCGAGCGGGCACGGGCAGCCGGCGTGGGCCGGGTGGTCTTCGACCGAGCCGGGTTCCGGTACCACGGTCGGATCAAGTCCCTCGCCGACGCGGCCCGCGAAGCCGGCCTGGAGTTTTAGGAGCGCACGTGCCACGAATCGACGCCAACAAGCTCACGCTCGAGGAGCGTGTCGTCCAGATCAATCGCGTCGCGAAGGTCGTCAAGGGCGGCCGGCGCTTCAGCTTCAGCGCGGTCATCGTCGTCGGTGACGGCGCCGGCCATGTCGGCGTCGGGCTGGGCAAGGCGGGCGAGGTGCCCGAGGCGATCCGCAAAGGCGTCGAGGACGCCAAGAAGAACATCATCAAGATCCCGATGGTGGGAACCACGATCCCGCACGAGATCCGCACGGTCTTCTCGGCCAGCAACGTGCTCCTCAAGCCCGCCAGCCAGGGCACCGGCGTCATCGCCGGCGGCTCCGTCCGCGCGGTCGTCGAGGCGGCCGGCATCCGGGACATCCTGTCCAAGGTGTATGGCTCCACGAACCCGGTGAACGTCACCCGGGCGACGCTCGAGGGCCTGCGCGGCCTGCACTCTGCGGCTGAGCTGAGCGCTCGCCGCGGTGTCCCCGTGCGCCTCCACATCCCCGGCCAGCCGTCCCCGGAGGCCGCCGATGCCCGGTAAGCTGCGCATCACCCAGACGAAGAGTTCGATCAGCCACATCGCGCGCAATCGCGCAACGCTCAAGGCACTCGGGTTGCGCGGCATCGGCTCCTCGGTCGAGGTTCCAGCCAACGACGCGACCCGGGGCATGGCGCGCCAGGTCCGCTTCCTCGTGAGCGTCGAGGAGACCGAAGGATCCGTCGCCGGTCGGCCGAGCGCAGCCGCCAACGCCAGATCACGCCGGCCGAGCGGCGACGAGGAGAAGGAATGAAGCTCCACGATCTGAAGCCGGCGCCCGGATCGCGCAAGGCGAAGCGCCGCGTCGGACGCGGCATCGCGGCGGGCCAGGGCAAGACGGCGGGTCGCGGGACCAAGGGCCAGAAGGCGCGCGCCGGCGGGAAGATCCCCGCCTGGTTCGAAGGTGGCCAGACGCCCCTCCACCAGCGCATCCCGAAGCTCCGCGGCTTCAAGAACCTGTTCAAGATCCAGTACGAGGTCGTGAACCTCGGCGACATCGCGGGGCTCGTGGAGCTCGGTGAGATCGAGGGCGGCGACATGGCAGGCACGAAGCCCTCGAAGAAGGGCGCGGCCCCGATCACGGTCAACCAGGAGATCCTTCGCGCTGCCGGCCTCGTTCGCCGGCTCGACCGGCCGATGAAGGTGCTCGGTGGCGGCGCCGAAGAGCTGTCGACGGCACTGTTCGTGGTGGCCGATGCGTTCAGCGCGAGCGCGCGGGCAAAGATCGAGGCCGCCGGCGGGACCGTGTCCGTGCTCGAGGTCCCGGACGCGAAACGGCCGGCCCTCGGCGTCGTCGCCGAGCCCGAGGCAGCCGAAGCCGCCGCAGCCGGGACGGAGGCCGACGCCGACGAGGCCGGCACCGCCGCTACAGCCGCCGACGCCGGCGACACCACCGCTACCGATGACGCGGCGCCCGCGGCGGCGACTCCCAAGCCGAAGGCGCCCAAGGCCGGGAAAGCCACGAAGGCCGCCAACGCCACGAAGGCCGCCAAGGCGGCCGCCACCGACGCCGAGTCGAGCGACGACGCGGCCACCGAGGCGCCGGCGGCCAAGCCGCGCGCCGCCCGCAAGCCCAAGGCCCCGAAGACAGACCCGGACGCGTAGTCGACCGTGTTCGAATCGCTGCTGAACGCGTTCCGCGCGCCGGACATCCGGCGACGGATCTTCTTCGTCCTCGCGATCCTGGTCGTCTACCGGCTGCTCGCGCAGGTGCCCCTGCCGGGCATCGACCGCGAGGCGCTGGCGGAGTTCTTCCGGAACAACTCCGCGTTCGGGATCATCGACCTGTTCGCCGGCGGCGGGCTGTCGCAGCTTTCGATCGTCGGTCTCGCCATGAACCCGTACATCAACGCCTCGATCATCATGCAGCTCATGACGGGCGTCGTTCCGTCCCTCCAGGCCCTGAGCCGCGAAGGGGAGTACGGGCGCCAGAAGATCAACCAGTACACGCGCTACCTGACGGTGCCGATGGCGCTCCTGCAGGCGTTCGGCATCCTGTCGGCGCTAAGCGCCCAGGAAGTGATCATCGGCGGCTTCGGGCTCGGCAACGCGATGAGCTGGGTCCAGATGGTGACCCTGGTCGCCGGCGCGATCGTCCTGATGTGGCTGGGTGAGCTGATCACCGAGAAGGGCATCGGCAACGGCATCAGCTTCATCATCTTCGCCGGCATCGTGAGCCAGGCGCCCGCGGGCCTCGTGTCGATGCTCCAGGCGCCATCGGCGCGGGACATCGTCCTGTTCACGATCCTCGCCATCGTCGCGGTCGCCGTGATTATCTACATCCAGGAGGGCCAGCGCCGGATCCCGATCCAGTACGCGAGCCGCGTCCGGGGGCGCCGCATGTACCAGGGCGGGCAGACGTTCCTGCCGCTGCGGGTCAACCTCGCCGGCGTGATCCCGATCATCTTCGCGATCAGCATCCTGGCCTTCCCGGGCCAGCTCGCGGCCTACTTCTCCTTCTCGGAGGTGGAGGGCGTCCGCAACGTCGCGACTGCGATCGGCGCGTTCCTGGCGCCCACGACGATCCAGTACTCGATCACCTACTTCCTGCTGGTCATGGGCTTCACGTACTTCTATACGGCATTCACGTTCAAGCCCGACGAGACGGCGGAGCAGCTGCGCAAGAACGGCGGGTTCATCCCGGGCATCCGACCCGGCCGGCCCACCCAGGAGTACCTGGGGCGGGTCGTCTCGCGGATCACGCTGGGTGGTGCGATCTTCCTCGGCACGGTCGCGGTCGCCCCGGTGATCGCCGGTGTGATCGACCCGAATCTGGCCGGTCTCGCGATCGGCGGCACGGGCCTGTTGATCGTCGTCTCGGTCGTCGTCGAGACGATGAAGCAGATCGAGGCCCAGCTCATGATGCGCAACTACGAAGGATTCATCCGCTAGGCGCGGGTCCAGAAGGTGCATTCGGCGGACATGGCGAGGTCAGCGCAAGGCGACGTCGAGTGTCGGCGCGCAGCGCACCCAATGGCGCGTGAGCGGCGGCGCGCAGGCGTCGACGCCGCGATGACCCACCAGGTACATCGATGACGGTAGCCATCCTTCTTGGTGCACCAGGCGCCGGCAAAGGCACCCAGGCACCGCTCCTCGCTGCCAACCTCGGGGTTCCCGTGGTGGCGTCGGGCGATCTGCTGCGCGCCGAAGTCGCGAGCGGCAGCGAGATCGGCCGCGAGCTCGACGCGATCATGCGCTCAGGCGAGCTCGTCCCCGACGCTCTTATGGCTCAACTGTTCCTCGCCAGGCTCGATCGTGAGGATGCCGCCGATGGTGCAATCCTCGACGGCTTTCCACGCACCCGGCCCCAGGCCGAGGCCCTCGACCGGGCGCTCGAGATCTCCAACAGGCGAGTTGGCAGGGCGCTCCTGATCGAGGTCCCGATCGAGGACCTCGTTGGCCGTTTCGCCGGACGCCGCATATGCACCGCGGGTGGGCATGTCTACAACGACTGGTTCAAGCCGCCGAGGGTCTGGGGCGTGTGTGACGTCGATGGGTCCGAGCTAGTTCACCGGGCCGACGACGCGGAGGCCACCGTCCGGGCTCGAATGGAGCAACAGCTCGGCCCGCTCCGCGACGTTTCTGACTACTACCGGGACCTGGGCATCCTGACGCCCGTGGACGGCACCCGGTCGATCGAGGAGGTCGCGGCGTCGCTTCTCGAGGCGGTCGGGGCTCCGCCCGCGCCGGCTACGTGATCACGAGGAAGTCCGCGCGCGAGCTCGAGAAGATGCGTCGCGCGGGGCGCGTCGTCGCGGAGGTCCTCGCCCTCATCGAATCGGAGCTCAAGCCGGGCGTCACCACGGGCCATCTCGATGCCCTGGCCGAGCGGCATATCCGCGCGTCCGGCGCCGTACCGTCGTTCCTGGGCTACCTCGGCGGCGGCCGTTACGGCAAGGGTCCGAGTGCCTTCCCGGCGAGCACCTGCATCTCCATCGACAGCGAGGTCGTCCACGGCATCCCCGGGAACCGAACGGTGAAGGACGGGTCGATCGTCTCGGTCGACGTCGGCGCGATCGTGGAGGGCTGGCACGGCGATGCCGCGCGGACCTTCGTCGTGGGTGACGTGCCGGAGGCGACCCGCGCGCTCGTGGACGCCACGCGGCTCGCGATGATGGCCGGGATCGGCGCGGCGAAGGCCGGGGCTCGGGTGGGCGACATCTCGGCTGCGGTCGAGGACATCGGCCGCGCCGGCGGCTACGGCATCGTCGAGCCGTTCGTCGGCCACGGCATCGGCACCGAGATGCACCAGGACCCGCAGGTCCCGAACTACCGCACCGGGCGGCGCGGCCCGCAGCTCCAGCCCGGCATGTGCCTGGCCATCGAGCCGATGTTCACGCTCGGCACCGGCGAGGTGTACGTCGCCGCCGACGGCTGGACCGTCGCCACGAGGGATGACGTCCTGGCCGCCCACTTCGAGCACACCATCGCGATCACCCCCAACGGCCCCGAGATCCTCACGACGATCTAGCGGATCGAAGGTCCGTTACGCTTCTGATCCCGGCGATACCCGGCCCAGGAGGGACGACCGATCGCAGCCCACGACACGGAAGAAGCGACCGCGCTGGCGGCCCTGGGCCGTACTCTTGCGTCCATCGCACGGTCCCGATTCGATCTGGACGACGTCCTCCAGTCCGTCGTCGTGGAAGCCGCGGGGCTGTGCGACGCCGACTCCGCGAACATCGCGGTGCGCGATGGCGATGCCTACCGAATGCGCGCCTTCACCGGCTTCTCCCCGGAGTTCGAGGAGTTGGTGCGAGGCGTCGTCTACACCCCCGACCGCCAGTCGGTCGTCGGCCGAGCGCTCCTCGATGGACGCGTCGTGCACATCGAGGACGTTCTCGCGGACCCGGAGTTCAGCACCGATACGACGCAGGCTGCTGTCCGACGCGCCGGCGGGTTCCGCACCGACCTCGGTGTGCCCATCCGCTACGATGGCCAGCTGATCGGGGTGATCGCGGCCGCGCGGAATGAGGTCCGCCCCTTCTCCAGCCAGGAGCTCGACCTCGTCCAGCAGTTCGCCGACCAGGCAGCGATCGCCATCAACCTCGCCCGGCTCCTCGCCGAGACGCACGACGCGCTCGAGCGCGAGATGGCTGTCGGGCAGGTCCTGCGATCGATCTCCCGATCGACGTTTGACCTTGACGCCGTCCTGCAGACCGTCCTCGACTCTGCGGTTCGCCTCACACGCGCCGATCAGGGGAACATCCTCCGAGATGCCGGCGGCGTCTTCCGTGCCCGGGCCTTCAGCCACGACGTGCCCCAGGAGTTCCGCGACATCATCTCCGCCATCTCGTTCAAGCCGGAGCGCGGGTCGGCGATGGGCCGGGCGCTCCTTGAGCGACAGGTGGTCCAGATTGTGGACGTGCTGGCCGACCCGGAATACGAGCTCGCGGACGCCCAGCGTGTCGTCGCCTTCCGGACGATCCTTGGCGCGCCTTTGCTTCGTGACGGCGAGCCGATCGGCGTCCTGTCGGTGTGGCGCCGAGAAGTCCACCCCTTCAGCTCGACGGAGCTGACGCTCCTCTCGACGTTCGCAGATCAGGCGGTGCTCGCCATCGAGAGCGCCCGGCTCTTCGAGACGATCGAGCGTCAGCGCACAGAGCTGGCCAGGTATGCCCCACAGGCGGCGGAGTTGCTGTCCTCGCCCGAAGGCGAGCAGCTCCTTGCGGGCCATCGGCGGGAGATCACGGCGCTGTTCGCCGATCTCCGCGGCTTCACCGCGTTCGCCGAACGCGCCGACCCCGAGGAGGTGCTGGGCGTGCTGCGGCAGTACCACGTGACGGTGGGCGAGCTTGCCGTCGCCAACGGCGGCACGGTCGAGCATTTTGCCGGGGATGGGCTAATGGTCTTCTTCAACGATCCGACGCCGATCCCCGACCACCAGCTCGCCGCCGTTCGAACCTCGTGCGAGATGCGCGATCGTTTCGCCAAGCTGTCCACGGCGTGGCGGAAGCGTGGCTACGAGCTCGGCCTGGGCATCGGTATCGCCACGGGCTACGCGACGATTGGCCGGATCGGCTTCGAGGGTCGCTACGACTATGGGGCCGTGGGGACGTCCGTGATCCTCGCCTCGCGCCTGTCCTCGGCCGCGAAGGCCGGCCAGATCCTGATCAGCCAGCGCGTGATGGCCGTGGTCGAGGACGCGGTCGAGACCGAAGCGGTCCCGGACCTCGACCTGAAGGGTTTCAGCAACGCGACCTCCGCCCACGCGGTTCGTACCTGCTTGGACCGGCCTACATCGTGACGGTGCACCCTGTTTGTCAGGAACTGGCAAGTCCTGATATGCTGCGCTTTCGTGTGTCGGTCCCGGTGGGCCGGCATTCCGTGTGAGAAAGGGACCCAGCACCGCCCGTGGCGAAACGAGATGCGATCGAGGTCGAAGGCACGGTCGTCGAACCATTGCCGAACACCATGTTCGCCGTCGAGCTGGAGAACGGGCATCGCGTGCTGGCGCATATCTCCGGAAAGCTTCGGATGAACTTCATCCGGATCCTGCCCGGCGACCGCGTGCGAGTAGAGCTTTCGCCCTACGACCTGACGCGCGGCCGGATCACGTACCGCCTGAAGTGAGTGCGTCCGTAAACGGGCGTTCGCGAGTGACGAGGAAACGTTGAAAGTTAGAGCCTCAATCAAGGCCCGCTGCGACAACTGCAAGGTGATTCGCCGTCACGGCACCGTGATGGTCATCTGCACGAACCCCAAGCACAAGCAGCGGCAGGGGTAGCGGACCGATGGCACGCATCGCCGGCGTCGACATCCCCCGCGAGAAGCGGGTGGAGGTCGCCCTCACCTATATCTTCGGCATCGGGCTGCCGACGGCCCAGAAGATCCTCGTCCAGACGAGCGTCAACTCCGACACCCGCGTCCGCGATCTCACCGAGGAGCAGGTCAACCGGCTCCGTGAAGTCGTCGACCGTCGCTACAAGGTCGAGGGCGACCTGCGGCGCGAGGTGGCCCTCAACGTGAAGCGACTCCAGGAGATCGGCTCGTACCGCGGCCTCCGCCACCGGCGGAACCTGCCCGTGCGCGGGCAGCGGACCAAGACCAACGCGCGCCAGCGGCGCGGCCCGAAGCGCACGGTTGGCGCTCGGCGCAAGGCCACGAAGTAGAGGCGGGACGGATCCGACATGGCTGAACGCAAGAAGGCGGTCAAGCAGCGTCGCCGCGAGAAGAAGAACGTGCCCCAGGGGCACGCGCACGTCCAGGCGTCGTTCAACAACACGATCATCACGATCACGGACCTCAACGGCGCCGTGGTGAGCTGGGGCTCCGCCGGCGTGGCCGGCTTCAAGGGCTCCCGCAAGAGCACGCCGTACGCCGCCGCGCTATCGGCCGAGGTGGCCGCGAGAAAGGCCATGGAGCACGGCATGCGCCAGGTCGAGGTATTCGTGAAGGGCCCCGGGGCGGGACGCGAGCAGGCCATCCGCTCGCTGCAGTCCGCCGGGCTGGAGGTCAGCGCCATCACCGACGTCACGCCGATCCCGCATAACGGCTGCCGCCCGCCGAAGCGGCGAAGGGTCTGATCAGATGGCCCGATACACCGCGTCCGTCTGCCGCCTGTGCCGCCGCGAGGGCGCCAAGCTTTTCCTGAAGGGCACCCGCTGCTACACAAAGAAGTGCTCGTTCGAGCGCCGGCCCACGCCGCCCGGCCAGCACGGCGTCCGCCGTCGCAAGATGGGCGACTACGGCATCCAGCTTCGCGAGAAGCAGAAGGTGCGCCGCGTGTACGGCGTCCTCGAGCGCCAGTTCCGCAACTACTTCAACGAGGCAGAGACCCACGTCGGCGTGACCGGCGAGGCGCTCCTGCAGTCACTCGAGACCCGCCTCGACAACGTCGTCTTCCGCCTCGGCTTCGCGGCCTCGCGGGCCCAGGCGCGCCAGCTCGTGACCCACGGGCACTTCGCTGTGAACGGCGTGCCCACGAACGTAGCGTCCTACAAGATGAAGCCCGGTGACCGCGTGGAGGTTCGTGAGAGCCGCCGCGGGCGCGAGGCGTTCAAGGTCATCAAGGAGACGCTCCGTTCGCATACCGCCCCAGACTGGCTGAGCCTGGACGCTGCCAAGCTCTCCGGATCCGTCGCCAGCATTCCCCGCCGTGACCAGATGCCGCTCGACCTGACCGAGCAGCTCGTGGTCGAGTACTACTCGAGGTAGCCCGCCACATGATCGAACTCGAAACCCCGCAGATCGAGCCCGTCGAAGAAGTCGGCACGTACGCCAAGTACGAGGTCGGACCGCTTCAGGCCGGCTATGGCGTGACCCTCGGCAACTCGCTGCGACGCGTCCTGCTGTCGTCCCTCGAAGGCGCCGCCGTGACGTCGCTCCAGATCCGCGACATCTACCAGGAGTTCTCCACGATCCCCGGCGTCAAGGAAGACGTCACCCAGATCGTGTTGAACGTCAAGAGGCTGCGCATGAAGAGCTTCGCGACGCACCCGGTCCAGCTCCGGCTGACCAAGAGCGGCGCGGGCCCGGTCCTTGCCGCGGACGTGATGGAGTCGGCGGACGTCGAGATCGTCAACCGCGACCTCGTCCTGATGACCCTCGACTCCGACGACGTGACCATCGACATGGACATGACCGTCGAGCGCGGCGTCGGCTACCTCGGCGTCGAGCGTACCGAGGCGCTGCCGATCGGGGTCATCGCGGTCGACGCTATCTTCACCCCGGTCCGGAAGGTCAACTACTGGGTCGAGAGCACGCGCGTCGGCCAGGTGACCAACTTCGACAAGCTGACCATCGAGATCGAGACCGACGGCACGATTGGGCCCGAGGAGGCGCTCAGCCGCGCCGCCTCGATCCTCATCGAGCAGTTCCGTCCCTTCGTCACGATCGGCCAGGCCACGATGCCTGCCGAGCGCGGCGTCCCGGGCGTCCCGCAGCTGCCGCCGAACATGCTCGACATGCCCATCGAGGAGCTCGATCTCCCGATGCGCGCCTACAACTCGCTCAAGCGCAACAACATCGTCAAGGTCGGGCAGCTCCTCCAGCTCAAGGACGAGGACCTGCTCCGCATGCGCAACTTCGGCAAGAAGTCGCTGGACGAGATGAAGGAGCGGCTGCGCATGCGCGGCTTCATCCTCCCCGAGACGGAGCCGTCCGAGTTCGACGCCGACGAGGCCGAGGACGAGACCCCGTTCGAGGACGAGGACGCCTGAGCCATGTCCTCCCACCGGGTCGACGGCCGCAAGCTGGGCCGGAAGATGGGCCCTCGCCTCGCGCTGTTCAAGAACCTCACGGTCTCGGTGCTGCGCTATGAGCGCGTGAAGACCACCGAGGCGAAGGCCAAGGAGATCCAGGGTCGCGTCGAGAAGGCCATAACGCTCGCCAAGCGCGGCGACCTGTCGGCCCGCCGGGCGATCGTCTCCCAGTTTCCCAATGAGCCGCTCGTCGTGACCAAGCTGTTCGACGAGATCGGACCCAAGTACGCGGATCGATCGTCCGGGTTCACCCGGATCGTCAAGCTCGGGCCACGGTCCGGGGATGCCGCGGAGATCGTCCAGATCGAACTGGTATAGGCATGCCCGAGAGGGCGGCACGTGGGCGGACCGTTCGACGGTTCAGGGCCACGGTTGAATACGACGGCACGGAGTTCGCTGGCTTCCAGATCCAACCGGGAGCCAGGACCGTCCAGGGAGAGCTCGAGGCCGCGCTGGCCCGCCTGTCAGGTGGGATTCGCCAGGCGGTCGTGGGCGCCGGACGGACCGACGCCGGGGTGCATGCCACGGGCCAGGTGATCGCATTCACCTACCCCGGCAGCCTCACGGCCGAGGCCCTTTCTGAGGCGCTCAACGGGATGCTCCCGCCGGATGTCGCGATAAGCGGCCTCCGTCGGGCGCCCGCCGGGTTCAATCCACGCTACGCGGCCCGCTACCGGGAGTACCGGTACACCATCTGGAACGGACCGCGCAGCCCGCTTCGGGAGCGAACGTCGCTCTGGATGCGGAACGACCTGGACGTCACCGCGATGGCGGAGGCCGCGGCGGCCCTGGAGGGTCGCCACGACTTCAGTCCGTTCGGTGGGGCCGATCCGCAGCCGGTCCGGACCGTTCATCGGCTCCGGGTCCGGCGAACCGGGTCTACGGTGACGATCGACGTGCGGGCCGACGCGTTCCTGCGCGGCATGGTGCGACGGATCGTCGCAGCCCTGCTGGCGGTGGGGATGGGCCGGCTCAAGGCCTCGGCAGTGCCGGGACTGCTCACCGCTGGGGAACCGGCACTGGGCGGCGCCGCGGCGCCGGCTCGGGGGCTCTGCCTCCGGAAGGTCGCCCTCGGGCGGCGAACCGGGCGGGCAGGCAACGACAAGGACGCAGGACACGAGGAACGATGAACACCAAGACGTACACCGCGAGAGAGAGCGAGATCGAGCGCAGCTGGTTCGTCGTCGATGCGACGAACGAGACGCTGGGTCGCCTCGCCTCGCGCGTGGCCCATGTCCTCGAGGGCAAGCACAAGCCGACCTGGACCCCGAACCTCGACACCGGGGACCACGTGATCGTGCTCAACGCCCGCAAGATCTCGGTCTCGGCAGCGAAGCTCACGACCAAGTCGTACGCACGCCACAGCGGTCACCCGCAGGGCTTCAAGGAGGAGGCGCTGGGCAAGCTGCTGGAGCGGCGGCCCGAGGAGGTCGTCCGGCGGGCGATCAAGGGCATGATGCCCCACACTCGACTCGGCGCCCAGCAGCTGCGCAAGCTGAAGATCTACGCCGATTCGGACCATCCCCATCAGGCTCAGCAGCCTGAGCCGCTCGCCTGACGGAGACGCCCTTCATGCCTGTTACCCCAGCCTTCAACTCCGGCACCGGCCGACGCAAGACGGCCGTCGCTCGCGTCCGGCTCCTGCCGGGCGAGGGTGAGATCGTGATCAACGGCCGCTCGTTCGTGGAGCACTTCGGTGCCGCGATAGACGAGGCCGAGGTGCGGATGCCGTTCCGCGTGACGAACACGGACGGGCGCTTCAACGCCATGATCAAGGTCGAGGGCGGCGGGGTGAACGGGCAGGCCGGCGCGGTCCGCCACGGGATCGCCCGCGCTCTGCTCGAGATCGACGAGGCGCACCGTGTCGTCCTTCGCCAGGCCGGCCTCCTGACCCGCGACCCGCGGATGAAGGAGCGCAAGAAGTACGGCCTGAAGCGCGCCCGCAAGGCGCCTCAGTACACCAAGCGCTAGTCCGGGCGCGAGGCCACTTGGGCGCCGGGCACGCGGGCGCCAGGCCACGCGGGCGCCAGGCTGCCGCAGTACGGTGCGCGGCGTCACGCAGTACCTCGGGTGGTGGGCGGCCACGGCCCGTGACGCGCTAGGCTCCCTCGCGTGAACGGCTCCCTCGCGTGAACGGCTCTCTCTTCGACCAGTACAAGGCCGCGCTCCGGCGCGGCCACCTCGCGGCGCTGGCCGGCGATCTCGAGGGGGCGCTCGAGGCCTACGGCGAAGCGGCACGCCTGGTTCCCGAGCGGGCGCTCCCCATCGCGAGCCAGGGCACCGTCCTGCATCGCCTCGACCGGTGGCCGGAGGCCGCGGAGGCGTTCGACCTGGCGCTCCGGCTTGCCCCCGACGACGAGGCGGCGCTGCGCGCCCGGGCCGTGGCGCGTGCCGAACGCGGGCTCCGGCCCGATGCGGCGGCGGACTTCGAACGACTGGCATTCGTGCTGGACGTCGGGAGCCGCTCCGGCGAGGCCGCCGCGGCGGCGCGACGTGCCGTCGATCTGGAGCCATCCGCGACGCGCGAGGTGCTTGCCGATCGGCTCGCCGCCGCAGCCGCGCACGTCGCAGGCCTCCAGCCGGCGCGCTCCATGCCGCTACCGCCGGACCGGGATGACGACGGTTTGGAGGAGCCCGACGGATCGCCAGCGATCGATCCCGACCTCGCCGGGGAGGCCCATAACGAGGGGGCAGTCGAGGCGGCCGCCGAGCCGATGACGAGGGGAGAACGAGATGCTGCCGCGGCCGCGCTCTCCGCCCGCATCGCCGAGCTCGGCACGCAACCGAGCTGGGTCGACATGGAGGACCGGGCGATGGTCGCCGGCGCGACCGACGACGTCGACGCCGACGGGCGGCCGTGGCCCCCGATCGACCTGCCATCGCCGCCGCCGCCGCCCATCGAAGGGCCGCCGCCGGATCCCGAGACGCTGCTCGCCGAGGCCGCCGCGCTCATCGAGGCCGGCGACCACGCGGCGGCGCACGAACGGATGCTGCTTGCCGTGAAGGTCCATCGCGAGGCCGGGCGGCTCGATGCCGCGCTCGAGGCGAGCCTGCAGCTGCTGACGACGGCACCCGGCGACCCGCAGGTGCACCTCGCTCTCGCCAACCTCCAGCTGGACCGCGGCTGGACCAGCCTCGCCACCGAGAAGATCGAGCTGCTGCTCCGCCTGACGTCGCTGACCGGCGACACGCAGGCCACGGCGGATGCCCACGGCCTCGCCGCGGAGCGGCTGCGCGACGACGCCCTGACCACCACCAGCCCTCCCTGATCCGTTTGTCCCGGCCGCCGGGCGACTGACCGGCCGAACTCGCGCGGTACACTCGCCGCGCATGCCGCAGCTCCTTGCTCCGATCCTGGATCAGGTTGACCTCGCGACCATCCTGGACGTCGGGGTCACTGCGCTCCTGATCTACTGGCTGTTCAGCCTTATCCGGGGCACGAGCGCCGTTCGCCTCGTGATCGGGGTGACGGTCCTGTTCGTCGTGTACTTCACCGCGCGGATCCTGTCGCTGCCGCTGCTCACCCAGATCCTCGAGACCGGCGCCGTCGTCGGGCTGTTCGCGCTGGTCGTGGTCTTCCAGCCGGAACTGCGCCGCGCTCTCGACTCGATCGGCCGGGTTGGCTCGCTTGGCTGGCTGATGTCCGCCGAGACCCGGACGGCAGAGATCGTGGCCGCAGACGTCGCGCGCGCCGCCGCCGCGCTGTCCGCCGAGGGGCATGGTGCGCTGATCGTGATCGAGCGCGAGACCGGCCTCGAGCAGATGGCCGAGTCCGGCGTGATGATCCACGGGGACCTCTCCAGCGACCTGCTGCGGACGATCTTTTCGCCGAAGTCACCGTTGCACGATGGCGCCGTCATCATCCGCGGGACCAAGATCGTCGCCGCCGGCACCGTTCTGCCGTTGAGCGAAACAACGATCCACGCCGAGCGCTTCGGCACGCGCCACCGGGCGGCGCTGGGCACCACCGAGCAGACCGACGCGATCGTGGTCGTGGTCTCCGAGGAGAACGGCCAGGTGAGCTTCGTCCAGCGAGCGCGAATCGTGCGCAACCTCAACGAAGGGCAGCTGGCGCGCGCGCTGCGCGGCCTCCTCGAACCCGGCGCCGAAAGCGCGCGCCTCCGCCTCCCGGGCGTGCCAGGGTCGGGCAGCCGGCGACTGCCGGACCTCGGCCGGGGGGTGCGGACCGGACGCCCCGACCTCCCGGGCGCGAGCGAGCCCATCCCGCCGGGCGAGTCGATGGTTGCCGAGGCGGATGCCGGCCCCGCCGGGTCACCGCCGCGTGCCGAGGCGGGCTCCCAGGTCGTGGTCGATGGCACGACGGACCGCGCCGTGGGAGCTGATGCGAGCGACGCCGACGCCCCGCGCGACGGGCGCGAGGCCGCTGGGACGCGCGGCGGGGCACCATGACCCGGATCCTGGGCTTCATCGTGCACAACTGGCCGCTCAAGCTCGCGGCGATCGGTCTTGCCACGCTGCTCTACGGTGGACTCGTCCTGTCCGAGACGACGCAGTCGTTCACCGGCAACATCCCGATCCAGATCGTCAACGCACCGGCCGACGTGATCGTCCTGTCGAACCCCGGGGCCGTCACCCGCCTGCGCTACGTCGCCCCCGCCGACCTTGGCCTGCGCATCGAGAGCTCGACCTTCCGCGCCACCGTGGACCTGGCGGACGTCGAGGCAACCGGCGGCCCAGTCTCGCTGGACGTCTCGGTCGAGGCCGTCGACGGGCGCATCCAGGTCCTCGACTTCGAGCCGGGGGCTATCGTCGTGACGCTGGACCGCGTCGGCTCCAAGAGCGTGCCGATCCGCGCCGTCATCGGGCCGGTGCCGTCGGGCCTCGATGTGGGCGACCCCGTCATCGAGGGCGTCGCGACCGCGACCGTCACCGGGCCCCAGTCGGTGGTGGCGAATGTCACCGAGGTCCAGGCGCGGATCACGATCGATGGGTCCGGGATCGACGTCAACCAGCTCGTCGACCTGCTGCCGGTCGACGGCGCCGAAGAGCCACTGGCCCCGGTCGACGTGGAACCGGCGCAGGTCCGCGTTCGGGTGCCCGTGTTCACGGATCGGCGCTCCAAGACGCTGCCGGTCACGCCGAACGTCGTCGGCACCCCGGCAGCGGGCTTCGAGGTGGCCTCGATCGAGGTGAATCCGCCGGTCGTCTCGGTCGAGGGCGACGCCAACGACCTTGCCGGCCTTGATCGCGCCGATACCCTGCCGATCTCCGTCTCCGGGGCGTCGTCACAGGTCGTGCAGACGGTCGGATTGGCCCTCCCGGACGGCGTCCAGGCGCTGGGCAGGGACACGGTCCAGGTGACCGTCACGCTCCGCCCGCTCACCGGGACGCGCACGTTCGAGGCGGGGCTCGTCCTGGTCGGCGCCGACCCCGGGTTGGTCTATGCGCTGTCGACGGATCGGGTTCTGGTGACGATCGGCGGCTCCACCGCCGCCCTCGATCGGCTGTCCGGGGTGGACCTCGTCCTTACCGCGGACGTCACCGGCCTCGGGGTGGGCACGCATGTGATCGCCCCATCGGCCAACCTGTCGACCGGCCTCACGCTTGTCGCTGCGAGCCCCAATCCGATCGAGGCGATCGTCTCCAGTCCAGCGGCGCCGCCCGGAGCGTTGCCGGCCGCCTCCGCGACACCCTGACCCGACCCTAACCCGCACGCGAGGGAACGATCACCCGTGCCACGCCTGTTCGGTACCGACGGCATCCGCGGCGTCGCTAACGTCGACCTCAAGCCAACGACGGCATTCGCCCTCGGGTGCGCTACCGCGCACCGGCTCGTTGAGCCGGGCGGCGCGATCGTCGTGGGACAGGACACCCGACGCTCCGGCGACATGTTCGTCGCCGCGATCGCGGCGGGCGCCACGAGCCTGGGCGTGACCGTGAGCGTCGTCGGCGTCGTGCCGACCCCGGCCCTGGCGTTCCTCGCGGCGGCGGGCGACGCCGCTGCGGGAATCATGGTCTCCGCCTCGCACAACCCGGCCGAGGACAACGGCCTCAAGGTCCTCGACGGCGACGGGTTGAAGCTCGACGATGCGGTCGAGGACGAGCTCGAGCAGCTCATCTGGCGCTCCGACGAGCTCACCGGCGTGCCGGCCGACATGATCGGGACGATCGTCGACGCGCGCGATCGGATCGCGCGCTACGTGGCCCACCGCGAAGCACTTGCCGCGACGATCGACGCGTCGGGGCTGCGAATCGTCCTCGACTGTGCGAACGGCTCCGCGTCCGGCGTGGGCGCGCAGATCATCCGGGCCACCGGCGCGCAGGTCGAGGTCATCAACGACCAGCCGGATGGCCTGAACATCAACCTCCGCTCCGGCGCCACGGACCCCGCGGGCCTGGCCGCCCGCGTCGTCGAGCGCGGCGCGGATCTGGGCTTCGCCGTGGACGGCGACGCGGACCGGCTGGTCGCCGTGGACGGCTCGGGCGCGGTGGTCGACGGGGACCGGATCATCGGCGTCCTCGCCCTCGAACGGCTTGGGCGCGCTGGCGCGGATCGGGGCGATCCCTCGATCGGCACGCTCGTCGTCTCCGTGCTGTCGAACGGGGGCCTCCAGGCCGCGGTCGAGAAGGCTGGCGGGACCGTGGTCCGGACCCCGGTAGGCGACAAGTACATCCTCGATGGCATGCAGGTGTCCGGCGCCAGCCTGGGCGGCGAGAAGAGCGGGCACGTGATCGTCCGGGAGCACACGACCTCGGGGGATGGCCTCGTCACGGCGCTCGAGGTCCTGCGCGTGGTCACGAGCTCCGGGCGGCGCCTCGCCGAGCTCGCCAACGGGATTCCCTTGCTGCCCCAGGAGCAGCGCGCGGTTCGCGTCCGGCACAAGGAGCAGTGGGAGGGCGATCCCGTGCTGCAGCGGGCCATCGCCGATGCCGAATCTCGCCTGGGTGCCGGCGGGAGGGTGCTGGTCCGGCCGTCCGGGACGGAGCCATCGCTCAGGGTGATGATCGAGGGGGGCGACGCCGATCTGGTTCGCGAGCTGGCCGACGGTTTGTCGGCGCTCGCGGAACAGCGACTACACTGACCGACTCATGTGCGGAATCGTCGGCTACACGGGGCCACGCCCGGCCGGCCCGATCCTGATGGAGGGCCTGCGCCGCCTCGAGTACCGGGGCTATGACTCGGCGGGAATCGCGCTCGTGGACGACCAGGGCGACCTGTTCGTGGAGAAGCGGGCCGGGAAGCTGGGCAACCTGCGCACGGCGATCGCGGAGCGCACCCCGCACGCCGCTCTGGGCCTCGCGCACACCCGCTGGGCGACGCATGGCCGCCCGAACGACGTCAACGCCCATCCCCAGGTGGACTGTACGGGCCGGATCACGGTGATCCACAACGGGATCATCGAGAACTTCCAGGACCTCCGGGACGGGCTCGAGGCGCGCGGCCACACGCTCGTGTCCGAGACCGACACGGAGGCGATCGCCCACCTGATCGAGGAGGCCTATGACGGTGACATCGGCGAGGCTGCGCGGGCCGCGCTGCGCCAGCTCCATGGCGCCTATGCCCTGGCGATCATGCACCGCGACGAGAGCGACCGGCTCATCGGGGCGCGGAAGGACGTGCCGCTCGTCGTCGGGATAGGCGAGGGGGAGTCGTTCCTCGCCTCCGACGTGGCCGCGATCCTGGGCGACACGCGCCGGGTGATCTTCCTCGAGGAGGGCGACGTCGCGGACCTGACACCGGACCGCGTGGTCATCACGGACCTCGAAGGACGGCCGGTCGAGCGGGTTATCGAGACAATTGACTGGACGATCGAGGCCGCCGAGAAGGGTGGCTACGACACGTTCATGCTCAAGGAGATCCACGAGCAGCCCGAGGCGCTGCGCCGGTCATTGACCGGGCGGATCACGCTGGCGGGGCGGATCCAGGCACCGGAGCTCGAGACGATCGTTGACGCCGTGCGCGCCGCGACGCGCGTGGAGTTCGTCGCCTGCGGCACCGCTTCGTACGCCGCGATGGTGGGCGCGCGGGCGATCCAGGAGCTCACGGACCTCCCGGCACGAGTCACGGTCGGCTCGGAGTTCCGCTACGACCCGCCGCCCCTCGACGAGAAGGTCCTCGTGATCGCCGTCACCCAGTCCGGCGAGACCGCGGACACCATCGCCCCGACCCGGCTCGCGCGGGAGCGTGGCTGCCCGATCGTCGCGGTCACCAACACGCTGGGCTCGGCGATCACGCGCGAGGCCGACGCAGTGCTGTTCCTGCAGGCCGGCCCGGAGATGGCCGTTGCAGCGAGCAAGACGTTCGTGACGCAGGTGACGACCCTCGTCGTCCTGGCGGCCGGGATCGCGCGGCTGCGCGGCACGCTTGACGACGCGACCGAGGAGGCCCTCGTGGCCGGGCTGCGTGCCCTGCCCGCCGCCGCCGCCCGGGCGATCGAGTTGAACGAGCCCGGCGCACCGGACCTCGCGCGCCGCTATGTGAACTCGCGCGGCTTCATGTTCGTAGGGCGTGGGGCCACATACCCGGCCGCGCTCGAAGGGGCGCTCAAGCTGAAGGAGATCAGCTACGTCCACGCCGAGGGCTATCCAGCCGGCGAGCTCAAGCACGGCCCGATCTCGCTGCTCGACGCGGAGTGCCCGCTGGTGGCCGTGGCGACGCGCTCGTCGACGTACGACAAGCTGATCAGCAACGTCATGGAGGGTCGCGCCCGAGACGCGAAGGTGATCGCCGTCGCGACCGAGGGCGACGAGCACATCGGGCGGATCGCCGACGACGTGTGCTGGGTGCCCGATACCCACGAGACACTGAGCCCGGTGCTCGCGATCATTCCCCTCCAGCTGTTCGCCTACCACGTCGCGCTGGCGCGAGGCACGGACGTCGACCAGCCGCGCAACCTGGCGAAGTCCGTCACGGTCGAGTAGGCGCGCCCCGGCATGGCAGGGCCCGAGGACGCCGCACCGGGCGCCGGATTCTCGCCACCGGCGGGCACGACCGAGCTGGGCATAGACATCATCAAGGTCTCGCGCATCCGCGACGCGCTCGCGAAGTTCGGGCGCCGGTTCCCGCGCCGGGTCCTGACGGACGCCGAGGATCGGTACGTTCGTGATCGACCCGAGACGTTTGCCGGTCGATGGGCGGCCAAGGAGGCCGTCAGCAAGGTGCTCGGGCTGGGCGTTCGGGGCATCGGCTGGCGCGACATCGAGATCGAGCGGCTCCCGACCGGGCAGCCGTCGGTTCGCCTTCATGGTCGCGCGGCGGCGCGCGCGGAGCAGCTGGAGATGGGCCGCATCGCGGTATCGATCACGCACGAGGCCGAGTACGCGGTCGCGGTCGCGTTCGGCATTCGCAACGCCGGCGGTCGCTACGTGTTCCCGCTCGACATCGAGGCCCGGCTCGACGATCGGCAGCGGCAGATCCTCGCGCGCATGGAGCGCCTGCGCACCATGGACGCTGCGAGTCGTGAGCCCAACGATGCCTGAGCAGCGGCCGCTGGGCTTCGGGCGGCACGAGGCCACCGCCGCCACCGCCACCACGGACGGCGCGCCCGCTGATCCCGCGGTGATGGATGATCGCGTCGCGGCGGCCCTCCTGCCCGAGCGGCCCGCGCGCGGCCACAAGGGAACGTTCGGCAAGGTTCTCGTGATCGCCGGCTCGCTGGACTACGCGGGTGCGGCACTGCTCGTCTGCCGCGCCGCCGGACGCGCCGGCGCCGGCCTCGTGACCCTCGCCGTGCCGGAGTCGCTCCAGCCGCTGTTCGCGGCCAAGGTGGTCGACGCGACCACCATGGCGTTGCCGGAGGACGACGTCGAGGAGGTGGATCCGGAGCCCGCCATCGCCCGGATCCTGGACCACGAGCACGACGCGATCGTCGTGGGCCCCGGGCTGCGGCCCGGTCTCGCCACCGCGGAGCTCGTGCGCATGCTCCTGGCGGCGCGTGGCGAGGCGCAGGGCGAGGGGGCCTCGGAGGTGCCCCCGATGGTGCTCGACGCGGAGGCGCTGCGGTCGATGGCCACGCTCGGGGAGTGGTGGACGGCCACCGGCCGGACCTGCGTGCTGACGCCGCACCCCGGGGAGTTCGAGCGCCTGCGTTCCGGTTCGGGCATCGAGCCCGAGGTGGCGGACGATCTCGCCGGCGACGACGCCGCGAGGCGCTCGGCTGCGATCGCGGCCGCGGGCACATGGCGCCAGGTGGTCGTGCTGAAGGGCGCCAGGACGGTGATCGCGGAGCCGGACGGAAGCGTGGCCGTGGCTCCCTTCGAGAACCCCGCGCTCGCGACCGGAGGGACGGGGGACGTCCTGGCCGGGATCATCGGCGCGCTCCTCGCCCAGGGCGTCGCGCCCGGCGCGGCGGCGCGCCTCGGCGTCTACCTGCACGGGACCGCCGGCGACCTGGTCCGCGAGCGCCTTGGCGACGCCGGGCTGCTCGCCTCCGACCTGCCCGACGCCGTACCGCTCGTCCGCAAGCGCCTCGCCGGCGTCGCGGAGCGAAACCGCGGTGGCAAGCGATTGGGGTTCGCGGTCCGGGGATCCGCCGGAGCCGGCGCCTGAACGGGCGCCTGAGCGAGTCGCCGGCGCGAAGCCCCATCGAGGAGCGGCTCGCCGCCGCAGGCCTGCCGCCAATCCCGCGGACCGCCTGGGCCGAGATAGATCTCGATGCCCTCGCCGGCAACCTCGCGGTCCTCCGGCGCCTCGCCGGTCCCGGGATCCCGGTGCATCCGGTCGTAAAGGCGGACGCGTACGGGCACGGGGCGATCCCGGTCGCGATGGCCCTCGAGGCCGCCGGCGCCGACGGGTTCTGCGTCGCCACGATTGATGAGGCGCTCGCTCTGAGACGCGCCGGCATCGACCGCCCGATCCTGGTCCTGTACCCGATCCCGGCCGCCCTTGCCGGCGCCGCAGCGCGCGAGCGGATCGCCGTGACGGCGGGGGACGACGAGCTCCTGGTCGCGCTGCTGACCACGCTCCGGGATTCGCCCACGGAGCGGCCGCTGGACGTTCATGTCGAGGTCGAGACCGGCCTCGGGCGTGGCGGGTTCGACACGGCGCACGTACGGGAGGCGGCGCGGGCGCTCGCCGCCGCCGAGGGCGTCCGGCTGGCCGGCGCCTGGACCCATTTTCAGGCGGCCGAGGACGGCACGCGTACTGCCGCACAGCTGGCGGCCTTCGAGCGCGTGATGGCGGGGCTTGCCGAGGCCGGACTTGCGGTTTCGCCGCGCCACGTTGCGGCGAGCGGCGGCCTGCTGCTGGACGGCGTCGCCAGCTTCGAAGGCGTCCGACCCGGCCTCGCCACCTACGGGCTCGTGCCCGACGAGCTCCTTGCCGTTGCCGGACCCGCTCCTGTCGGTGCCGCCGCCGACCTCCGGCCGATCCTGGCGCTGTACGCGCGCCCGGTCCGGGTGGCTGACGTGCCCGCGGGCTGGGGCATCAGCTACGGCCCGACGTTCACCACCACCCGGCCCAGCCGGATCGCCACGCTGCCGCTCGGCTACGGCGACGGCTGGCCGCGCATCCTCTCGAATCGCGCCGACGCGCTCGTCCGCGGCCGGCGCGTGCCCCTCGTCGGCAACGTCGCGATGGATGCAGTGATGGCCGACGTCAGCGACGTGCCGGGACCGCCTGTCGACGTGGCCGACGAGTTCGTCCTGCTCGGTGCCCAGGGCGGCGAGCGGATCACCGCGGCGGACCTCGCCGCGGCCCAGGGCACGAACTCCTGGGAGGTGGTCACGAACCTCTCCGCGCGCCTGCCTCGGGTGTACCATGCGGCGTCCGTCCCGCGGGAGACGCGGACCCTCGACGCGGACGAGGGCGACGGCAGGAGGTCGATGCGACCGTGAGCGAGCTCGGCGGCCTCGGTGATGAGCAGCGCGACGAGCTGGTCGAAGACGTCGCGCGCGAGATCCAGATGCGCGGCCTGACGGCGCCGGCCGTCCACTTCCTGCAGGCATCGCGGCCGTACCGTCCTCTCGGCTCCAACGCCATGCTCTTCTTCGACCCCGTGCTCCACGGCCTGTTCGGTGGCGATCTCCCGGGCGCGTCGGCGCTGCTCGCGGACGAGGACGGCATCGAGCAGCTGATCGAGCGGCTGGAGGACCTGTCCGAGGAGACCGGCTGGGACGCCTGACGCGCACCGCCGGTAGCATGGGCCGGTGACGACCGTTCCCAGGGCGCTGCTTGCCATCGATGCCGGCGCGGCCACGACATCGGTCGCGCTGCTCGGCAAGCCCGGCGCCCGCTGGCGCCTCCTCGGCGCGCTCTCCGGCCCGGCCGGGACCTCGCCCGATGGGATCGCGGAGGTCCTCGCGGAGAGGCTCGTCGCCGCCGACCTGGGTCTCGCCGATCACGTGGGCGTCAGTCCGCCCGCGGTGGCTGACCTGCCCCGGCTGGAGGCGCGGAGCGAGCCGCCGCAGACGCTGGCGGTGCTCGGCGCGTCGCGCCGTTCGGTCGGATTGCTTGAGGCGGTCGCGGCCCGCACGCCGTGGCGAATCCGCGCCGCATCGCCGGAGAGCCACGACCCGCGCGAGATGACCGAGCTCGCGCTCCGGCCGGACGTATCGGCGGTCATCGTCGGCGCGGGAGACCCGCCCGGACCCGACGAGCGGGGCTGGCTGGACGACCTCGCCGGCCTCGTCGGCGCCGTGGCGAGGCGGCGCCCGGATCTGATCGTCATCCTCGCCGGGCCCGTCGCGGCACGCGCGGCGTGGGCGGAGGGGTTCGGCGGGCCCATAGAAGCCGCCGCAGATCGAGTGCACCAGGCGCCGGCCCTCGGGCTGCGCAGCGGCCCCGACGAGCCGCTCCGCGAGATCCTGGAACGACTCCTGCCGGATACCGCCGACACCAGGCACATGGCCGTGCGGGCGCTCCTTTCGCTCGCCGACACGCTCGACCGGCGCATCGAGCTGCTCGACATCGGGCTGGACGGCGGCGTGCGGGCAATGGCGACGCCCGGCGTCGCCGACCAGGGCCCGGTCGCGGTGGCGGTTCGCACCGCCCAGGCAGCACTCGTGCCGCCCGAGATCAATGACTCCGCGGTCGATTCAGTCCTGGCCTGGACCACCGGTAGCCTCGACCGTCACCGGATGGGCGACCGGCTCCTGGACCTGCGGATCCAGCCCTGGGCGGACGCCTCGGGCGACGGGGCACGGCTTCGGCTGGCCGCGGCGCGCGCGGCGCTGAGCCGGCTCGCCAGGCGGAGCACGGACATCGGCGCGCTCGCCACCCCGGACGTGACGATCATCGCCGGCGGCGCCTTCGCCGTCGCGCCGGCGCGAGCGGTCGCGCTTGCGGTTGCCGACACGGTGCGACGCGCGGGCGCCACCCAGCTGTCCGTCGATCATGCCCGGCTCCTCGGGCCTATCGGGACGATCGACGACCCGGACGAGCGGCGGGACCTCGTCGCGGACCTTGCGGACGATCTCCTGGCGCCCATCGGCAGCCTGCTCGTGGTCGCGAGCGCCCCCGCCTCGCGTCGGAACCCCTCGCGCGCGGGCCGGCTCACCCTCGACGGCGACCAGCACGGTCGCCACGACCTCGCCGGCGGCGAGGTCGCGTTCGTCGATCTCGCGCCGGGCGAGCGTGCCCTGGCAACGCTCGAGTTCCGCGATGCGGTGCGGATCGGCCACCGCGCCCGGCGCGTCGCCGTGCCGGTCGCAGGCGGTGTGGCCGGGCTGGCCGTGGACCTTCGCGACGTGCCGCTCCGCCTGCCCGAGCGGCGGGATCACAGGCGCGCCGCCCTCGCGGCCTGGGGCGAGCTGGCGTGGCCGGGGGACGAACGATGAACGCCGCGCGACGCCCGAAGTGCGAGCCATGATCCCAGCCGATACCGCCGAGCGATCGGCGGCCCTTCGAGGCGGGCTTGAGCTGGTGGCCCGACGGCAGCTGATTGCCTCACCGATCGACGTGATGTTTGCGCTCCATCCCGGTGACCGGCCCCTGGTCAAGGCCGGGGAGGCCGTCAGTCGCGGCCAGCCCCTGATAGAGCACTACCGCGACCCGCGCACGATCGTCGTAACCGGGCTGCAGCCGGGTGACGGGCCACCCGCACCCGGAGAGCGCTGGACCGAGCCGCCGGCCCGGCGTGGCCACCAGGGTGACCAGGCAGCCGGTGGCGAGCTTCTGTTTCGCAGCGGTGGCCGGTGGCGGATTGCGGGCGGCGACCGGCCCGACGCGATCGAGGCGCCGTTCGCCGGCGAGGTGCACGAGCTCCGGTCGGGCACGGCCGTGGTCGTACGCACGAGCGCGAACGCAATCCTGGGGCGCGCGGCGCTCGCAGGCCCGACGTGGGGTCGACTCCGGATCGTCACGGACGCCGACGGCGAGCTGCGTGCGCAGCACGTCGACGTGGGTGCCGCCGGATCGATCGTGGTCGCCGGGGCCCGGATCGACGCCGAGGCGCTGACCCGCGCTCGTGCCGTGGGCATCCGCGGCGTGATCGTCGCCGCGCTGGGCATCAAGGAGCAGCGCGACTTCCTCGCCTCCGAACGGCGGGGCCGCGCGGCGGTTCATGGGCTGCCGCCGTTCGGCATCCTCGTCCTGGACGGCGCCGGGCGCCGCCCGATCGCCTCGGCGGTCATGGCGATGTTCGAGGCACTCGAGGGCACCATGGTCGCCCTCGTCGGAAGCCCACCGGCGCTCGTCGTCGACGATCCCACCGTCACCCTGCCGCCGCCCCCGCCGGAGGTCGTCCGGGTACGCTCCGGGCCGCTCGCCGGCGCAGAGGGGACCTGGGCCGGGCTGGCCGGGCCGCGACGCTTCCCGGCGGGCGTGACGCTCGAGGCGGGCTTCGTGCGCTTCGGCGAACGGCCACGGGTCGCAATTCCGATCGGCGATCTCGAACGCTTTGCCTGACCGGGGCATGTCGACGGCCTCCGACGCGATGGAGCTGGACAGCTGGAGCCCCGAGGCCACGCGCCGGCTCGCCGGGCGGATGTCCGCGGCGGCGGCCGCCGGCGACGTCGTGTGCCTGTGGGGCGAGCTCGGCGCGGGCAAGACGGTGTTCGCGAAGGGCTTCGGCCTGGGCCTCGGGATCGAGGACACGATAAGCTCGCCGACCTTCGTGCTGATGGGCGAGTACGCCGGCCGGCTGCCGCTGTTCCACATCGACCTGTACCGGCTGGCGTCGGCCGCCGAGGCGCTCGACGGCGGGCTCATCGACGACCGGCAGGGGACCGGCGTCGTCTTGATCGAGTGGCCGGACCGCCTCGGCGACGCCCTGCCGGCGGACCGGCTGGACGTCCACATCGACGGCGGGCCGGACGAGCAGCGGCGCCTGCGAATCGCGGCCGTGGGCACCGGATACGAGCGCTACGTGCACGCGGCAGCCGCGAGCGACGACGGGGTAGCCGGTGCGGCGCCCGGAGGCGCCGCGTGAGCGCGCTTCGTGAAGGCGCCGGCTGGCTCCTGGCCCTGGATACGTCGACGTCGACGATCGTCGTCGCGGCCGGGACGGTTGACGGCACGCTCATCGCGGCCGAGGCGTTCGAGGGCCGCTACCGCCACTCCCAGGAGCTGCTGCCCGCGATGGTCCGCATGATCGAGGGAGCGGGCCTGCGACTGGCCGATCTCGCAGCGGTGGTCGTCGGCACCGGGCCAGGGGCATTCACGGGGCTGCGCGTCGGCATTGCCACGGCGAAGACCCTTGCGCACGAGCTGGGCCGGCCGCTCGTCGGGATCCCGTCGTCCTCCGCGCTCCTCGACGCCGTCGGCAACGACGCGGTGCTGTGGCTCTCCTCCGGCCCGCGCGATCGGGTGATGGTCCGTGTCGGCGGGGACCCGGTCGTCGTTCCCGGCGACGCGGATGTCGCCGGCATCCGGGAGGTTGCCGTGGACCTCGCCGGCCGCGCGTCCGAGGCGGCACTCGAGCTCGGCCGGGAGGCGGTCGCCGGACTGCCGGCGGCGCTGCTTCGGCTCGGCGCCGCCCGCCTCGCCGCCGGCGAATCGGACGATCCAGAGCGGCTCGTCCCGGGCTACGCGAGCCCGCCGCGAGGCGCGCCGATCGAGGCACCCGAAGGGAGCGTGGCGTGGTCGCGCGACCCCCGGTAGCCATTCGCATCGCGCCGATGACCGTCGCGGACCTGCCGGCCGTCCACGCCATAGAGCGGGCGAGCTTCACCGTCCCGTGGCCGGACGATGCGTACCGCAACGAACTGGCCACGAACCGGCTGGCGAGCTACGTGATTGCGCGCGCGGACGAGGCGATCGTCGGCTTTGCCGGGCTGTGGGTCATGGTCGACGAGGCGCACGTCACGACCTTCGCGGTGGATCCGCGCTGGCGCCGCCGGGGGGTCGGCGAGCGGCTGCTGCTGGCGCTCATCGACATCGCGGTCGCCCGCCAGGCGCGCGAGGCCACGCTCGAGGTGCGCCTTTCGAACATGCCCGCGCGCCGCCTGTACGAGAAGTACGGGTTCCGCCCCGTCGGGATCCGCCCGCGCTACTACTCGGACAACGGCGAGGACGCACTGATCATGACGACGGAGCCGCTGGGCTCTGCAGCCGTCCGCGACCGGCTGGCGGGGCTGCGGGCCGCTTTGGAGCAGCGCCCGATCGATCCCGAGGATCACGGCTCCGACCCCGCGCCGGACGATGAGTACCGCGGCTGATGGCCACGTCGTCGTCCGGGCCGCTCGTGCTGGCCGTCGAATCGTCGTGCGACGAGACCGGGATCGCGCTCGTCGAGGGCGGTAGCCGCATCCTCTCGAACGTGGTGGCAAGCCAGGTCGCGCTCCACGCGCCGACGGGCGGCATCGTCCCCGAGGTCGCCGCCCGCGCGCACCTGCGCTGGATCCTGCCCGTGCTCGACGAGGCGTGGCAGGGGTCGGGGGCGACGTGGGACGACGTCGGCGCGGTCGCGGTCACTCGCGGCCCCGGCCTCGCGGGGTCGCTGCTGGTGGGGATCAACGTCGCCAAGACGCTCGCCTGGGTTCACGACAAGCCGTTCGTGGGCGTGAACCACCTCGAGGGCCACGTCTACGCGGCGTGGCTGCGCGATCCCAACCAGGCCGGCGGCGACGAGCCCATCTTCCCGCTCGTGGCCCTGGTGGTCTCGGGCGGCCACACGTTCCTTGTCGAGATGACGGACCACCTTTCCTACCGCCTCCTGGGGCAGACGATCGACGACGCGGCGGGCGAGGCGTTCGACAAGGTCGGGCGGCTGCTCGGCCTGGACTACCCGGGCGGCCCGGCGATCCAGCGCGCGGCGGGGGACGCGAGCCGGCGCGACGCCGTGTTCCCGCGCGCCTGGCTGGGCGATTCGTTCGACTTCTCCTTCTCCGGGCTCAAGACCGCGGCGAAGCGCACCGTGGAGGCGGCGCGCGCGGACGCGGGGCTGCGGGAGCCGGACGAGCCACTCCCGCACGCCGTGACCGCCGAGCTGGCCTGGGGCTTCCAGGACGCGGTGGTGGACGTGCTCGTTGCCAAGGCGATCCGGGCCGCCCGCGAGAGCGGCGCCCGATCCATCGTGCTCGGCGGCGGCGTCGCGGCCAACGCGGCGTTGCGGGCTCGGCTGGCCGCGGAGGCGGAAGCGATCGGAGTGCCGCTGATCGTGCCCCGCCCCGGCCTGTGCACGGACAACGGGGCGATGATCGGCGCAGCTGGCGCGCGGCGATTCCTGGCCGGCGAGCGATCGGGCCTGGACCTAGAGGCGACGCCTTCGCTTCCCCTCGCGAAGTGAGCGCTCAAGCACGGTGACGACCGGCGACCGGCCGCCGGACAGGCCGCGGCTCGATCCGCTCGAGGTTCGCCGGACATTGCGTCGCGAGGGATTGCGCGCGAGCCACGCGCGATCCCAGAACTTCCTCGCCGACCCCGACGTGCTCGAGTCCATCCTGGACCTCTCGGAAGCGACAGCCGGGACGCGCGTGCTCGAGATCGGGCCGGGGCTGGGAATCCTCACCGGCGGGCTGCTCGCCGCCGGCGCCGAGGTCACCGCGGTGGAGCTGGATCGGAGCCTCGTCGGCTATCTGCACGAGCAGTTCGCAGCCCCGATCGAGGCGGGACGCCTCCGCCTGATCGAGGGCGACGCACTCGACCTCGAGCTCCCCGACCTCGTTGCAAGCCCTTACCGCGTGGTCGCGAACCTGCCGTACCACATCACCAGCCCGATCCTGCATCGGCTCCTCGAGCGGGACCCGCGCCCGGAGCGGCTCGTCCTGATGGTCCAGGCCGAGGTTGCCGAGCGCATCGCCGCCCCGCCCGGGCGGATGAGCTATCTGTCCGTGTTCGTGCAGTTCCACGCGGCCGTGCGCGTCGCGCTCCGCGTGCCGCCGGAGGCGTTCGAGCCCGCGCCCAAGGTGTCGTCGGCCGTGGTGGTGCTTGAGCCACACGCGACTCACGCGCTGCCGCCGGAGCGCGAGGAGGCACTCTGGGGCCTGGTCCAGTCCGGCTTCCGCGAGCGCCGCAAGATGCTCCGGAACGTGCTTGCCCGCCAGCTGCACCGCGGGGCGGACGGCGCGAGCGGCCCGCTAGTCGGCCAAGCGGTAGTGGACGCGGCCCTCGCCGCCGCCGGGATCGCCGGCGACCGGCGCCCCCAGACCCTGTCCGTGGACGAGTGGCTGCGCCTCCTCGAGGCCTTCGAGTGAGCGGCCGTGCCCGTGACCCGCTGATGCCCGTGATCCGGCTAGCGCCCGCGAAGCTCAACCTCACGCTGGCCGTGCTCGGGGCGCGACCCGACGGCTACCACGACCTGCACTCGGTGATGGTGTTGCTCGGCCTGGCAGATCGGCTGAGCTTCGCCCGGGCGGCCGGCGCCGAGGACAGCCTGCACGTGGCCGGCGCCGACGGGCGAAGCGACGGACGAAGCGACGGGCGAAGCGACGGACGAACCAGCGGACGAGCGCCGCTGGACCCGGCGGAATTCGGCTCCGTGCTCGCCGGGATCGCCGAGGCCCGCCGCGCGGTAGGACGCGGCGCAGAGACGTTCCCGCTGGCCGTTCGGCTCGAGAAGCGGATCCCCGTCGCGGCGGGGCTCGCCGGCGGCAGCAGCGACGCCGCCGCGGCGATCGACGGCGCCCTCGCGGCATGGGGCGCCGACCTGGACGCAGAGTCTCGCGGACGCGCCGCAATCGCTGTGGGCTCCGACGTGCCCTTCTTCCTCGCCGGCGGGCCCGCGCTCGTCGAGGGGCGCGGGGAGCAGGTGACGGCCCTCGCCGGGATAGACGGGGAGCCGCCGGGCCTGGTGCTGGTGACGCCCGCCGTCGAGTCGTCGACGCGCGCCGCGTTCGCGGCCTTCGACACGGACCCCGCGGCGGCGCCGGCGAACCGCGGCTCGACCCGCCTGACCTCCGAGCACCTCGCCGCGGAAATGGCGCCGGGTCACGCGCCGATGCGCGCCGCCGGCCTCGTCAGCCGGGCCGGCGTCCTGGCGGTTGCGAACGACCTCGCCGGTGCCGCCGACCTGCTCGTGCCCGGCCTGCGCACGCTCCGCCGCCGGTTGATGCGCCTCCTGGGCGTCCCGATCGGGCTGTCCGGCTCCGGCCCCACGCTGTGGGCGCTCTATCCTGCTCGGGAGGGCGCGGAGGCGGCCGCGGATGTGATCCGCAGCGAGCTCGCGCTCGGGACGCTGGACGCCCCCGGAACAGGCACCCCATTCGTCGTCGCGACCACCATCGAGCGCCCAAGCGCGAGGAGGCCGGAATGACCCGTCGAGCCATAGCCACGAGCGCCGCGCCACCAGCGGGCGGGCCCTACAGCCAGGCCATCGCGACGGACGACCTCGTCTTCTGCGCCGGCCAGCTCGGCACGGACCCCGCGACCGGGGAGCTGGCAGATGGCGTCGAGGCCCAGGCAGAGCGCGCCCTGCGGAACCTCGAGGCGGTCCTGGATGCGGCCGGCTGCACGTTCGCCGACGTGGTCAAGACGACGTGCTTCCTCGCCGACATCAACGACTTCAATGCGTTCAATGCCGTCTATATTCGGTTCATGACCGACCCCGCGCCGGCGCGCTCGACGTTCCAGGTCGCAGCGCTGCCGAAGGGCGGCCGGGTCGAGATCGAGGCCATCGCCGTTCGTCCTCGAGCCTGAGCGAGGTTTGACGCCTGCGCTGGTCCCCCCGACAATCCCCGCGTGACCCCGTCACGTACCGAGCCGTCCAGGCGGACGGCAGCGGTTGTCCTGGCCGCGGGCCTTGGCACGCGCATGCGTTCGCGGATGCCCAAGATCCTGCACCCTCTTTGCGGGCGGCCCATGCTCGCCTACGTCCTGGATGCGTGGGAGGTGGCCGCGTCCGAGCTCGACGGGACGGCCGACATACCCTCCGGTGGCGGGGCGGTAATCGTCTTTTCACCCGCCACCGAGCCGATTCGCGAGATCGTCGGGGCGCGCGGCCGGCTCGCCCTCCAGGACGTGCCCCGAGGAACGGGTGACGCGGTCCGGGCCGCCCTCACCGAGGTCGCCGAGGACGTGGACGAGATACTCGTCCTCTCGGGCGATGTCCCGCTCGTGCTCGGCGACCAGCTCGTCGCCGTCGTGGGGCAGCGGCGCCTCGATGACGCCGCCATCACGCTCGCCTCGGTGTTCGCCGCCGATCCCGGGGAGCTGGGGCGCGTCGTGCGCAGCGAGTTCGGGTCGGTCGAGCGGATAGTCGAGGCCCGCGACGCCTCCGCCGAGGAGCTGGAGACGAACGAGGTGAACGCCGGCGTGTACGCCTTCGACGCGGCGTGGCTCCGGCGGCGTATCGACGCGCTCCAGCCGTCGGCCTCGAACGGCGAGCTGTACCTCACCGACCTCATCCAGCTGGCCCGCGAGGACGGCCGCATCGTCAGCGCCGTCGGGTTCGACGACGACGGCACGCTCGACGGCATCAACGACCGCAGCCAGCTCGCCCAGGCCGAGTGGGCGCTCCGCGTGCGGATCAACGAGGCCCACATGCGTGCCGGCGTCACGATGCGCGACCCGTCGACCGTGTACCTCGACTGGGGCGTCACCATCGGGCAGGACGTCACCCTCGATCCGGGCGTGGTGCTCCGCGGCGCGACGTCGATCGGGGAGGGGACCATCATCGGTCCATCGACGACGATCGTGGACTCCACGATCGGGCGCGACTGCTGTGTCGAGCGGAGTGTGGTCGAAGGCTCCACCGTTGAGGACGGCGCGACCGTTGGCCCGTTCAGCCATCTTCGCCGGGGAAGCCACTTGGGCGCCGCCGCGGAGATCGGCAACTTCGCCGAGGTCAAGAACTCGCGACTCGGCGCGCGGGTCAAGCAGCACCACATGAGCTACCTGGGCGACGCGGACGTCGGCGCCGGCACGAACGTGGGCGCCGGCACGATCACCGCGAACTGGGACGGCCGGTCGAAGAACCGAACCACGATCGGCAAGAACGCGTTCCTCGGCGTCGACACGATGCTCGTGGCGCCGGTTGAGGTCGGCGAGGGCGCGAAGACCGGCGCGGGCGCGGTGGTCACGAAGGACGTGCCGCCCGGCAAGCTGGCCGTCGGGGTGCCCGCTCGCATCCGGGAGCAGCGCGTGCGGCGGCCCGCAGGCGAGGAACCGGGCTGACCATGGCCATCGAGATCCTCATCATCGTCCTGCTGGTCGCCCTGAACGGCGTGTTCGTGGCCGCAGAGATCGCGCTCGTGGCGATCCGCCGCAGCCGGGTGGAGCAGCTGACCGAGGAGGGCCGTCGAGGCGCCGCGCGCGTCCGGCGGCTCACGAGCGACCCCGGCCGCTTCCTGGCCGTGGTCCAGATCGGCGTGACGTTCATCGGTTTCCTTGCCGCGGCGTTCGCAGGCGTCCAGCTCGCGGGGCCACTCGCCAGCGTGTTGATCGGCGCCGGCCTCAACCCGGACACCTCGGGCGGCGTCGCGCTGGTGATCGTGACCGTGATCGTGTCGCTGTTCACCATCGTCTTCGGCGAGCTTGTCCCGAAGACGCTCGCCCTCGCCCATACGGAGGCCCTCGCCCTCGCCCTCGCCGCGCCGGTCGACCTTCTCGGCCGGATCCTGAATCCGCTCGTCGTGCTGCTGACCCGTGCCACCGCGGCGATCGCGCGCCTGCTGGGCGCTGAGGTGAGCACAGAGCAGCAGATATCGGCCGACGAGCTTCGGCTGATCGTGGAGCGCGGCGGCGAGCAGGGCATCCTCGAGGCCGAGGAGGAGCAGATGATCAACGCGGTCATCGAGCTCGGGCAGCACCGCGTCCATGAGGTCATGGTCCCGCGGGTCGCGATCGCGGCCCTGGACTCGGATGCCACCCTGGAGGAGGCGATCGACCTCATCGTCGAGGTCGGCCACTCGCGCATCCCGGTCTACCGCGAAGCGATCGACGAGATCGTCGGCATCCTGTACGCGAAGGACCTGCTGCCGTACCTGAAGCCGGACGCGGGGCCTCGGCCCGCGCTGCGCAAGCTGCTCCGGCCGCCGGTGCTCGTCCCCGAATCGATGACGATCGACGACCTGCTCCACGAGCTCCAGCGGCGCAAGGTCCACCTCGCGATCGTGCTCGACGAGTACGGCGGCACGGCGGGCCTCGTCACCATTGAGGACCTGCTGGAGGAGATCGTCGGCGAGATCCAGGACGAGTACGACGTCGAGGAGCCGCTGGTCGAGCGCCTGTCCGACCACGAGGCGCGGGTCGACGGTCGGGCCGACGTCGACGAGCTCCTGGAGCTGTTCGACCTTGACCTCAGGCTCGAGGATGCCGATGAGTACGACACCGTCGGCGGCCTGATGTACCACCGCGTCGGCGGCGTGCCCGCACCCGGCGATTCGATAGAGGTCAGCGGCCTGCGGCTCACGGTCGAGACGACTGACGGTCGCCGCGTCGGCAAGGTCCTGGTGACCCGTCGCGTCGAAAAGCCGCCCAGATCGGACGGGGACGGTTCCGGCGATGCGCCGGCCGCAGGCCCGCGCGGTCGTGGCGAGCGCCGCGGCGCAGCGGCTCGAGGGTCGCGCGGCAAGCGCTGATCCCCACGCGCCGGCGTTCCCGACGCGGGCGCCGGTTAGGCGGTGATTACCGAGCGGACGATCTCCTCGAGGCGCTCACGTGGCTCTCGCCCCAGGGTGCCCGGGGCGCCCAGCGCGGCGAGGGCGCGATCGCGATGGAGGCGGGCCTGGTCGCGGGTGTACTCGCGGGCGCCGCTGCGCTCCAGGATCGCCACGATTTCCGCGACGTGTTCGGGCAGCAGCCGCCCGTTCGCGTACAGCGCGGCGAGCCGCGCCCGGTCCCCGGGCGAGCCGTGCTCGAAGGCGTAGATCACCGGCAGGGTCTTCTTCTTGCGCGGGACGTCGGTCGGCTCCTTGCCGGTCGAGTGCTCCGGGCCCCAGATGCCCAGCAGGTCGTCGTTGAGCTGGAAGGCGAGCCCGAGATCCCAGCCGAAGGCGCGATAGCGCTCGATGACGGCCTCGTCCTCGGTAGCGAGGACGGCACCGGCCTCGATCGAAGCCGCGATGAGCGCAGCCGTCTTCCGCCCGATCATGTCGAAGTAGAGCTCCACGGACAGGTTGTCGTGGTCGGCCATCCAGATGTCCAGGTACTGGCCCTCGCACAGCGCCACGCAGGTCCGGTCGTAAAGGCGCATCAGCCGAAGGACGGTCCGATCGGGGAAGCCGAGATCGGTCAGGCGATGGAGCGCGATTCGGCTCAGGCTGAAAAGCATGTCCCCGGTGTTGATCGCCTGGGGGATGCCGTGGAGCGTCCACAGGGTCGCGCGGTGGTGCCGCTCGCGGTCGTCGTCCTCGATGTCGTCGTGGACCAGGCTGAAGTTGTGGCCCAGCTCCACTGCCGCGGCGCCGGGCAGGGCGCGGCGGTGGTCGCCCGTGATCGACGAGTACGCGAGCAGGCCGAGTAGCGGGCGCATGCGCTTGCCGGTGGAGCCCGAGCCGTCGAGGCCGAGGTGGTAGCGGCACATCTCGTAGACGCCCGCGGTGACCGGGTCGGAGCCCTTGACGACGCGCAGGATTTCCGCCTCCGTGTCGGCGATCAGCTGCTCGATGTCCGGGCTCGTCGACAGGGCCATCGGCGCGAGTGTAGCCCGAGCGTGACAAACGTGCGCGGCGGAAGTAGCGGGTTCGGGTCGCGGTCAGGCTCTTCGGGGCGGCTCGAAGCGGTGTACCGTCACCGGGTGCCGGCTCCGCGTCGTTACGTCACCGAGGCCATCGTGCTGTCCCGCTTCGACTACGGCGAGGCGGACCGGATCCTGACCTTGATCACGCCCGGCGGCGGCAAGATCAAGGCGATCGCCAAGGGCATCCGGCGGCAGAAGTCGCGGATCGGGGGCAGCCTGGAGCCGTTCGCGGAGCTGCGGGTCGCGCTGGCCCAGGGCCGCACGTTCGAGGTCGTGACCCAGGTCTCCGTGGTGCATCCGTGGCTGAACCTGCGCGACGACCTCGTTTCGTTCGGCACGGCGTCGTACATGGCGGAGCTCGCCAACGGCACGCTCGAGGAGCGCCACGCCGCGGAGTCCGTGTACGTGCTCCTGAAGCGGGGCTACGAGATCCTCGACGCCGGGATGGCGCCCGGGCGGGTCGCTCGGTGGTTCGAGATGCATCTCGCCGACGAGCTGGGCGTGCGCCCCGAGGTCGACCGGTGCGTGGAGTGCGGCCGCCTCCTCGACGCCGACGAGCGCTACCGCTGGCTGCCGCCGCTGGGCGGCGTCCTGTGCGATCGCTGCCCAGGTCCACCGTTCGAGCGGGCGGGACTGACCCTCGAGGCCCTGAAGCTGCTCAAGGCGTACCAGCGCCAGGACGTCGAGGCCCTCGCCGCGCTGCGCATCCGACCCGAGGTGGAGCGCGAGGTGGAGTTCGCGATGCGCGAATTCCTTGCCTACTCCCTCGATCGCAAGCCGCGCTCGCTCGCGTTCCTCGACGAGGTGCGAAGCGGCGCGCTCGCTGAGGCGGGCCCGGCCGCGGGCGTCGCGGCGCCCCGTCACGCCCCCACGGCGCCCCACCCGGGCACCCCCGTGTCGACCACCTGATGGCGACCGTAAAGCTTCGCGACATCGTCACCGACGCTGATCGAGCGGCGGCGCTCGCGGTGCGGGCCGGCCCCGGCCAGGACCGCTTCGTCGCGAGCGTGGAGCAATCGCTCCGGGACGCGGTCGCCTATGCCCACGCGAAGCCGCGGTACTGGACGGTCAATGACGGGGGCGCGGTCGTCGGCTTCGTCATGCTCAGTGACGGCGTCGCGCCGGAGGTCGTGGAGGCAGATCCGCACATGGTCTCGCCCTACTTCCTGTGGCGGCTGCTGATCGACCACCGGCACCAGCGCCGCGGCTACGGCGCGGCTGCCTTCGACGCGCTCGTCGAGTACGTGGGCGAGCGGCCCGATGTCGATGCCCTGTACACGAGCGCCGTCCCCGGGGAGGGCTCGCCGCAGCCGTTCTACGAGCGGTACGGGTTCGTCCCGACGGGCGACGTCGCCGACGACGAGGTCGTCCTCCGGTTCGACCTGGCGGACCTCCCGACGAGCGCCGGTACACTCTGGTCATGACCACCAAGTCCGACGTCTCCCCGGGCAACTGGGCTGCGCTCGTCTCCGCCGGCCCGGCGATCGCTCGAGCCGTCAGCGCATCGGCAGGCTCCACCGACAAGTCCGAGGCAGAGCTCGACGCCTATGTCCAGTTCGTGTCCGACGCGGCGATCGGGGCATCGGACGAGGACCTGCTCGGCCAGCTCGTCGCGGACGTTTCGAACCAGCTGGCGGTCGGCGTGGATCCGGTGAGCGGCGACGTGTTCTCCGAGGGCCTGGAGCAGGCTCGCCGCGCCGGGGCGATACTCGCGGTCGAGATGGAGCCGGGAGAGGCCACGGCGATCCGCGGCTGGTACCTCGCGGCCGCGAGTCGCGTGGCGCAGGCTGCGCGCGAGGGCGGTGTCCTGGGAATCGGCGCCTCCGACGTCAGCACGTGGGAGCGCGAAACGATCCAGTCCATCGCGGACGCGCTCGGGGCCGACACCGGGAGCGCGAGCTAGCACCGAAGCCGCCTGCTCGGCGGGGCGGAATTCCGCCTCTGCTAGGATCGGCGCCCACGAAGCCTGAGACCGTCCCTTCCACGGCCGGCCGCCTACCGGAGCCCAACGTGCCCAACCTCCCCGATACCCCCGCCGATCTCGACGCGCGCGCCGCCGCGGACTCCGCGAGCGACCCCGGTCCGGCCGTGGCCGAGCTCGACACGATCGTGTCGCTGTCGAAGCGGCGCGGCTTCGTGTACCCGAGCTCCGAGATCTACGGCGGCATCAATGCCGTTTGGGACTATGGGCCGCTCGGGGTGGAGCTGAAGAACAACGTCAAGCGCGCCTGGTGGCGGGCGATGGTCCAGGAGCGCAACGACATCGTGGGGCTCGACGCCGGCATCCTCATGCACCCCCAGGTCTGGATCACGTCCGGCCACGTCGGCAGCTTTAACGACCCGCTGGTGGAATGCGCCACGGACCACCGCCGGTTCCGGCTCGACGAGCTGCCCGGCGGGGAGAACCTGTCTGCGACGGACCTGCGCGACCCGGGGATCGTGGAGCGGCTCGGGCTGAAGTGCCCGGTCGACGGCGGGCCGCTTTCGGCGCCGCGCCAGTTCAATCTCATGTTCAAGACGCACATGGGCCCGATCGAGACGGACTCGAACGTCGTCTACCTGCGCCCGGAGACCGCCCAGGGCAGCTACGTCAACTTCAAGAACGTGCAGCAGAGCTCGCGCAAGAAGATCCCATTCGGGATCGCGCAGATCGGGAAGAGCTTCCGCAACGAGATCAGCCCGGGCAACTTCGTCTTCCGGATGCGCGAGTTCGAGCAGATGGAGATGCAGTACTTCGTCCGCCCGGACGCCGCCGCGCAGGTCTTCGAGGAGTGGCTGCCCCGGCGCTTGGACTGGTACACGCGCTATGGCGTCAATTCGGAGCGGCTGCGATTCCGTGAGCACGCCCCCGACGAGCTGGCGCACTACGCCAAGAAGGCGATCGACGTCGAGTACCGCTTCCCGTTCGGCTGGAAGGAGCTCGAGGGCATCCACAACCGTGGCGACTTCGACCTGTCGCGCCACCAGGCCGAGTCCGGCGAGAGCCTCGAGTACTTCGACCCGGCGACCGAGGAGCACTTCGTGCCCTGGATCGTGGAGACGGCCGGCGGGCCGGATCGATCGGCGTTCACCTTCCTCATCGACAGCTATCGCGAGGAGGAGGTCCGCGGCGAGAAGCGTGTCGTCCTGGGGCTGCACCCGGCCCTCGCCCCGTACAAGGTCGCGGTCCTGCCGCTGCTCAAGAAGCGGCCCGAGATCGTGGAGGTGGCTCACAAGCTCCGCGATGACATCGCCCGCGACGAGATGGCGGTCTACGACGACACGGCGGCGATCGGCAAGCTGTACCGGCGCCAGGACGAGATCGGGACGCCGTGGTGCGTCACGATCGACGTCGAGTCGCTCGAGGACGGCGCCGCAACGGTGCGCGACCGCGATTCGATGACGCAGGAACGGATCCCCATCGAGGGCATCAAGCGCGCGATCCTCGACAAGATGTCCGCCGCGCGCGGCTGACGCCCCACCCCGGCGCGGAGCCCGACTGGCGTTCACGCGGCCGCGCTGCTCGCGTTCCTGCACGGCAAGGCGAATGAGCCGTTCGACTGGGATCGGCGGCCGTTCTTTCTCCAGTTCGGCGAGGCCGACCCGAACGTCAGGCGCGCCGCCTTGGAGCAGCTCTGCCGCGAGTGCGGCGTGGACCCGGAGCGATATCTAGGGACATGAAAAACGCCCCCGCCCGGCGATGCCGGACGGGGGCGGTGGAGTTGCGGGGCCTAATTGGGGCAGTTGTTCGGTGGCTGCGTACCCACATTGCAGACCACGGAATTGGGACCATTGCCGTTGACGACGGCATCCCTGACGTCGAGGGTGTCGCCGTCGAAGATCGGGCCGAACATGTACGCCAGACCCGTGTACCCGTAGGAGTTAACAGAGCCGAGGCTACCTGACCCGTCCGCCGGGTTCGTGGTGCCGAAGAGCCACCCGCCACCGGACGAACCGCCGTTCATCTTGCAGGCCATGCCCCACGTGCCGACATCGTACGGATCCCCGACCGTGGCGCCAGTGCAGTAGATGAGGTCCTTGCCCTTGTACTTGCCTTGCGCAGGGTAACCGAAGGCCCATGCGACAGGACCTGGCGAACCGATGGACGTCGTGAGGCCGTAGCCGCCGGTGACCGCCGTATCGAGTTGACCCAACTTGTTCCCGGTGCCCACGCGAGCGAAGCCGTAGTCGACGCGGAGCGCCGAGTCGGGTCCGAAGCCGCTCGGAACAAAGTTCGTGTGTGCGGAAAGCCGATTGGCGGTCCAGCAACCCATGACGCGGGTTACGCAGTTGTAGTCCGGGTTGTCGTCGAAGTCCGGCATGAACAGGAAGTTGTACGACCAGCCGTCGTTGCCGTCGAACACGCAGTGGCCCGCGGTGAGGATGACCGAGTAGTCCGTGTCGCTATCGCTCACCACTGAACCGGAGCAGATCCAGTTCGAGCCGCCAGACGAGAACAGGATGCGGCCGACCCGCAGCTCGACGGGCTCGTTGCCCGTCCAGGAGGCGCCGGTCACGGCACCACCGTCACCGTCACCGCCACCGCCGGGCTTGCCCTTGGACGGGACGAGCTTTCCGGCGTCGTTACGTACGAAGTCGCGGGGCTGCGCCGATGCGATCCGCGCGGGAGTCCAGTAGGCAATGATCCGGTCCTGCTCCGCCTTCGCGGCGGACTGGGCGCTGCCGGCGCCGACCCCCGCTGGGAGCAGCAGGGAGAGCGTGAGCGCGGCCAGGGCTACGAAGACGCGGGAACGCATGGGACGGGATCCTCCGACTGGCAGGTTCGGGTGAGGTTGTCACGCAGAGTACTGCGCGGGCGTCGCCGCGCAAGCAAGTAAGCGACACCGCCAGCCCCGAAGTTGCCGGCCCGCACCGCGAACCGGCCCGACGGGGGCCGGGCGCGCCGCGCGGCGGCGCTAGAATCGCCGGATCGAGGAGGAGGTGCGCGCGTGGCCGTGACGATCCGGAAGTGGGCGACGTTCGTCGAGGAGCTCCACGAGGAAGGCGGCAAGAAGCTCGCGCGCCCGCTGCGCCGCGCCGCCGTCGCCGTGGTCGTGAAGAACCCGTACGCGGGCTCGAACCCGGACGATCTCACCGAGCTGATCGACTTCGGCGAGTTCCTGGGCGAGGAGCTGACCCGCCGCGCGAAGGAGGCGCTCGGGACGCCTGTCGAGGCATACGGCAAGGGCGGCATCGTGGGCGAGGCGGGGGAGCTGGAGCACATCGCAGCGTGCCTGCATCCCAAGTTCGGCCAGCCGACACGCGCCGCCGTGGGCGGCGTCTCCATCCTGCCGTCGGTCAAGAAGCGCGCGGCCATGGGCGCGACCCTCGACATACCCGTCCACCACATCAAGGCGATGCTCGTCCGGTCGCATTTCGACGCGATGGAGATCCGCGTACCCGACGCGCCGGCGGCCGACGAGCTGCTGCTCGCCCTTGCGGTCACGGACGGCGGGCGGCCGCACGCTCGGGTTGGTGGCCTCAAGGCCGAGGACGCCGTCGGCGAGGACGGGCTCCGCTAGCGGGGCGAGCGAGCCGACGAGTGCCAGTCACGGAGCAGGGCCCTTGCGCACGCTGATCATCAACATCGGCATCGTTGCTACGGGCGACATCGACGCGCCGATCGCGGACGCTGACTCGATCCTGATCGAGGACGGCCGGATCACGGCCGTGGGCCGCGGCCTCGACGGCGACGCCGGCGCCGGCTCGGGCGGCTCACCCGGCGGCGCAGACCTCCAGGTGATCGATGCGAAGGGCACGACCGCGATGCCCGGCCTGATCGATTCGCACGCCCATCCGGTGTTCGGTGACTTCACGCCGCGCCAGCAGGCGCAGAACTTCATCGAGTCCGGCCTCCACGGTGGCGTCACTACCGTCATCTCCGCCGGTGAGGTCCACCTGCCCGGCCGGCCCAAGGACATCGTCGGGCTCAAGGCGCTCGCCATCGTCGCGGCGAAGGCGTACGGCAACTTCCGGCCCGGTGGCGTGAAGGTGCGCGCCGGCGCGCCGATCCTGGAGCTCGGGCTGGAGGAGCACGACTTCGCCGAGATGGCCGCCGGCGGCGTGACACTCGTTGGCGAGATCGGCCTCGGGAGCGTCAGGACCGGCGCGCAGGCGGCGCCGATGGTCGCCTGGGCAAAGCAGCACGGCATGACGGTCACGTTCCACACCGGCGGGCCCTCGATCGCCGGCTCCAATCCCATCGCCGCAGACGCGGTCCTCGAGGCACGGCCGCACATCGTGGGGCACGTCAACGGCGGCACCACACCCATGTCCGACGCGGACATCGAGCGCGTGGTGGACACGGAAATGGCCATCGAGATCGTCCACTGCGGCAACGGGCGGGCCGCGATACACGCTCTCCGGGCCGCAACGGCGCTGGGCGGCGCGACGGGCGGCGGCGCGAAGGTCCTCGACGGCCTCCGCCGCGTGATCGTCGGCAACGACGCCCCGTCGGGCACCGGCGTCGTGCCGCTGGGGATCCTGCGCGTGCTCGCGCACCTCGCGTCGCTAGGGGGCGTCGCACCGGAGATCGCGGTCGCCATGGCGACCGGCAACACAGCGCGCGTCCACGGCCTCGACGTTGGGGTCCTCGCGCCCGGTCGCGCCGCCGACATCGTCCTCTCGGATGCGCCGATAGGGTCGCAGGCGTCGACGGCCCTCGATGCGCTGCGCATCGGTGACCTGCCGGGCGTGTCGATGGTCCTGATCGACGGCGCGGTAATGATCGGGCGCAGCCGGAACACGCCGCCGGCCGCACGCGCTGCCGAGGTGGTGGGCGGGGGCGGCCCCGCGGCGGGCGGCCATTGATGGCTCGTCACTTGGCCGCCGCACTGCCCGGTGAGGGAGCCGCCGCCGGGCTCGACGGATTTCCGCTTGAAGCAAACAGTTCCCGGGGAACTGGCCGACGAAGCGCGGCAACCCCAGCCATCGAGCGGCTCGGCGGGCGTCGGTGCCTGACCGCGGGTGCCTCGCCAAGCACGAGCCGCGCGCCATGGAGCTGCGGAAGGCCGGTCGATAGCGGATGGGTGGATCCTGAGCACGTCGGGATCGCCGATGTTGTTCGCTTGAAGCGAATTCCTGCCGGCAGGTCGCCTCGGCGCGCCCAAATCCGAGCCGCGCGAGGGTCGGCCCGATGAGGTTCGGGCTGCGACTGCCGAGCTTCGCCCTGGGGACGCAGACCGCGGGCCTCCAGGAGATGGGCGCGTACCTGCGCCGAGCGGAGGACCTCGGGTTCGAATCGGCGATGCTGATCGACCACCTGCTGGTCGCGCCGCCGGCGTACCGCGTGACGTGGCTGGAACCAATCACGCTTTTGGCCGCGCTGAGCGGCGTCACCCGCACGATCCGCCTCGGCACGCTCGTGCTGGTACTGCCCTTCCGCGATCCCGTTGCGTTCGCGAAGGAGTGGGGGACCCTCGACCAGCTGAGCGGCGGCCGGTCGATCCTCGGCGTCGGCGTTGGCTGGAACCGGGAGGAGTTCGCCGCGCTGCGCATCCCGATCGAGGAGCGCGGCCGGCGGATGAACGAGATGCTGGAGGCGATCACCGCGCTGTGGGCCGGCGACGACGTCAGCTACGAGGGCAAGTACTACAGCTTCGAGCACCTGACGATCGAGCCGAAGCCCGCCCAGAAGCCGCACCCGCCGATCTGGATCGGGGGTGGCACGCAGCCATCCGAGAAGATCTACGGGCAGGGCGTCGACACCATCCAGCCGGTGCTGCGCCGGATCGCGAAGTACGCCTCGACGTGGGTGCCGCATTCGTCCGCGACCGCCGAGATGGTGGCCGGCGACTGGGCCAACATCCGCGCGTACATGGTCGAGAACGGGCGCAATCCGGACGACATGAGCCGCGTGTATTCGAACTTCGTGCACATCCTCGCGCCGGGCGAGAAGCCCGAATCGGCGGCGGCCAAGTTCCGCGTCTACTCCGGCATGGACCTCGACTACTGGCAGGAGTTCTACCTGCTCGGCGAGGCAGAGGAGGTGGCCGAGCGCATCCGCGGCAAGATCGAGGCCCTGGGCGGGGTGGACCACCTCATCCTGAACCCGCTCGACTGGGATCCCGCCGCGATCGAGGTCCTCGCGGAGCGCGTCCTGCCGCTCGTCACGGCGTAGCCGAACGGCATGGCGTTCCTTCGACCGGCGCGGCTCGACGAGGCGCTGGGAGCGCTCGCCGGTGGCGGTCCCGGCGGGGCGCCGTGGGTCCTCGTCGCCGGCGCGACGGACCACTACCCGGCTCGGGTCGGGCGCGCGCCCGTCGAGGACGTGCTCGACCTATCGGCGATCGATGGGCTGCGTGGAGTCGTCGGGGTCGATGGCGGCTGGCGCATCGGAGCGCTCACCAGCTGGACGGATCTCGTCGAGTTCGACCTGCCGCCGCTCTTCGACGGGCTCCGATCCGCCGCGCTGGCCATCGGCGGGCTGCAGATCCAGGCCCGTGCCACGGTGGTCGGCAACGTCTGCAATGCCTCGCCCGCCGCGGACGGCACCCCGAACCTGCTCGCGCTGGACGCGGCCGTGGAGCTCGCGTCGGCAAGTGGTTCGCGGCGCGTGCCGGTGGGTGAGTTCGTGCTCGGCAATCGGCGGACCGCGCGCGCCGACAACGAGCTGGTCACGGGGCTGTTCGTGCCGGCCCCGTTGCCCGGGACGACCGTCCGATCGACGTTCGAGAAGCTTGGTTCGCGCGCCTATCTCGTCATTTCGATCGCGATGGTCGCCGTGGTGGTCGAGATCGGCGTAGACGACCGGATCGCGCGGGGGCGCATCGCCGTCGGCGCATGCTCGGAGGTTGCGCAACGGCTACCCGCTCTCGAGGCGGCGCTCGCGGGAGAGTCCGCAATTCCGGCCACGGCTCGCCTCGTGGCGCCAGAGCACCTCACCGGGCTCCACCCGATCGACGACGTTCGCGGCACGGCCGCGTACCGGCTCGATGCGGCGGAGGAGCTCGTCCGCCGCGCGCTCGAAAAGGTGCTGGCGTGACGGCGGATGCGCCACGGCACGCGCGCGAAGACCCCGCTGCCGCGATCAAGTTCGAGGTCAATGGCCAGGCCATCACCGTCCGCGTGGACCCGATGCGGCGCCTGTCGGACGTGCTCCGCGATGACCTCGGGCTGACCGGAACGAAGGTCGGCTGCGACGCGGGCGACTGCGGCGCGTGCACGGTTCGCCTTGGCAGGCGGCAGGTGGAGTCGTGCCTCGTGCCGGCCGCCCAGGCCCAGGGCGTGACGATCCGGACGGTCGAGGGTCTGGCCGGACCGGACGGCACGCCGAGCGACCTCCAAACCGCGTTCCTTGTCCACGGCGCGGCCCAGTGCGGGATCTGCACGCCCGGGATGCTGATGGCGGCGGACGCCCTGCTCGCCGCCGACCCGGATGCGGACGACGACGCGATCCGGGACGGGATCGGCGGCGTCCTGTGCCGGTGCACGGGCTACGTGAAGATCGTCGAGGCGATCGCGGCGACGCGCGACGCACGCCGGGCGCGGCGCACGAACGGAGCGGCGCCGCGGGCCAATGGAATGCCGGCGCCCGCCGCCGAGCCCGCGGCGGGCGCCACTGTCGGATCGCGGCTCGCGAAGGTCGACGGGCTGCCGCGGGTCCTCGGGACGGCGAGGTACGGCGCCGACCACCGACCCGAGGACGTTTTCGCCGTTCGGGCGGTCCGGTCGCCGCACCCGCGAGCGAGATTCGAGATCGGCGACCTGGAGCCGCTGCGACTCCGGCATCCCGGACTCGTCGACGTGATTACCGCGGCGGAAGTGCCGGGCCAGAACCGATACGGGATCTACGCGACCGGCAAGGACCAGCCGGCTCTCGCCGACGGCGTGGTCCGCTATCGAGGCGAGGCGATCCTCGGCCTGGTGGGCGACGAGGCGACGATCGCCGCGATCACGGACGCGGAGCTGCCGATCACGTGGGAACCGTTGCGGTACCTGACCGGCATCGATGCTGCGCTCGCCGAGGACGCACCCAGACTCCACGATGCCTCGCCGGGCAACGTGCTCGTTCGCGGCCGCCTCGCAAGCGGCGAGGTGGACGAGGCGCTCGCGGCGTCGGCCGTGACCGCCGAGATCGATGTGGCGACGACCTTCGTCGAGCACGCCTACATCGAGCCGGAGGCCGGCCTCGCACGAAGAGTCGGTGACCGGATCGAGGTCACCGTCAGCACGCAAGCGCCGTACATGGACCGCGACGAGGTCGCGCTCCTGCTCGGAATCCCGCCGACGGACGTACGTATCATCCCGACCGCGTGCGGCGGTGGATTCGGCGGCAAGCTGGACATCGGGGTCCATGCGCTGATCGCCCTGGCCGCCTGGCGGACCGGGAGGCCCGTGCGAGCCGTCTGGACCCGCCCGGAATCGATGGCGGCCAGCACGAAGCGCCACCCGGCGCGGATCCACGCGACGGCCGGCGCGGACGCGGACGGCCACCTCACGGCCTACCGCTTCCATGGCGACTTCGACACCGGCGCCTACGCGTCCTGGGGCCTCACTGTCGCCAACCGCGTGCCGATCCACGCGATGGGTCCGTACGGCTACGACGCCGTGCTCGCAACGACCCGCGCCGTGTACACGAACAGCCCGCCCGCCGGCGCGTTTCGCGGGTTCGGGGTTCCGCAGGCGGCGATCGCGCACGAAGCGCTCATGGACGAGCTCGCCGATCGCCTGGGCTGGGATCCCCTCGAGTTCCGCCTGGCGAACGCGCTCCGTGCCGGCTCGACGACCTCGAGCGGCCAGCGGCTGGATGCGAGCGCGGGCCTGCCGGCCTGTCTCGAGGCCCTCCTCCCGCACTGGGACCGGCTCCGAGGTGACGCCGCCGACCACAACGCGGCGCCGCGCTGCCGGACCCGGCGCGGCGTCGGCATCGGAGCCATGTGGTACGGGATCGGCAACACGGCCATCGCGAACCCCTCGACCATCGAGATTGGCGTCGCCGCCGACGGCCGCGTGATCCTGTTCTGCGGCGCCGTCGACATCGGCCAGGGGGCCTCGACGGTGATCGTGCAGATCGCGGCCGACGCGCTGGGCGTGCCCGCGTCTGCGATCGAGTTGGTCAGCGGGGACACCGACCGCACCGAGGACGCGGGGAAGTCGTCCGCGTCCCGCCAGACGTTCGTCTCCGGCAACGCGGCGAGACTCGCGGCGGCGGACCTGCGCCGGCAGATCCTCCTCCTCGCAGAGGTGGGTGGGGAGGCGAGCCTCGGCTTCGAGGCCGGCCGGATCACCGCGACGGACGCGAGCGGTCGAACCGCCGCCATCGAGCTGGCCGAGCTGCCGCCGGTCCCCGTGCGTGACGCGTCGGCGGCATGCGTCATCGCGGGACGCGGGACGTTCGATCCCCAGACCACGCCGCTCGACGCCGACGGGCACGGTGTGCCGTACCAGACGTACGCGTTCGGGGCGCAGATTGCCGATGTCGAGGTCGATCCCGCGCTCGGGACGGTGAAGGTCCGCCGGATCGTGGCGGCCCACGATGTCGGCCGGGCGATCAACCCGACCCAGGTCGAGGGCCAGATCCACGGCGGGATCGCCCAGGGGCTGGGCTTCGCGCTGATGGAGGCATACGTACCGGGTCGCACGGAGAATCTGCACGACTACCTGATCCCGACCGTCGGCGACATGCCCGAGATCGAGTGCCTGCTCATCGAGGACGCCGAGCCCTCGGGGCCGTTTGGCGCGAAGGGGGTAGGGGAGCCAGCCCTCGTGCCGACCGCGCCGGCAATCCTCGGCGCGATTTACGACGCCGTGGGCGTGCGGATCACCGAGCTGCCCGCGTCCCCGGATCGAGTGCGGGCCGCGATCCTCGCGCGGTCCGGCGCGCCCGCCGCCGGCTGAGGCACACTCCGCGCATGCCAACGAAGGTCATCCTCGACGTCGATACCGGGACCGATGACGCCGTCGCGCTGATGGTCGCGGCGCTGTCGCCGGACATCGATCTCATCGGCGCGACGACCGTCAACGGCAACACGCTCGTCCACAACTGCACCGAGAACACGCTGCGCGTGTTCGACTGGATCGGGCTGCCGTCGATCCCGGTCCACCAGGGCATGGACCGGCCGCTTGCCCGCACGCAGATGGAGCAGCTGAACCCGGCGAAGCGCATCCACGGCGACCTGCTCGACCTGCCGCCTGCGGCCGCTGGCGCGACCGTGGGGCCGAAGCACGCCGTCGACTGGCTGATCGAGACCTACCTCGCGTCAAACGGCGACATCGTCCTGTGCCCGGTTGGTCCGCTGACAAACGTGGCGACCGCGATCCAGAAGGAGCCGCGGATCCTCGAGAAGATCCCGGAGATCGTGATCATGGGCGGCGCACACGATCACGGGAACTCCACGCCATCCGCCGAGTTCAACATCTGGCTGGATCCCGAAGGGGCGCGGATCGTCGTCAACTGCGGCCGCCCGATCCGCATGATCCCGCTGGACGCCACTCACCGAGCGCTCGTCTCCACGGAGGATGCCGGCCGGCTCCGCGCCCTCGGCACGCCGGCGGGAGAGGCGGCTGCTCGCTTCGTGCTCAAGCGCATCGACGGCTACGACGCCACCCAGCGGATGCCCCACCGCGCCGGCGCCGCGCCGGTCCACGACGCGCTCGCCGTGTGCGCGATCATCGACCCGTCCGTGGTCACCACGGAGCACATCCCGGTCGACGTCGAGGTCTTCGCGGAGCTGTCCGTTGGTCGAACGGTGTGCGACTTCCGCTTCCGCGGCGGCAAGCCGGCCAACGTCCAATTCGCCACGAACGCGGACGAGCCGAAGTTCGTCAGGATGCTGCTGGAGATCCTCGGCCGCACCGCCTGACCGCGGCGCCTCGTGACGCTACTCCGAGCCGGCGCCCTTGGGCTCCTTGCCCTTCGGCCAGTAAAGCTCCTTCTTGACCTGCGCCTCGGGGTAGTCGCGGTCCAGCAGGGTCGCCTCGGCGGCGAGAATCATGTCCGGGTTGCCGCAGATGTAGGCGATGGAGTTGTCCGGCGTGAGGCCCAGCTCCTCGCACACCGGCGCCACGATCGCCTCGACGCGGCCCCAGCGGCCCGCCCAGCCCGCGTTCTCCGGCGCCGACGGTCGCGAGACCGTCGGGATGTACCGGACGGGATAGCCGCCGCTCGCCTCCCAGTCCCCGAGCAGCGCCCGGTATCCGAGGTCGCCCGCGTACGACACGCCGTTCAGGAAAACGGCCTTGCGCGGCCGGCCCTCGCGAAGGAGCGCCTTCATCATCGAAACGAACGGCGCATTGCCCGTGCCCGACGAGATGAAGATGTGCGTCCGATCGTCGTCCGGGTCGAGGACGAACTTGCCCTTCGGGCCGATCATCCGCATCCGGTGCCCCAGCGGCAGGCGCCAGAGCAAGGGCGTGAACTGCCCGCCCTGGACCAGCCGGATGTACAGCTCGTAGCCCTCGGCGTCGGCGACGCCGGGGTCAGACGCCACCGAATACGGCCGCTGCACGATCCGCGTCGGCACGCCCGGGTCGCCCTCGACGAACACGCCGATGGTCATGTACTGGCCGGGCTCGAACGGGGTAGCCTCGCCGTCGAACTTGACGGTGAAGTAGCCGAGGCTCTCGGTCTCGTCCGTGCGGGCCACGAGCGAGGCGTTGTACTGCGGCGCGTCGGGGACGATGACGCGCTCATCGACTTCAAGCATCAGTCGCGATGGTAGCGGTCGCGGCGACTCGACCGGCCGGGCTGTTCGTCGGCCCGCAGGGGGCCACACGGCCCCGGCACCCTTCGCGACCCGTCCCTTACCGGGGTACGCGGACTCGGCGGCTACAATTCCTGCGCACAGCAACGATCGAGCGGCACGAGCTGCCGCGCCGCCCGAAGGGAGCCCGCCCGCATGGCCACTGCCCGGACCAAGACCGCCCCAGAGCGTGCCCACAAGGCCGCCAAGCGCTACATCTATGCGTGGGGGGACGGGACGGCCGAAGGCAACGGGCAGATGAAGGACCTGCTTGGAGGCAAGGGCGCCGGGCTGGCCGAGATGACGAAGGCGGGCCTGCCGACTCCGCCCGGTTTCACGATCACCACGGCCGCCTGCAACGACTACTTCGCCGCGGGCGAGGAGCTCCCGAACGGCCTCTGGGACGACGTCCTGGACGCGATGCGGGAGGTCGAACGGCGGACGGGCAAGGGCTTCGGCGACGCGAAGAACCCGCTGCTCGTGAGCGTTCGCTCCGGCGCGAAGTTCTCCATGCCGGGGATGATGGACACCGTCCTCAACCTGGGCCTCAACCAGGAGACCCTGCACGGGCTGGTCGCGCTCACGGGCAACGAGCGCTTCGGCTGGGATGCCTACCGGCGCTTCATCCAGATGTTCGGCCGGATCGTCATGGACGTGAAGGCGGAGCGGTTCGACGAGCACCTCGAGGCACGCAAGCGGGCGCATGGCAAGGACGCCCGCGACACGGACCTGACCGTCGACGACCTCATGGCGCTGGTTGACGATTTCAAGCAGGTCGTCAAGGTCGACACGGGCCGCGAGTTCCCGACGGACCCGCTGGAGGAGCTGGACCTCGCCATCAAGGCCGTCTTCGCGTCGTGGTTCGGCAAGCGCGCGCAGGACTACCGCAACAGCCAGAAGATCGCCCACGACCTCGGCACCGCGGTCAACGTCGTGGCGATGGTGTTCGGCAACATGGGTGAAGATTCGGGCACCGGCGTGGCGTTCACCCGCGACCCGAACACGGGCGAGCGCACGCTGTACGGCGAGTACCTGACCAACGCCCAGGGCGAGGATGTCGTCGCGGGCGTGCGGACACCGGCACCGATCAGCGAGCTCAAGGACGACATGCCCGCGGTCTACGACGAGTTCCAGCGCATCGGCCAGCAGCTCGAGAAGCACTATCGGAACGTGCAGGACCTCGAGTTCACGATCGAGCGCGGCCGCCTGTACATGCTCCAGACCCGCGACGCGAAGCGAACGGCGGCGGCCGCCGTCCGGATCGCGGTCGACATGGTCGACGAGGGGGTCATCAGCGAGGCGGAGGCCGTCAACCGCATCGAGCCGGCCCAAGTCGATCAGCTGCTCAGAGCGACCTTCGACCCCGAGGCGCTCAAGAGCGCGAAGCGGATCGTGAAGGGCCTCAACGCCTCGCCGGGCGCGGCGGTTGGACGGGCGGTCTTCGACGCCGACACGGCGGTCGAGTGGGTGGGCCGCGGCGAGAAGGTCATCCTCGTCCGGATCGAGACGTCGCCGGACGACTTCCACGGCATGGCCGTGGCCGAGGGGATCATCACCGCCCGCGGCGGCGCCACCTCCCACGCTGCGGTGGTCGCTCGCCAGATCGGCAAGCCGTGCGTTGCCGGGTCGGCGGCCCTCGACGTGAACTACGGTGACAAGTCCGCCTCGTGCTCGATCACCGACATCGAATTCGCCGAGGGCGACTGGCTCAGCCTCGATGGCACCACCGGCGACCTGTACCTCGGCGACCTGCCGACGGTCCAGGCGCGATTCGAGGATCAGCCCGAGCTCCAGAGGATCCTTGGCTGGGCGGACAAGATCCGCCGGATGGGCGTCTGGACGAACGCTGACAAGCCCGAGGAGGCGGCCCAGGCGCGTGGCTACGGCGCCGAGGGCATCGGCCTGTGCCGCACCGAGCACATGTTCCGCGAGGGCGACCGGCTGGAGATCGTGCGCGGCGCGATCCTCGTCTCCGGCGCGGCTACCCGGGGCAAGGCGAAGGTCGCGGCGGGCGAGACCCCGAACGAGGACGAGCGCGAGGCGATCGCGACGTTCGACTCTGCGATGGCCAAGCTCGAGGTGCTCCAGCAGGGCGACTTCGAGGGCATCTTCCGCGCGATGGACTCGCTGCCGGTGGTGATCCGGCTCATCGACCCGCCGCTCCACGAGTTCCTGCCCAACCTGGAGGAGCAGCTCGTCAAGGTCACTCGCGCCGAGTCAACGGGCGGCGCCTCCGAGGAGGACGTCGAGTTCCTCCGGACGATCAAGTCGATGCACGAGCAGAACCCGATGCTCGGGCTCCGAGGCGTGCGCCTCGGCCTGATGATCCCGGACTTCGTAAAGGTCCAGACGCGCGCCATCCTGAATGCGCAGATCAAGGTCAAGCGCGACGGCGGCAACCCGATCGCCAAGATCATGATCCCGCTCGTGGGCCACGTGAACGAGCTGTCCGCGACGAAGTCGCTCCTGGAAGCCGAGGCCACGTCGGTGGAAGAGATGGCGGGCGTCAAGGTCGACTACAAGTTCGGGACGATGATCGAGGTCCCGCGCGGCGCGCTGACGGCAGACGAAATCGCCCGGGATGCGGAGTTCTTCAGCTTTGGCACGAACGACCTGACCCAGATGACGTTCGGCTTCAGCCGCGACGACGCCGAGGGCGGCTTCCTGCTCAAGTACGTCGAGGACAAGATCCTGCCGGAGAATCCGTTCCAGACGCTCGATGATGCCATCGTCGGCCTCATGAAGATCGCCGTCGACAAGGGCCGGGCGACTCGCCCGGGCCTGGAGGTCGGGATCTGCGGCGAGCACGGCGGCGACCCCGAATCGATCGCCAAGGTGGAGCTGATCGGCCTCGACTACGTCAGCTGTTCGCCGTTCCGCGTGCCCGTTGCGCGCCTCGCTGCCGCGCAGGCGACGTTGGCGATGGGTGAAAGAGACAAGTAGGAGTCCGGCGAGCGTGTTGACCGGCCCTCGGAGGACCGAGGCGACGCCCCGCTAGCCATCGGTCCGACCACCGCGAGAAGCTGGTCGCCGTTCGTACCGCCCCGAACCGTACGCGCGAGCCCCTGCCAGCATCACTGCGCAGCGCCCATCCTCCACCTCGTGGAGCGTGCGCGCACCGATCTGTATCGAATCCTGCAGGTGGATCCGGCGGCTAGCCCGCTGGTGATCCAGGCCGCCTACCGCGTCCTTGCCCAGATCTTCCACCCCGACGTGTCCGGGGATGACGCCGAAATGAAGCGGATCAACGCCGCGTGGGAGGTCCTCGGCGACTCGCGTCGCCGCCGCCAGTACGACATCGAGCGCGCCGGCCGTCATCACGGACTCGTACAGCCCGCGGCATCCGCCGGCTCCCCGGCAAGCCCGGCTAGAGCCGACGACGCCCGTTCCGCCCGGACGGGGGATCGCGCCGGAGCGCCGCAGGGCGAGCCGTTCGGGCCGCTGCTGAAGTTCGGGCGGTACGAGGGCTGGACGCTCGGCCAGGTGTCTCGCGTCGACCGGCCGTACCTGGAGTGGCTGCGTCGCGCCCCGGCCGGGCGCGGGCTCAAGGAAGAGATCGACGCCGTGCTCCGAACCAGGCGCGGCCCAGGCGCCGTTGACGAGCGCCGAACCTACGAGTCCGCCCAGCGGCAGCAGGTCCACACCTGGGCGCCTGGAGCCCCGACGAAGCTCCGGTAGGCGCGGCGGCCACGCCACGCACCAGAGGCCCGCCGGACTCTGTCATTCGGCATAGGCGCCGGTGGTCACAGGTCACCCGTCGGGCCGTACGCGCGAGCCCCTCCGCCCGCACGGTGCGCGCCGCATGCTCCTGTCGATGTACTCGAAGTCACCCGACCTCTACCGCGTCCTCCAGGTCGATCCCGGAGCAAACTCCCTCGTGATCCAGGCGGCCTATCGCGTGCTCGCCCGCATCTTCCACCCGGACGCGTCGGGCGACGACGACTCGATGAAGCGCATCAACGCGGCGTGGGAGGTCCTTGGCGATTCGCGCCTGCGTGCCCGGTACGACCTGGAGCGGGCCGGCAGGCATCCCGGGCCGGCGGTTGCCGCCTCGCCGGCGCGCGCCGCCGTCCCTGGCTGGCGGCCATCCGCCGCGGCACAAGGCGTGCCGAGGACGCCAGCGGCATCCTCCGCGACGGGCGATGATTCCGCCGGTCAGCCGCAGGGCACTCCGTTCGGGCCGGTGCTCCACTTCGGTCGGTATGACGGCTGGTCCATCGGCCAGGTCGCGCGCGTAGATCGGCCGTTCCTGGAGTGGCTCAGCAACGCGCCTGCCGGCCGAACGATGCGGGATGAGATCGAGACCGTGCTCAGCACACGAAAGGGCCCCGAGGCCGTCGACGAGCGCCGCCACTACGAGACGATTCGAGGTCGCGCGTCCGCCTAAGCCCGCTGAGCCATTTCGGCCGAATGACAACGGCCGTATGCGAAGTCGACCAGGTCTGATCCCGCGGCACCGTCAGCGGTGCCAACGAGGGGTTCCGAATCACGGCGTATCGGTCATTCTGAGCTTGGCCACGCACATTTCGACGACCTCTGGCCGGATATTTCGCGTCCGGCCGCCGAACCTCGTCGCGTTGGTATACGGCGACGATCATCCGAGTCATGGCGACGGGCGCCGGTTGGGCCCGGCACGGCACCAGGTTCAGGTCGACAGGCGCCGGTTGGGCCCGGCACGGCATCATGTGGTCATGCCGACCGTGTCCTCGCCGAATGGCCACCGCGTCACGATCATCGGTGGCGGATTCGGAGGCCTGTACGCGGCGCGACGGCTGGGCCGCGACGAACGAGTGGACCTGACCCTCGTCGACCGCCGCAACCATCACCTGTTCCAGCCATTGCTGTACCAGGTCGCCACCGGCGCCCTGGCACCCAGCGAGATCGCACAGCCGCTGCGCAGCATCCTCCGGCGCCACCGGAACACGTCCGTCCTGCTGGGCGAGGCGATCGCCCTGGATCCCGACAAGGGCGAGGTGCAGCTCTCCGACGGTGGCCCCATCGCGTACGACACGCTCGTCGTCGCGACGGGCGCCAGGCACTCCTACTTCGGGAACGACGAGTGGGCGAGATTCGCCCCGGGCCTGAAGTCGATCGACGACGCGACGGAGATCCGTCGGCGCATCCTCATCGCGTTCGAAGCCGCGGAGCGAGAGCACGACCGCGCGCGGCGGAAGGAATGGATGACGTTCGTCGTAGTGGGTGGCGGCCCCACCGGGGTGGAGCTGGCGGGCGCCCTGGGCGAGATCACCAGGGACACGCTCCGGCGAGACTTCCGCGCCATCGATCCCATTGACGCCTCGATCAACCTCATCGAGGCGCTTGACCGGGTCCTGCCGGTCTATCCAGCTGACCGGTCACGCTCCGCGGAGCGCCAGCTCCGCCGTCTCGGCGTCACGGTGCGAACCGGTGTTCGCGTCACCGACATCTCGGAGCGAGCGGTCACCATCGATCCGGCGGATCCGGACGGCAACGCGCGCATCCCGACGCGGACGGTCCTCTGGGCAGCTGGCGTCCAGGCGTCGTCCTTCGGGAAGGCCGTCGCCGCGGCCACCGGCGCCGAGACGGATCGCGCCGGCCGGATCAAGGTTGGGCGAGACCTGGCGATCGCGGGGCACCCGGAGATATTCGTCATCGGTGACGCCGCCGTGCAGCCCTGGAAGGAGGACCGGCCCGTGCCCGGCGTCGCCCAGGGCGGGATCCAGGCCGGCAAGTACGTGGCAGACGCCATCATCGGCCGGCTCGACGGCGAACCCCCCGAGCCGTTCCGGTTTCGCGACCTCGGCGACGTCGCCGTCATCGGGCGCCTGTCGGGGGTCACGAACATCGGCTGGCTCGGGCCGTTCGGGCGCACCGGTGGGTTCATCGCCTGGCTCCTGTGGCTCGGTATCCACATCTCCTACCTGATCGGCTTCGCGAACCGGCTGGTCGTGCTGGTCCGCTGGGCATGGAGCTTCTTCACCCACGGGCGCGGCTCACGCCTGATCACCGGGCAGCCACTCCTGCCCGACATCGCCGAGCCGGAGCCGCCCGCATGACCGATCCCGCCGCCACGCGGCCCGGCGATCGCCCGAAGCCGACCATCGAGGACGTGCCGGAGGCGCGCCGGTACGAGGCGAGAATCGGCGACCAGCTCGCAGGCTGGGTCGACTACGGCCGCGTCGGATCGCGGATCGTGGCCATCCACACCGAGGTCCCGCCCGAGTTCGGCGGGCGCGGGATCGCGAGCGCGCTCGTCCGCCGGGTCATCCACGACGCCCGGGCGGCCGGCGCGACGATCACGCCGCGATGCCCGCTGTTCGCCGCCCATTTCGAGCGGCATCCCGAGGACGCGGACGTCCTCGCCGTCAGGCCCAAGCGCGACTGATGCGCGCGACCGGGGAGCGCGTAAGCGCGTCCCCTTAGCGGGCGCGACCTAGCGGGCGCGACGGATCTCGGGACGGATCATCCCGAGCGCCGTGCGCTGGAGGCTGCGAGGAAGGCGATGCACCGAGCTCTCGGCCCGCACTGCCGCCGGCTCGAGGATCTCCCGGTCCGCCGCCAGGCACTCGCAGCTGGACCCCTCGAGCTTCCCAGCGTCGAGGACGTGGACCGTGCCGCGACGGAATTCGGCCACACCCTCCCGCGCGAATCGGGCGCCGACTGTCGAGACCGCGGGGCGCGAGACGCCCAGCAGGTCCGCGAAGGCCTCCTGTGTGAGCGGGAATGTCGGGCTGCCGATCCGGTCGCGCGTCAGCAGGAGCCAGCGGGCGGCGCGCTGGTCCAGGCTGTGCAGGCGGTTGCAGGACACGGTCTGGGCGAGGTGGGCGAGCAGGGCGATAGCGTAGCCATCGACCATCCGCCGGACCGCGTCGCTCGCCCGAACGGCTGCCCGGAAGCGCTCGGCGGACATGGAACGGGCGACGCCGGGGACGAGCACGGCGGCATCCATCGTGCCCAGCGCGTCGACCGCCGCCGAGATGCCGACGATGCCCTCCGACCCGACCACGGTCACGCCGGTCGTGCGTCCGTCGGCCATCGTCACCGAGAGGGCGATCAGGCCCGACTCCGGGAAGTACACGCGCCCGACCGGCGCGTGGGCGTGCGCCAGCGACCGGTCCGGATCAAGCGGGATTCGGTCCAGGTCGCGCTGCAGCGCGTCGAGATCGCGTGCCGGGAGCGATGCCAGGAGCTGTGACATCGGCGCCGGCGGTCCCGCATCCATCGATCGGAGGGCGGGGCGCATGGTACCCATGCTTGCAGGATTAGGCATGGGACCTTGCAGATGGGTCAGCCCATCTGTTCCGAATTAGACAGTAGCGATACGGCTGCGGGGCTAGGCTGCGAGACTGTCACGAATCTGCAAGCATTCCCTGCAGGTCCCACGCCGCCCACCCGAGGCTGATGATGCGAACTCCGATGGATCGACCTCGCGCCACGGCCTCCGTCACCGCCCGCGTCCTTCGACTGCACACCGACATCGCAACGCGGGTTGCGGACACCGCGTGGTCAGCGTTGCACGCCCTGGGTGCGCATCGCTGGCGCGACGGGATCGAGACGGACGACGAGCACGGCTGGACCCGTTACCGCGGGTCGCGCTGCACGGTCTGCGATTCACCCTGGGAGGGCTGGTAGCCCTAATCCCCGGCTGATCGTCGGGTCTGGCGCGGATCGGCCCGCCGGCCCGCGAGCCTCCGTCGCAGCCACGCGAACGCGGCGATGCCCATCATCACCCGCGCGCCGAGCACGCGGAACAGGATCAATCGAGCCAGGCCACCTAGCATGACCCCACGGTGCCCGACGGGGCATTGCCCGCGGTACCCGGGGCGGACGCTGCCGGGCGACAACCATCTCGCAGGTGTCAAGCGACCGGCCCGTTCACGGCCCGTACCATTCGGCGGGTGGAGCACACGGCGGTCACCGTCCTCGAGGTCGGCGCGATCCTGCTCGCCGCGGCGGCAGCCGGCTGGGTGGCCCGCCGCCTGACCCTGCCGGCGATCGTCGGCTACCTCGCGGTCGGGCTCGTCGTCTCGCCCTTCACCCCGGGCTACGTGGCCGACGACACCCAGGTCAGCCTGTTCGCCGAGGTCGGCGCGATCCTGCTCCTGTTCGAGGTCGGCATCGAGGTCGACCTTCGGGAGCTGCGGCGCGAGCATCCAGCAGTGCTCTGGGCGGCGCCCGTCCAGATGGCGGTTACGTTCGGAGCATCGTTCGCCGCGTTCGCCTGGTTCGGCATCGACCCGGCCGCGGCGGCTTTGCTCGGTCTCGCCATCGCGATGTCGTCCAGCGTCGTCGTCGTGAACATCACCCGCAGCCGCCGCCGCACTACCGACAAGGAGACGGAGCACCTGCTCATCGGCTGGGCCGTGCTCCAGGACGTGATCGGCGTTGCGGCGGCGATAGTCCTCCTCGCCGCGATCGGCGCAGGGCAGCCGATCGAGATCACGCTCCTCGGGCTGGTCGCGTTCGGTGCCGTCGCGCTGCTCAGCGCCCGCGTCCTGCCGCGCGTCCTCGCGGGACTGCGCTCCGATCACGACCTGTTCCTCGCGGTGTCCGTCGCGACCGGACTGACCGTTGCCGGCGCGGGAGCACTGTTCACGGGCATGCCTCTGGCGCTCGCCGCGTTCGTCGGCGGGCTCACGATCAGCAACGGTCCCCTCGCGACCGAGGCCCGCCGGCGCCTCCTGCCGTTCCGCGACCTGTTCGCCATCTTCTTCTTCGTGGCCATCGGCACGCTCATCGATCCCGCCGCGCTCGGCCGCGGGGTCGGGTGGCTCGCGCTGAGCCTCGCCCTGGTGCTGGTCGCGAAGACGCTGGTCATCTACCTGCTCGCCCGGGGCTCGCGGATGCCCGCGCATGCCGGCCAGCTGGGTGTCGGGCTGGGCCAGATCGGGGAGTTCGGGTTCGTGCTCGCGACGGTTGCCGTCGTCCGCGGGCTCCTGCCTCCCGACACATACGCGGCGCTGCTCGCCGCCGTGGCGGTCTCGATCGCGGCGTCGTCCATCGTCGTCCGGCTCATGAAGAGCAGGACGCCCGCGCGGAGCGTCGCCGGGGTCGTATAGGGCGCCACGCATTCGGGCTGGTCGCGACCGGGACGAAAGTCGCGGCAGTACTACCCGGCCGCTAGCCCGTCTGCCGCCGCCATCGGCGAGCGGTGGGGGGTCCTGGTACTGCCGCGTCACGGACTTCGTACCGAGCTCGGCGGGACTACTGCCGCGCTCTTGGCAAGGCTGTCCGCAAGGTCCTTGAATCGATACTCCCTCAGGCCCAGGACGGGCCGTGCGACCGAGACATCGAACAGCTCGGTCATGAGGGCGGACTCGCGAAAATGTCGGTTCGAATGTCGGTTCAAAGGATCGGTCAGCCAGCCTCCAACCCTGTTGCACGCGAGGATCGCGCCCGACGTCGGTTTGGGCTGCGTCGTGGCGCCCGCGGCCAGAGCCTCGTTGAGTTCTCCGTGGTGCTCCCCGTTCTGCTGGCACTCGTCGGGATCGTGATCGACGCGTCGCGCCTCTATACGGCCTGGGTCAATCTCGAGTCCGCGACGCGCGACGCCGCCCAGTACCTCGCGAAGAGTGACACCGATCCCTACGCCTCCGACTACACGTGGGCAGGCGCCGACGCCGACGCCAAGGCGGCATACATCCTGGAGACGGCGCTGAACCTGACCTTCGAGACCTCCTCGCCGAGCGGAACCCTTAGCAGCTGCGAGGACGAGCCTGAGGTGACGACGACCTACGCGCTCAACACGAGCTGGGACGCCGGCGGCTCGGTGGCGAACCCGCTGAGCACCGCAAAGGTTTCTGCCTGTGTGCCGTTCCGGACCCTGTTCCAGTACCCCTTCATCACCACGGATGGGGTGTGGGTCCTCCAGAGCGAGCGCGAGATCACCGTGATCGTGGGCCGCTGAGGTGGGGCGGGGATCTCTCCGAAAAGGGCGGTCCCGCGGGCAGGCGCTCGCGGAAGTGGCCATGGTCCTGCCGCTGTTCATGGCCATCCTCTTCGGGATTATCGACCTGGGTCGAGTGATCTGGGCGAACGACGTCGTCTCCAATGCCGCGCGCGAGGGTTCGCGGTACGCGTCCGTCAATGCGGGCACCCCCGGCCTCACCACCGAAATCTCCAAGGACGAAATCCGCGCTCGTGCCCAGGAGTTCGTGATCGCCGGTGGGGTCAATACGCGGGTCATGGTCTGCTTCTCCTCGGTCCAGATCGCGGAAGAGCAGCACGGCTGCGCCGGTGACACCGACCAGGCAGGCGCGGCTTACGAGCGCGGCAATCTCGTGACGGTGATCGTGGAATCCGACGTACCGATCTTCGCGAGCGCGGTAATGGGCGGCGGGCCGTTCACGGTTCGAGCCGAATCAACCGTCCTCATCAACAACTGAGGCCACGATGACGCGACGACGACGAGGAGACCGGCCGGGCGAGGAAGGCGTGATCGTCGTGCTCTTCGCGATGGCGCTCGTAGTCCTGCTCGGCTTCGCCGGGCTCGTGTACACGGGCGCCCAGGCGCTCGTGCTTCGGCGCCAGCTGCAGAACGCCGGCGACGCGGGCGCGCTTGCGGCCGCGAACCTCCTCATCGTGGAGGGGGGCTGCAGCGCCGACGGCACCGGCGGGACGCCGCGCGAGTTCGTCGCCTCGACGGCGACGACTGCGGTCACAAGGAACCTACCAAACTACAACGCCGGCGACGTCGACGTGACATGCCCGACGGGCTATAACAACCACGCCGTGCAGGTTGACCTCAGCGGCATCGGCCCATCGTACTTCGGCATGCAGGGCTTCCCTGCCAGCATCTCGAGCACTGCCGTCAACGGCCGGACCCTTGAGCACGAGTACGCAGTCGTCCTATTGAACCCCTCGAACCCGAACTGGCGCGCGCAGCGCAACGGCTGCGCGTCCTTCCTGGTGAACGGCGGAATCACGGTGACGTTCGAGAAGTCGGTCTTCGTGAACTCCACGTGCACCGTCGCGGTCAGCAACAACGCTGCCGTCAAGGCCCTCAACTCATCGTTCCGCATGTCGCTCATCAACGGCGCCGTCTTCCGGATCGGCGGCGAGATGGCGCTCAACACGGTCGGGAAGATCACGCCGAACCCGGAAGAACACTATCGACCCCTCGTCATCGATCCGCTGTCGGGCATTCCCAGCCCGGACCAGCTCGTCGCAGATCCGGGCTCGGGTGCGGTGCTCCCCGAGGTGAACATGGCGAGCTCGGGCACGGGCATCTGCAAGAACCAGGATCCGTGCATCCTCACGCCGGGCACCTACCCCGACGGAATCGCTGCCGTCGGCGGGGGCGGTGCCTCGACGCTCCTGCTCCGTCCCGGCGTCTACTACCTCGGCGGCGGCGGGCTGAAGCTCAAGAGCGGCTCGGCGCGGATCTTCGCGATCCCGAGCGCCGCCGCGATGCCTGACAGCGTGGCCAAGACGACATTCGCCAAGTCACTTACCGATACGCAGGTGGCGCTGGCGTGGCAGGCGACGTGCCCGCTCGTCAACTCGCCCTGCGGGGTGCTGATCTACAACGCCCCGAATGCCTCGACGCACTGGACCACCTCGGGCGGCACTGCCGACGAGATGACCAACGGGTCGCAGGGAGTCCTCATGCTCCGGGCCTACCAGTCCGCGCTCGACACGATCGAATCCAATCGCCTGCCCTTCGTGGATTACGACAACCTCGTGCTCTGGCAGGCCCGATCGCCCATCCCGGGCCCGACGACGCCTCAGCCGAGGGTGTCGATGGCCGGCGGCGCCTGTGTCGTCCTGTCCGGGACCGTGTATGCACCCGGAGGGCAGATGGACTTCGGCGGCTCCTCGTGCGGCGACGGCGGCGGCGGCGAATCCATCTCCGCGCTCCAGTTCGTCGTCTGGGACATGACCCTTGCGGGCAACAACAACTTCTACTTCGCCTACCAGAAGGACTACTTCGCCGCTCAGACGGTCTACGGGCTCGTCAAGTAGGCGTCCGCGAGGGGATAGGCCTTCCTGGATCTGCCTAAGCTCGGGCCGTGCCACTCGGTACGGCTCTCCGTCTCCACCTCGGGGTCACCAGAAATTCGAGCGAATTTTTCGCGGCCTCCGTGCCGTGCGGTGTGGCCCTGACCCGTCTGGTCGAGAATGGTGCGGTGCACGGCTGCCCAAGTACTTTCGGTTCGCAAGGTCCACCGAAAGTTTCGCGGCGGACAATCCTGGCACTTCGGGGGGACCAATTGACGAGAGGGGATCGTTTGACGCGTCGTGGGCTTCGAGCACGAGCACAGGCAGGTCGGTCGGGCGGCGAGTCCGGCCAGGCCCTCCTCGAGCTCGCCCTGGTGGTGCCGGTGCTCGTGCTCATCATCATGGCCGTCTTCCAGTTCGCGTTCGTCCTGGAGAGCCAGATGGGGTTGACGAACGCGGTCCGTGAGGCGGCGCGTCGAGCCGCGTCTACGACGAATCCGACATCCGCGTGGGTTCAGGACGAGCTTTGCGGGACCAACCCCGCGTGCGACGACGGGCTCCTTGACGACAACGTGCAGGGGTTCATTCCGGGCCGACTGATCGGGACGCCAACGGTTACCTTCTGCACCTACGACGTGGCCGGCACGCCAAACTACCGCGTCGACGTCACCGTCGATTACCGACACCCCGTCTTCTTTGGCCCCATCGCCTTCGCGACAGACGTCGCTGACGGCACAACCGATGGGGACTGGACGCTTTCGGCGACCGCGCAAATGCGGCTCGAGCGAGGGGTGCCGAACCCGGCACCCGGCGCGTGTCCGGCATGAGGCGCCGTCGGGGCAGGCAGCGCGGACAGGCCATGGTCGAATTCGCGATGATCGCCCCGATCTTCTTTTTGCTCCTGTTTGCCGTGATCCAGCTTGGGCTCCTGTTTGGGGCACAGAACGGCTTGGTGAACGCAGTCCGTGATTCCACCCGCCGGGCCGCCACCTACCGCATCAACGAAGCAAGCTTCGACGGCGGCTTCACGATCGCCGGCATCTGCCAGACCATTCGCACCGAGATCGACGGGCGCCTGCGACAGATGCCCGGATTTGTTGCTGCTAACCGCACCGCCACGATCCGCTACGAGTGGAAATCGAACAACGACACGCCGGAGACGTACTTCGTCGTCGCGCATATCAACGTGCAGTACCGCCATCCACTGTACGTGCCGCTCGTAAACATCTTCCTGGACGGCGTCGATGGAACGGACGACGGCGCGCTGATGCTGGAGGCGAGCGAGCAGATGCGTGTTGAAAACCCCGACATTCTCAACTCCGGCACCGATCAAAGCTGTCCGAACCCATGAACGCCGAGGAGCGCCCGATGAAGCCACGTGGCCAGACTCTCGTAATCTTCTCGCTATTCCTCACCGTCCTCATCGGTGTGTCGGCGCTCGCCATTGATTACGCGAATTGGCTCCTGACCGACCGCAAGTTGCAGAACATCTCGGACCACGCGGCCCTCGCAGGGGCCTCGGTCTTCAACCAGAACGTCAACAACGCGAGCTGCGCTGTCGCTCCGGGCCAGCAGCTGTGCGTTGACGCGCGAATTCACGCGTGGACGTCACTGAACCAGGAGTTGTTTCCTGGGGTGACCCTAGATGTCGGATGCCTCGCCGCCGCTGGTAACACCCCGGTAGGCGGATGGACGAATGCGAGTGACGCCGGTTGCCCTGCAGCACCGTTTCAAGGCCACCACCTCTGGGTATCCACCCCGCCGCCCGCTAACCCCTCCTATCAGGGACCCGGCATCGTCAAGGGTGCCCTCGCCGGCAACTACGGCATCGTCTGGGTCCGCGTCGATCGGCCCACGCAGACCTTCCTGAGCGGCATCTTCGGGATCACGGCTCGCGACCGGATCGGCTGGGCCACAGCCGGCGTTCTGCCGAATGACTTCGCGCTCCAGATTTTTTGCCGCGATGGGGCGAACCCGGCCGGCAACAACTCGGGCTGTATCTCGAAGGGCGTGGGGATTGAGGGCGGTGGCGGTATCGAGATCATCCGCGGCGACATCGGTAGCAACCAGAGCCTGCAGGTGACGCAGCAGGGCGGCTCCGGAGTCGTGCTCCGTAGCGGAAACGTCTTCCTTCTCGAAGGAGTCTGCGGCCCATCAACCTGGAACTGCCCGCCGCAGGCCACTGGCGGCATTTCGGATGGCAACGGAAATGCGAAGAATGCCTTCTACATCCCGCCGCAGCCTGTGCCGCACTACGAATCGCCAATCGACTATGCAACCCAACTGGTCTGCCCCACAACCCAGGCGGGCTGGGACAGCAATCCCGTCCCGTGCGTCCCCTATTGGCCGTCTGGCGCCGGTTCACCCGGCGACTGGACTTGCTCTACGAGTGATCCCAGCAACTACTGCGGCACACCGGATTATTACGATGACATCAACACCGGTGACTGGGCCCCTCACTGCGACGCGAGGGTCAATCCAAATGCTGCGAGCGACGCCCACCTCCGTCCATACGATGACCTCGGCAACTCGCCATTCGGTGGCTCCCAGTTCAACCCGCAGGACATCTATCGAAACATCGAGGACGCGGCCCAGGATCCGTCGGGGACGCTCAATCCCGTTCCGAACCCGACCACCCTTACAGGCACCCCGACCAACTGGGTCTACTCAGACGATGGCGACACGACGAGTTACCGGGCGGCCATCCGGCCGCCGAACGGTGTCCCGGATCCGGGCAATCTTACGGTCCGATACGTCCTGTTCAAGACAGATGGCGGCTCGATCGATGCCGCGAACGGGGGCAATGCGGTCACCGTCACTGTGCAACTTCAGGAGTTCGTGGGCGGAAGCTGGGTGACCCGCGGCCCCGACGACCAGCACGACGCGACGGGCGAGGTCATCGCCTACCAGTACGAAGTCCCCGTGGCCGCCGTGGTCAACTACAGCGCCCTCAGTCTCAAGATCACCGTGGCGACCGTCGACGATGGCGGCGGTCAACAGCCGAACGAGCGTGGCGCCGGCATCTCGTGGGCAGAAGTAGAGACGACGACCCTCCAGCCGGCACTCCCGCCGATGATCACTCCCGGCTACTACCACTCAATCACGATCCCCGACAATGGTTGCGCGATCCTCGACCCGACCGGGTCGCAAAACGGCCTGAAGCTTGGCCAGATCGCGGGCGTGTACCGCTTCGGCCCGAACTCAAGCTCCGCCATCGACCTCGGGCAGGGCGCTCTGCTGATCGGCGACGGAGTCACGTTGGTATTCGACACTGGCTTCCCGGATCCAACTGGAGGCCGTGGCATCACGCTCGCCGCGGGATCGGCACTGATGGTGAACACGTACATTCCTGGTGGTTACAACCCATCGGTGCCCCTCAGTGCCCTGCCGCAGGAGGCGCTCGCCGCTGGCTGGGCGATCGATCCCACCACAACGGCAGGCATCTACCAGGGCGAGTCGATGTGGGGGCCGGCGGGCACCGGCACCGTCCGCGGCGTCTGCACTGACGACAATCTTCCGAAGACAGCCTGCATCGAGCGCGGGTCCTACGACCCGATCACCACTCCCATCGTTTACCGCGGCATTACCTTCTACTTTACGAACACTTGGCCCGCAACCACGATTCGCGACCGCTACCAAATGTCTGGATCCAGCGGGAACGAGCCCGGCATCGCATTCCGCGGCATCCTGTACGCCCCATACGACGACGTGAAGCTGACGGGCGGGAACGGCTTCAACACGATTGGGCAGGTCTTGAGCTGGACCGCGAAGTTCGCAGGACAGTCCACGATCTTCCTCGACTATCCGTACTCGCGATGCGAGCAGACGAACAGCTGTCTCCCGTACCTCCTGGAGCCGACCGTCAACCAGTAGGGAGGCTCCGTCTCCGAAACGGCTACGGCTCCGGCGCCACCACGAGCAGCCCACTCACGCGCGTCACGAGGCTCACTGGGGTGGAGCCGAGGTCCCGGGAGTCAACGCGGACCGGTAGCGGGCGGTGTGTGCTGACGCGGACGGCGGCAGCGCGGTAGTGGCGGATCCGGTCGTCGTGCTTGCGCCCGAGCAGCACGCGGGCGAGGTGCCAGGCCAGGCCGATGCCGCCGAAGCCCTCGAAGACGAGGACATCGAAGCGGCCGTCATCGAGCGAGGCGTTCGGCGCGAGCTCCACGGCGCGGCCCGTGAAGCGGCCGTTCGCCACCGCGATCGATAGCGCGCGCGCGCGGACCTCCCGGCCGTCGAGCTGGAGGCGGACGCGCGTTCGTCGATGGCGGACGGCGGTACGCAGCAAGTCGAAGGCAACGTGGAGCCGGCCCTCGCTGACGTGGGTCGCCCCGGCGAGGACCTCGGCACCGAGCCCGATCGAGGCGATCTCCAGGAACGGCGTTCCGCGAACCTCGCCGACATCGATCGCCCGAACGCTGCCGGCAGCGAGAACCTCGGCGGCACCGTCGAGCTCGAGGGGGATGCCGAGGCTGTTCGCGACGTTCATCGCGGTGCCGAGCGGCAGGATCCCGAGGGCGACCTTGCTTCCGAGCAGCTGGAACGCGACGGATCGAACGGTCCCGTCGCCGCCGGCAGCGACGATCGTGGTCACGCCCTGGTCGATTGCCTCGGCGATGCGCTGCCGGCTACCGTCCTCGGAGTCGCTCTCGAACAGCTCGGCGCCGACGAGCTGCCGCGCCAGTGCGGTTCGGATCTCATCACGGCGCTCATCGAGGTCGTCGTCGCTCCCGCCGCCCGCACCCGGGTTCCAGATGACGAGCATGCCGCGAGAGGTCATCCGCGAGCCGCGAGGCGGTCGTACCAGCGTCGCGGCATGGTCGCGCGGTACAGCTCGACGAGGGCGAGCAGGTAGGCGAGACCCAGGAGGTAGGAGGCCACGACGTCGGTCGTCCAGTGGTGGCCCTGCTGGATCCGGCTGGGGCCGACGAGGGCCAGCACGGCCGAAACGCTCGCCACGGACGCGTTCCTCAGCGCACCGTCCCGCATGTGCTCCGCCAGGAGGAACCCGAGGAACCCGTAGAAGGCCACGTAGGTGAGCACGTGGCCGCTCGGGAAGCTGGTGCCGCCTAGCGGCGCCACGACGACCCGTACCGCGGGCGGGAGCGGGCGCGGCCGCCGGATTGCCGCCTTCAGGACCGTCGAGATGGCCGCGCCGCCCCAGGCAGCGAGCTGGAAGGCCGCGGCTCGACGCCGGCCCGCGGCCAGCCAGGCGGCGATGATCGCCGGCGGGATCAGCCGCGACTGCGGCGGGAAGCCGGGCCACGAGGCGGCGCGCATGACCGTGGCGAGCGCGGGGTGCTCCCAGGCCTGCAGCCTGAGGGTCGCGGCGAGGTCGAAGGCGGCGCTCCGGTTCGCCCGCACGATCGCGAAGAGCCAGGCGAACCCGACGAGGGCAACGGCGATGACGCGCTCAGGCGAGCGGCGAGGTCCCATTCGCCGATGCTCTCGTGCGCCACGCTACGGCCGGGCGTTCGATCACTCCGGGAGCGTGACAGTCGCGACCGAAGCCCGGCGCGCGAGTAGTGGGGCCTCGCCTCCGGGTCAGCCCGGCGCTTCTGCGGTCGGGTCGGGTGGCGGCTCGGAGGGCGCGGGGGTCTTGGGGCCGCCGGGCTTGTCGGTGGGCTCTGGCGACACCGGGGGCTCGGTCGGCTCGGGCGGGTCCGTGGGCTCGATGCTCGGCGCGAGCGACGGCGAGGGC
>DATKBR010000026.1:0-5811 GCA_035513775.1 Candidatus Limnocylindria bacterium
CGTAGGGTCCGCGCAGGATACGACAGCGAACGACAGGGTGGCGAGCAGCAGCCGATGGGTGGACATGGGCACCTCCGCAGGTGAGTGGTCGTGTGGTTCCTCGACCTCAAGACCGGGCGGTGAGCGGGGCGGCGGCAACGGACCTGCGACGGGACCCGTATCGGCGCGACGAACGGCGGGCCATGAAACGCCAGCGGGGCGACCGAGTACCGCGTGAGGCCGAGTGGGCCGGGGCAAGACCGAGCGCGATGAGCGAGAAGCGGGGCTGGAGGTGGTGGACGTCGTCGTCAGAGAGGTGCGTCGCCTCGTAAGGTGACGGCGCCATCGACCGATAGCGGTTCATCGGGCGAGCCGAGGGCGAATCGCGGGCGTGCCTCCGACCAGATCCCGGAAGCGCGCGTGGTCACGCAGCGGGTCGTATTCGGGATGGACGCGGAGCAACGGGGCGGAGACCTCCGACGGGATCGAGAGTAGTCGCTCGAGCACGTCAACCGCAGCATCGTGTTCGTCCGCGTAGACCAGGGTCCGCGCGAGGCGTTCGAGATAGAGCGGCCCGTCGACGGCATACCGTTCGACCGGCCGCAGCGCGACCGCCTCCCTGGCCTCGGCGATCCCCTCGGGAGCATGGCCGGCGCCGGCGAGGGCGAGGCCGAGCACACTGCGCTGCCAGGGATCGTTCGGTGCGGCGCGGACGCGACGGCGGTATTCGGCCGCGGCCGAATCGAAGTGGGCGCGGGCCAACGGCTCGCGGCCGAGCAACCGGTTCAGGCGGCCCTTCCACATATGGGCGGCCGCGGGATCGATGCCCTCGTGCAGGAGCGCGAGCGCACCATCGTAGCGCCGGCCGAGCATCTCGAGGAAGAGCCACGTCGTGCCGCCGCGCGGGAAGCCGAGCTCGGTCGAGGCGCGGTCCAGGATGCTGCGGGCTCGCGCGACGTCGCCCTGCCAGATGACGTACAGCATGGCCGCGGCGCCGTGAAAACCGCGCTGGTCGGGGAACAGCTCGAGCGCGTGCAGGATGACGCGTTCCGCGTCGGCGTATCGCCGCATCTTGACGTACGTCCACATCGCGCCTGCGCGACCGGAGGCGTAGTGCGGGTCCAGCGCGAGAGCGCGTTCGTGCAGCTCGACCGCGCGGTCCCAGTTCCCGCGGCGCCGCTCGAGGTAGGCGAGCACGCTCAACACGTGGGGATCGCCGGGCCGGCGTCGCGCCACGCGCTCGAGGTCGCGCAGGCTCTTCGCGTAGTCGAACTCGATGCGATAGTGATAAAGGCCGCGCGCCAGCAGGCCCTCCGTCAGGTCGGGCTCGAGCTCGAGCGCGCGCCTGGCCGCCTGGCCCGCGCTCGCGCGCACAGAGTCGCTGCGGTCCCAGTAGGCCTGGTACAGCTCCGAATCGGCCATCGAGAGGCGTGCCCACGCGAGCGCAAAAGCAGGATCCAGCTCCACCGCCTTGCGAAGCATCTGGGATGCGAGCCGGAGGTTCCGGCCCACCCACTCTCGGCTCAGGAAATGGCTGCCTTGGAGATAGTGGGCGTAGGCCAACGGGTCGGCGGTGGGCGGGGTGTCGACCTCCGGACCCGCCGGCGGTGAGCCGCCGAGCGTGAGCCCGAGGCGTGCGGTGACGGCGGCGGCGATACGGGACTGCACGGCGAACGCGTCTTCGAGCAGCGCATCGTAGCGGTCCGACCAGATCTCCGTCCCGTCCGCCACGTGCACCAGGCTCGGCGTGACGCGGATCCGGACCGGGTCACCCGGATCGGCCGACCACCGGATGCTGCCCGACAGCAGGAACTCGGCGCCGAGCAGGCGGGCGATCTCCGTGGCCGGGTCGTCCGCCTCGCTCAGGGCCTCGGAGCGGGCGCGCGCGGCGATGCGCAGCCGGGGATTCTGGGCGAGCCGGCTGCGCAGCTCGTCGGTCAAACCTTCGGCGAAGCCCGGGTAGCGGGAATCACCGAGCTCGCGGAGCGGCAGGACGGCGAGCGTAACCGGGGGGTCGAAGGAAGGCGCCAAGCCGCCTACGACGAAGTTGATCGCCAGGCCGAGCCCGATCGAGGCGGCCCCCGCCGCCGCGAATCCGCGCCAGATCCGGCGGATTCGCCGCGCCGCGGCATCCTCGGCCGCAGGTCGGCGCGGCGACCGTTTCGCCGGCGCTCCGCGCGCCAGCTGCCGGGCCGGAGGTTCAGGCGCCGCCTCTGGAGGTCCTGCGGCAACACGCGCCTCGTCGGCGGCGATCGGCCAGGCGGCCTGCCGCTCCGTCTCCTGCGAAGGAGAGCTCTTTCGGGTGCGGACTGCGCGGATCGCCGCAGCCAGGCGAGCCGTCTCGTCGGACGGGTCCAACTCGTAGTCCTCCCGAAGCCCCTCAGCGAAGCGTTCGTACAGCGCGATCGCGGCGGGTGCGTTGCCGATCGAGTCGAGCAGCTCGATCGCGCGCCGGGCCAAGGCCTCGTCGTGTGGGGCCAAGGAGACGGCCCTCTCCGCCAGCCGGGCGACCCGTGCGGGCGGAGCATGGCGGCCGAGGGTGGTGGCGGCCTTCCAGGCCGCCTCGGCCGCATCCCGCCGGAGGTTCGAACGCACCTGGTCCATCCATCGCTCGAACTCGGGCGCGCCGCGGGCGAAGAAGCCCTCCAGGAAGTCACCGCAGTACACTGCCACCGCGTCCGCCCACCGGCCCGCCCGCACCGCTTCGCGGAACGTGCAGGCATCGCAGCGGACCGCGCCGGTAACCGCCAGCTCGTCGTCGCCCCGAGCGTCCACGACGCTCTCGCCGAGGTGCGAGCGCAGCGAGTAAAGCGCCTGACGGAGGGCGGCGCGCGCGCGGTCGGTGCTGCGTTCCGGCCAGAACAGCGCGAGCAGCGTGTCTCGGCGGACCGGACGTTCCGCGCCCGCGACTGCCAGATAGGCGAGCAGGGCCAGGCGCCGGGGCCCGAGATGGACGGGCCGGCGTCGTTCCCCCGTGAGGCGCTCGAGGACAGGCGGGCCAAGCACACGCAGCTGGATCATCGGCAGGTCAGGCGGACGAAGGCAGCTCGCGGCGGGATGACTCCCGCGCCGGGCGTGACGGTTCCGTCACGGTCTCCTGACGCCCGGGCATTAGATACCCGAATGTAGGCGACACGCGCCGCCGATGCACGCCCGCGCGCCGCGCCTGCGCGTGAAGCTGCCGGCGCGCCCACCTCGAAAGGGAGGTTTCATGCACGACGCCCGCCTCGGCCTCGCGATGATCGCCCTCGCCGCTGCCCTCGCCGGCTGCGCAGACGAGGGGTCCAGTCCCATCGATCTCGACCCACGGCTACACCACTCACCCGGCCACGCCGGCGGCCCCGGAGGAGGCGGCGACGATATCGCGCTCGTCGTCGGTTTCCGGGACGAAGGTACCGATCGCGTGACGAGTGACGGGGCCGGAGATTACGTGCACGGCGTCGACCGCGTCGAGGCCATGGTGGCCGAATTTGGCCAGTTCGTCTTCGACTCGGACACGGACAGGGGACGCGCGCCCGCGCTCATCCGCACTGTCTGTGTGGATTTCGGCGATCGCGCCGATGCCGATGACCCCGGACCCGAGGACGACCCGCCCTTCCATGAGGAGTGCGTCGAGGCCAAGTGGAACGTCACCGACGTGCCGGGAGGGATGCAAAACCTCGCGCCGGGCGAGACGGTGACCGGCCAGTCCCGGCTGCTCTGGGTGGCGGACGACCTCAATTACAAGGTGCTCTGGGGCGACCGCGAGATCGACCACCCCGACGATCCGAACCAGGTCTTCGTGACCCGAGTGGACGCGGACACGTGGATCGTCGAGTCCATGTCAGAGCAGGTGGCGGTGCTGATGACGCTCGCCACGAAAGGCGACGCCGAGGACGTGAAGATCGGCGAGTGGCACATGCCGTTCCGCCTCGTGCTGCGGAGGAAGTGATGGGCACGCGCACCGTACTGCACGGGCTCGCGGCGGCCGTGATGGCGGCCGCCTGCGGAGGCGATGGCGCGACGCCGGCCGGCCCGTCCGCCACGCTCGTCATAGTCTCGGGCGGAGCGCAGAATGACACGATCGGTGCGAGGCTACCGCAGCCGCTCCGCGTCCGCGCCATGGACGCGTCCGGGCGCGCGCTGGCCGGCGCGCCCGTCCGGTTCACGGTCGAGGAGGGCGACGTCACGCTTTCGAGCGGCACCGCGACGACCGACGCCCTCGGCGAGGCCGAAACGTCGGCGACGCTGGGCGAGACGGCCGGCTTCGCGCTGGTCGTCGCGATGCTGCAGGACGGCGGGAGCCGCATCGAGTTCCAGCTCGGGATCCTGCCGGGCGCTCCCATACGCCTCGAGCCGGTGGAGCAGCCGCCGCCCGCCTGGTTCGCGGAGAACCGGCTGCTGGACGTGGTCGCGGCGCGCGCCACGGACCGGACCGGCAATGCCGTCGGCAGCGACGTCGCCCCGGCCCGATGGACGGTCGTGCGGGGCGGTGGGGAGGCGCTCAACTACCCGCTGATCGAGGGGCTGCATCAGGCGCGCTGGACGCTCGGGCCCGAACTCGGCGAGCAGACGATTCGCCTGACCGTCCGCGACCTGTCGATCGATTTCAGCGTGGGCGCCGTCGAGGGCGGCCGCATCGCGTTCGCCTCAGACCGCGAGGCAGGCAACAACCAGTGGGACATCTTCACCATGAAGCCGGATGGCACCGACCTGATTCGCCTTACCGCTTCGGACCACCGGGACAAGGACACCGAGTGGAGCCCGGATCGCCGGCAGGTGCTGTTCGCCCGCGTGTTTGAGGGTGAGCTCGAAGGCGGATTATGGACCGTGCCCGCGGACGGCGGCGCGGATGCGCTTGCCATGCCGGGCAACGCCGGTGGCGGGGCCTGGTCGCCCGACGGCACTCGCGTGGCCTACTTCACGAAAGGCGGCGCGCCGAACTGTCCGATAGCCATGCACGAAATCTGGCTCAGAACGCTCGACGGCAGCGGATCGCAGAAGCTCATCGAGGATCCGTGCGGCGGAGGCGGCACGTGGCCCGAGTGGGCGCCCGACGGGTCCCAAATCGTCTACGAGAGCCGCGAGGGTAGCGGTGACCGCAACCTGTGGCGGCTCTGGACGGCCCGGCCGGACGGATCGGACCGCCGGCGCATCACGGAGGATCCCGCGCACCAGGCGCAGTGGTCGCCGGACGGAAGCACGATCATCTTCGGCGCGTTCGTTCCCGCGAACGCGGCGATCCGGCGCGTGAGCCCGGCGGGCGGGGCGTCCCATGTCGTGTGGGACCCGGACGACGACGGCCTCCTACACGTGCTGCCCGGCGGCTTCTCGCCCGACGGGTCGTTCCTCGTCGCCGAGGTGGGCTGGGACCTGCCCGGCGCCAAGGCCGACATCTTCCTCGTCCATCTCGAGACCGGCAGGGCGTGGGACATCACCCACCGGAAGGAGGGCTTCGACGGGTTCCCCGTCTGGTGAAGCTGCAGTCGCAAGCCGCTCGGCATCCTCGTCGACCCGAAGCCTCTCGGCGACGCTCGTCACCCCACTGGATGCGCCGGTCCTTCCTATCGAGATCGTGGTCAACTGGTTCGACGAGCTGCGGCAGCGGGTGGGGAGATGACCGCGTCCCTGAGAGGTTGCCAGCGCGTACCCTCTCACACCCGCGTATACGCGTACAGCCCCGCGGCGAAGGTCATGAACCCGATGCGCGCCAGGGCCCACGCCCTGAGCGAAAACGCGAAGATCAGCACCATGAAGGCCCAGTACGACGGGTTGGACCGACGGTGCATTCCGACGTTCCAGCAGGTCGACGCCGGGGCATACGAGGACCTTGGCGCCGCGATCGACCGCGTC
>DATKBR010000027.1:0-12350 GCA_035513775.1 Candidatus Limnocylindria bacterium
ACCGGGCGGGGCATCGAGGGAGGCTAGCAGGACCCTCCGTCAGCCCAAAGCAGGGATCGACGGTCGCCTGGGCGAGCGTCGCGAAGGCGTCGCGATCGCCTCTGCTCGCCCGGACCACGAGGTCGACCTGCGTCGGCGGGCCCTGGTTGGTGCGACCCATCTGGTCGCCTCGATGAGTATGGAACCGGCCCAGGCGGAAACGTTCACGCCGGGCGGCGACGCATCGCAGCCAGATGGCCGCTCGCGCCATACTCCCGCCAATGACCACGCTCGCTGCGATCTTCGAGTAGGCGATGGCCGAGGAGCGCCGGCTCGTCACCGTCCTCTTCGCCGACGTCGTCGGCTCCACGACGCTGGGCGAGGCGCTCGACCCCGAGGATGTCCGCGCCATCCTCGCCCGGCTGTTCGGGATCGCCACCGACTCGGTGGAGCGCCACGGCGGTCGCGTCGAGAAGTTCATAGGCGACGCGATCATGGCCGTCTTCGGCTCGCCCATCGCACATGACGACGACCCGGCGCGTGCCCTGTCGGCGGCGATCGAGCTCCGCGACCGGGTTCGCGCGGACCCGGTCCTGTCGACGCGCGTCCCGCTCCGGCTCGGAGTGAATGGCGGCGAGGTCATCGCGTCGCGCGAGGCGAACGCGCAGGTGCTCGTCACCGGCGATCCGGTCAACACCGCCGCCCGACTCCAGCAGGCAGCGGAGCAGTGGGGGATCCTCGTCGGCGACCGTACGGTTCGCGCCGTCGGCGACCGGTTCCAGTTCGGGCCCCTGGTCGAGGTCGAGGCGAAAGGCAAGGCGGCGCCGATCGCTGCACGCCAGCTCATGGGCGTTGCAAGCACGCGTCCCCGACGTCGGTCAACGCCGATCGTCGGTCGCGAGGCGGACCTGGACCAGCTGGAGCTCGTCGCCCGGCGCACCTTCGAGGAGCGCCGTCCATTCCTGGTCAGCGTCGTCGCGCCCGCGGGCGTGGGCAAGTCACGGTTGCTCGAGGAGTTCCTCGATCGCCTGGACCCGGGCGTGCACGTCGCGATCGCGCAATGCCTCCCGTACGGCCAGCGCCTGACCTACTGGCCGATGCGGGCGATCCTGCTGTCGATCGTTGGGCTCGACGACGACTCGACACCCGAAGCGCTCAGGGCGGCGGTGGCGTCCTGGCTGCGCGAGGCAGGCGAGCCCGAAGCCGACCGCTTCGCGGAGCTCCTGGCCGCAACGGTTGGCGCGGCGGAGATGGAGGGGGATCGCCTCGCGGTCTTCGCCGCCTGGCGACGCCTCGTCGAGCTTGCCGGGGAGCGCGCCACGCAGGTCGTCGTCATCGAGGACCTTCATTGGTCGAGCGACAGCCTTCTCGACCTGGTCGAGGCGATGCTCCAGCCACGCGCGGATGTGCCCCTGCTGATGATCGCGCTCGCGCGACCGGAACTGCTCGATCGGCGACCGACCTGGGGAGGCGGCCGGCGTAATGCCGTATCGATCTCGCTCGAACCACTGCCGTCCGGCGAAATCGCAGCACTTGTCGCCGACCTCCTCGATGCGCCGGACCAGCAGATCGTCGACGCGGTCGTCGCGCGGGCGGAGGGCAACCCGTTCTACGCGGGCGAGATCGTGCGCTCGCTGTCAGAGCGACTAGGGCCGGCGCCGAACGCCGCCGCCGTCCCCGGCGCAATCGCGGCACTCCCCGACACTGTCCACGCCACCGTGCTCGCGCGGCTCGACGCGCTTCCGCCGGCGGCGCGCCGGGTCGTGCAGCTGGGCGCGGTCCTCGGTCGCTCATTCGAGCCGCGCGCGATCCCAGCGGTGGATGCGTCCCTTGACGAAGCAATCGTCCTCCAGGCGATCGAGGACCTCCTTGATCGCGACCTCGTGAGGCACACGCCGCCGAGCGCGGTCACGTTCCGCCACATCCTCATCCGAGAGGTCGCCTACCACACGCTGCCCCGGGCAGAGCGTGCGCGGATTCATGGCACGGCGGGCCGGTGGCTGGAGGCCCAGGCGGACGCGACGGGTCGCGCCGACGAGCTCGCCGAGCTGGTGGCTTTCCACTTCCGCGAGGCGGTCTCGATGTCATCGGTGCTGGCTGAGCCGGTATCGGAGGAGCTCAAGACGAGCGCCGTGATTTGGCTGCGCCGCGCGGCCGAGGCAGCCGCTGCCGGGGCCGCAACCGTAGAGGCCTCCCGGCACCTGAATGCCGCCATCGACCTCGCCGAGCCGGCGGTCCAGCCCCACATGTACGAGCGACTGGGCCAGATCTGGACTGGCGGCGACCAGGGCGCCGAGGCGTTCGAGCGGGCTTGGGAGCTTGGGCTGGAGCTCGGGCTCGGGCCGGAGCACGAGCTGCGAACACTCGGCCAGGCCATGACCGTCCGTGCGCGCTGGACGGGGTCCATCGGACGCCGGCTGAGCGATGCCGAGAGCGCCCGCCGCTACGACATCATCCGGCGCCTGCTGCCAGGCGCCGAGACCGACGCGGCCCGACTCCACGGGCAGCTGGCACTGGGGTTCCGCCAGGGGCTCAACGACTTCAACGACCCCGAGGAGCTGGAGCGTGACGCCGTCTGGGCGGCACGGGCCCTCGAGACGGCGCGACGGCTGGGTCAGCCCGACCTGATCAGTGCGGCGTACGACGCCTCGGGCGCGGTCGAGATCGGCCGCGACGAGATGCGGCGGGTGGTGGAGCTCGCTGAAGAGCGCCACGCCTTCGAGGATCGCGTCTCCACCGGTGAGCGCGCCGACGCCTGGATCGTGCAGGCCTGGGGACAGTTCGTGCTCGGCGAGCTCGCCGACGCCGAGGTATCCGCCGAGCGCGCTCGAGCGGGGCTGGTACAGGGCCAGGCGTCGGCATTCGTTCTCGGCGCAACCGCCTGGCGGGTGCTCGCCCTGCACGCCCTCGGCCGCTGGGACGAGGCGCTGGTCGAGGCGGCCCGCGCCGAACGCGCCTGGCACGAGTCGGAGTTGAAGGCACCGTGGTACGCGCTCAGTGGCTTCCTCGCCGCCTTGACCATTGCACGCGGCCGCGGCGATCCCATCGGGGCGGAACGGTGGCAGGGCGTCGTCCTGGCGATCCAGGAGCGATCAGACGTGGAGATCCGGACGCGCCGCCTGATGGCGTACGTCCACGACGACCTCCCGGCGCTGGTGCGCGACGTCGTGGGCGACTTCCGAAACTTCGCGGGACGGCAGGACTACGTGCACCTCGGCCTGGGCCTCCTGGCCGATCGGCGCCATCCAGTCGGGATTGCCGTGCTGGACGATCTCCTGGAGTACGCCGGAGCTCGCGGTCTCGGGCTCATAACCGCGCAGGCGCTCCGCCTTCGTGGCGTCGTGACGGACAGCCGCGCGGATCTCGAGGCGGCACTCGCAGCCTTCGAGGCAATGGGCGCGATCCCATCCATCGCCCGCGTGCGTACGGAGCTCGGGATCATCGGCGGTGATGCCGCCCTCATGGACCTGGGCCTGGACGCCATGGAGCGCCTCGGCGACATCGAGCAGGCCGCGCGAGTGGGCACGGAGCGCAGGAGCGCCTCTCTGTCGCACCCGTGACGGCCGGCGTCGCCGGGCGCGAGTCGACCAGCGCCGTCGGCCGCTGGTCAGCCAGCGCGCCGTCGCTCAACCGGCCGTAGCGGATCCGTCTGCGTCGGGCAGCCCGAACAGCTCGCGGCACGCATCCAGCCCTTCGACGTTGACGGTGGGACGCGGTCGCGCGCGCCAGCCGTCGAGCGTCATCCGGAAGCGCTGCGAATCGCGCGCCACGCCGCGCTGCGACAGCTGCCCGATGCCGTTGGGCTCGTACCCGACGCCGAGGCTGACGCGGCTCGAAGCCGGGTTGCTCAGGAACGCCTCCGTCTCCGCGACCTGCGCCCCGAGGTGGTCGAAGGCGAGGGCGAGCACGGCCTGGCGCATGAGCTTGCCGATGCCCCGACCCTGGAACGACTGCCCGAGCCACGAGCCGGTCCCAACGGTCCGGTAGACCGGAAACTCGGTCGCTCGCAGGTCCTGGAAGCCGGCCGGCTCCCCGTCGACCCAGACGCCGCAGGTCAGCACCCAGTCGGTGACCTTCCAACCGGCACGGCTGGACATGTACCACTTGTAGGACTCGTGCTCGCGAGCCGGCGACGGCAGGTCCGTCCACGGGATCGAGAAGGGCATCTCCTCCGGCGGATGGATGCCGCGGCTCGCCACCGCGACGAACGCCGGCAGCTCCGCCTCCGTGGGCAGTCGGAGCTCCAGCGCGCCGACCGCGGCGTCGGCGGTCGTGAGCCGCAGGTCATACAGGGGCCACAGCGGGTGCGCCATCGCGGCATGATACGGAGGTGACCACCTCGAATCCCGGTGTCGTGCCGGGCGCCGTCCTGCGCCGGCGCATCCTCGCCGGGGAGACCTTGTTCGGAGCGTGGGCGAGCCTAGGCTCGCCGGGCTCGGCGGAGCTCCTCGGTCGCGCCGGTCTCGACTGGGTCGTCGTTGACCTGGAGCACGGCAACACGACCGAATCCGAGCTCCTCGCGCACCTGACGGCCATCGAGGCCAGCGGGTCCGTGGCGCTCGTGCGCCCCCAGTCGGGCGAGCGGCTGCGCATCGGGCGCGCGCTGGATCTCGGCGCCGCCGGGATCGTGGTGCCGCGCCTCGACACTGCCGAGCAGGTCCGCGAGGCCGTGACCTTCCTGCGCTACCCACCCGGCGGCCAGCGTGGCGTCGCGCTTCTTACCCGCGGCGCGCGCCTCGGGACCGTGAATCACGCCGGAGTGGCCGCACTCAACGACGACATCGTGGGCATCGTCCAGATCGAGTCACCCCTCGCGCTCGAAGCCGCCGACGCGTTCGCGTCGACGGACGGCGTCGACGTCCTGTTCGTCGGCCCCGCGGACCTGTCGCACTCCCTTGGCATCCCGGGCCAGTTCGCGAACCCGACGTACCAGGACGCGCTGCGCCGCGTCGTGGCCGCGTGTCGCGCCCACGGCAAGGCCGCCGGGATCCTCCTGTACGACCCTGCGTCGTTCGCGCCCCACCTCGATCTCGGGTACACGTTCGTCGGCATCGGCGCCGACGTCTCGTTCGTCAACGACGGCGTGAAGGCCGCTCTGGCCGCAGCGCGAGGCCACTGATCCAGGACCTCGATCTCGCGGCGGCCGCGGACTGGATCCGGGCGGCGGTCACGCCGGCAGGGCCGCTGGAGATCACCCGCCAGCGGCCCTGGGCGAGCGTCGGTTCCGTGCCCCTCGTGGATGGCGGACTGGCATGGTTCAAGGCCTGTCGCCCGGTTCAGGGGTTTGAGCCCCGCCTGACCGCCGACCTCGGCCGCCGCTGGCCGGGCCTGGTCACCCACGTGCTGGCGTTTGACGAGGAGCGGCGCTGGCTGCTCACCGCCGATGCGGGCCAACCCATCGAGTGGTCGACCGAGGTCCTGCCACGGTGGCTGGAAATGCTGCCGAGGTATGCCGAGCTCCAGATCGGCGAGGCGGCACGCACCGCCGACCACCTCGCCCACGGCGTGCCTGACCTCCGGCTGGAGACCCTCGACCAGCGGTTCGAGGAGCTTGTTGCCACGGACCTGCCCATGGAGCCGGACGAGCTACGTGCGCTCCGGGCCTTCGCGCCGCGGTTCTCGGCGGCCTGCATGGAGCTGGCCGCTCGGCATCCAGTCAGCACCCTGCAGCACGACGACCTCCATGGGCGCAGCGTCCACGACGACCGCGGCACCCTCCGCGTCCTCGACTGGGGTGATGCCGGGATCGGCCACCCGCTGTTCTCGATGGTTCGCCTGGACCTGTCACTCGGAGAGACGAAGGGCGCTCCTGGCCGGGATCGCTGGTTCCCGCGGCTGCGCGACGCCTACCTGGAGCCGTGGGGTCCCTCGGCGCCGGACCTCCGTGGCGCGTTCGACCTTGCGCAGGGCCTGGGGCGCATCGTGCATACGTTCACCTGGCTTCGACACCGGACGGCCATGCCCGCGGCGTCACGGCCGGACTTCGACCGCCTGTTCGCGGGCGTACTCCGCGGCGCTCTGGCGGCGGCCGTGGATCTGGGCGTCTGATCGGAACGCACTACACTTCTTCCGTGACCGAACTCACCGAGCGCGCGGTTGCCTCGCGCGTCCCCGGCCTCATCGACGAGAAGCTCAAAAGCCTCACCATGCGTGAGCCACTGACGGTTGCGCCGGGGACGTCACTGCAGGCGTGCCTCGAGGTCATTCGCGAGGCCGGCACCGCCGATTCAGTCTTCGTGACCGACCCCGCCGGGCGCCTCCTGGGCGTCCTGACGGAGCGCGACATCTTCGCCCGCCTGGTCAGCCCGGGCACCGACCTGTCGCAGCCGGTCGAGCGCCTGATGGTCGACCACCCGAACACGCTCCACCTGGACGAGCCGATCCGGCGCGCCATCGAGCTTATGCAGACGGGCCGTTTCCGCAACGTCCCGCTCGTCGACGACGCGGCGGTGCTGGTCGGCGTCGTTCGCCCGGTAGACGTGCTCAAGTTCCTCGCCGAGGCCTTCCCGGAGGAGCTGCTCAACCTGCCCCCCCGGCCGCACCAGCTCATGGACGCGACGGAAGGCGCATGAGCAGCGAGGCCCCGCCCACGCCCCCGCCGACGACCCAGAAGCAGCTCGAGCGAGTCACGATCCGGTTCGCCGGCGATTCCGGCGACGGGATGCAGCTCACCGGGACGCAGTTCACCAGGAATGCCGCGGCGTTCGGCAACGACATCAGCACCTTCCCGGACTACCCCGCCGAGATCCGCGCCCCGGCCGGCTCGCTGCCCGGCGTGTCCGGCTTCCAGCTGAGCTTCTCCAGCACGGAGATCCACACCCCCGGGGACGCCCCGGATGTGCTCGTGGCGATGAACCCCGCGGCGCTCAAGGCCAACCTGGGTGAGCTACCCGCGGGGGGCGCACTCATCGTCAACGAGGACGCGTTCACGCCCCAGAACCTGACGAAGGTCGGCTACGCCGCCAACCCGCTCACGGACGGCTCGCTCAAGCAGTGGAACGTGTTCAGCGTGCCGGTGTCGACGCTCAACAGCCGCGCGCTGGAGGGGCTTGGCCTCACCAACAAGCAGGTCGACCTGACCAAGAACTTCTTCGCGCTGGGCCTCATGTTCTGGCTGTACGAGCGCGACCGTGCCGCGACGACCGCCTGGATCGACGAGAAGTTCTCCAAGCGCCCGGAGATCGCCGAGGGCAACAAGCGCGCGCTGAACGCGGGCTACAACTTCGGCGAGACGACCGAGATCTTCCACGAGCGGTACATCGTTCCGCCCGCGAAGCTCGCCCCCGGGCGGTATCGGAACATCACCGGCAACGAGGCGACTGCGCTCGGCTTCGTAGCCGCGTCCCAGCTCGCCGGGCGCGACATCTTCTACGGCTCGTACCCGATCACGCCTGCCTCGGACATCCTCCACCAGCTCGCGGGCTACAAGAACTTCGGCGTCAAGACGTTCCAGGCCGAGGACGAGATCGCGGCCATCGGGGCCGCCATCGGCGCCAGCTACGGCGGCGCGATGGGCATGACCGCCTCGTCCGGTCCGGGCATCGCGCTCAAGCAGGAAGCCCTGGGGCTCGCGGTCATGGTCGAACTGCCGCTCGTCGTGGTCGACGTCCAGCGCTCCGGCCCGTCCACCGGCATGCCCACGAAGACCGAGCAGGCGGACCTGCTCCAGGTGATGTTCGGCCGCAACTCGGACTCGCCCGTCGCCGTAGTGGCCCCGGCGACCCCAGCCGAGTGCTTCACGTTCTCGATCGAGGCGTGGCGAATCGCGCTGAAGTACATGACGCCGGTGGTCTACCTGTCCGACGCGTTCCTGGCCAGCGGCGCCGAGCCGTGGCAGATCCCGGACGTGGCCGACATGCCCTCGATCGCCGTGCCGAACCGGACCGAGCGCGAGGGCTTCTATCCGTACCTGCGCGACGAGACGACGCTCGCCCGTCCGTGGGCCGTACCCGGCACGCCCGGGCTGGAGCATCGGATCGGTGGTCTCGAGAAGGCGGACATCCTGGGCAACGTCAGCTACGACCCGGACAACCACCACCGGATGCAGCTGCTGCGCCAGGCGAAGATCGCCGGCATCGCGGCGGACATCCCGCCACTCGAGGTTCACGGCCCCGCCGAAGGCGACCTCCTGGTCCTGGGCTGGGGCTCCACCTACGGCGCGATCCGGAGCGCGGTCGAGCGGCTCCAGGGCCGCGGCGCATCCATCGCCCACGCCCAGATGCGCTACCTCAACCCGATGCCGGCGAATACGGAGGACGTGCTCCGGGCGTACCGGAAGGTGCTCATCCCGGAGGTCAACCTGGGCCAGCTGCTGATGCTCATCCGTGCCCGGTTCCTGGTCGACGCGATCGGCTACAACCGGGTCCGCGGCAAGCCGTTCCGCATCGCCGAGCTGGAGACCGAAGCGGAACGGGTCATCGCGACGCTCGGGGTGACGGTGGCATGAGCGACGGTAATCCCACGGACGGCAACCTGCTGCGGCCTAAGGCGAGCAACAGCAACGGCGCGCCGGGCAGCGGCACGGGTGCTGCGGTCGCCGACGCGTCCACCGCCACGGAGCTGCCGGTCCTGACCCGGAAGGACTTCGTCTCCGACCAGGAGGTCCGCTGGTGCCCGGGCTGCGGCGACTACTCGATCCTCGCCCAGACCCAGAAGGTGATGCCGGACTTCGGGTATCCCAAGGAGAACATCGTCTTCATCTCCGGCATCGGCTGCTCCGGCCGGCTGCCGTACTACATGAACACGTACGGCTTCCACACGATCCACGGCCGCGCGCCGGCGATCGCGACGGGCCTCAAGGCCGCCCGGCCAGATCTGATGGTCTGGGTGATCACGGGCGACGGCGACGCCCTGTCGATCGGCGGCAACCACCTGATCCACGCCCTGCGCCGCAACGTGGACGTTCGAATCATCATGTTCAACAACCGGATCTACGGGCTCACCAAGGGCCAGGCGAGCCCCACCTCGGAGTTCGGCAAGGTGACGAAGTCGTCGCCGTACGGCACGGTCGACTTCCCGGTCAGCCCGCTGGCGATCGCGCTCGCGGCCGAGGCGAGCTTTATCGCCCGCTCGGTCGATACCCACACGGAGCATCTACAGAAGACGCTCGAGGGGGCCGGCACCCACCGGGGCTCGACGTTCGTCGAGGTCCTCCAGAACTGCAACATCTTCAACGACGGCGCCTTCCGCGACTTCACCGACCGCGAGGTCCGCGAGGACCGGATGCTGTCGCTGGAGCACGGGCAGCCGATGATCTTCGGCAAGGACCGCGACAAGGGCATCCGCCTCGACGGCCATCAGCCCAAGGTCGTCACGGTCGGCGAGGCGGGCGTCACCGAGGCGGACCTGCTGGTCCACGACGAGACCGACCCGCTCATCGCGTTCATGCTCGCGCACCTGTGGTGGCCGGACTTCCCGGTGCCGGTTGGCGTCATCCGCAACATCTCGCGCCCGACGCACGACCAGCTGATTACCGACCAGCTCGCTCAGGCCACCGCCGCGCGCGGCGGTGGCGACCTGGGGAAGCTCCTCAACTCCGGCGAAACCTGGACCGTGGAGTAGGTACGCGTCGTGATCTGCCCCGCCTGCCGGTTTGGGAATTTTCCAGGCGATGACACCTGCGCCAACTGTGGGGCGGACCTGCGGAACGTCGATACGCCCCAGCAGATCACGACCTTCCGCGGCGACCTGCTCGGCCTCCACCTCGACGAGCTCGGCGCACCCGGCCCGAACCTGATCGACATCGGCGCGTCCGTCGCGGAGGCGATCGACCGCATGCAGTCGGCGAGCGTCGACTGCCTCCTCGTCACCGAGAACGACGCCCTCGTCGGCATCTTCACCGATCGCGACGCGATCCTCAAGGTGGCCGGGCGGCCCATCGACGGCCTGACGTTGGGCGACGTGATGACCCAGGATCCCGTGATCCTGCGGAGCGGTGATCCCGTTGCCGTGGCGATCCACAAGATGGCCGTCGGCGGGTTCCGCCACGTACCCATCGTCAAGGGTGGCGTGCCGGTCGGGGTGGTGTCGGCGCGGGACGTCTTCCGGCACCTCGCCGCGGACCTTGACTGAGCTCGCCGCAGCAGCTCGAACCGTCGTCGTCCTGGCGGACGACCTGATCTGGGCCACCCGCCTCTCGGACGCCCTCACCGCCGCGGGCGCGCGACCGCGGCGCGCGCGTCGCCTCGAGGACCTGGTTTCGCTGCTCACCCCCGGTGGCGAGGCCGACCGAGGCGTCGGGCTGGCCATAATCGACCTCACCGCGCGCGCCTACGACGGCGTCGACGCGATCCGGGTCGCCACCGGCACGGGAGCTAGGGTCGTCGCGGTGGGGCAGCACGACGACGTCGCCCTCCGCAAGGCCGCAATCGCGGCGGGCGCGGAGCGAGTGTTCACGTATCGAGCGCTATTCGAGGATGGTCCGCGGGCCCTCGCGACCTGGCTGGCGCGATGACCGCCGGGGCATCGGGCTTCGCCGATCGACTGGCGCGCGCCCAGGCAGGACTCCGGGATCGCGGCGCCGCGGCACTCCTGATCGGCATCGGCGCGGAGCTGCGCTACCTCACCGGCTACGCGACCCATCCGCTGGAGCGCCTGACGATGCTCGTGCTGCCCGCCGCCGGCGGGGCCGGCCTGATCGTCCCCCGCCTGGAGGCGATGGCCGCAGCAGCGAGCCCCGCGGCCGAGGCGGACCTCGTCGAGGTCGTGGCGTGGGACGAGACGGATGATCCCTACGTCCTCGTCGCGGGCCGTCTGGCGGCCGCGGCAGGGGAGTCGGGCGTCGATCCGACGGCTCGCCTGCTGGTCGATCCGGGCCTGCCCGCGCTGCACCTGCTTGCCCTCCAGCGCACGCTTCCGGGCCGTGCCCTGGGACTCGCCACCGAGGTCACTCGCGCGCTGCGGATGGTCAAGGGCACCGACGAGATCGAGCTCCTCCGCCGCGCGGCGCATGCCGCAGACCGGGTAATCGGGCAGGTTGCGGCCGGGCGGCTCTTGGGTCGTACGGAAGCAGACGTCAGCGCGGAGGTGCGGGAGCGCCTGGTCGCCGAGGGCCACGAGGCGGCGTCGTTCGCGATCGTCGCGTCGGGGCTCAACTCGGCCTCGCCCCACCACGCGGCGAGCGAGCGGGTCATCCAGGCAGGCGACCCGATCGTCCTCGACATCGGCGGCACGTTCGACGGCTACGGCTCCGACATCACGCGAACCCTGTGGGTCACCGGCGGCGACGAGGCGGCGGCCCCGACGCCGGGGTTCCTGGAGGTCTTCGCGCTCGTGCGGCAAGCGCAGGCGGCGGCCAGCGACGCGGTCCGGCCGGGCGTTGCGTGCGGAGAGCTCGATGAGATTGCCCGCGCGGTCATCCGCGACGGGGGCTACGGCGACGCGTTCATTCATCGGCTCGGGCACGGAATCGGCCTCGAGGCCCACGAGGAGCCGTATCTGGTCGCCGGCAACGACGAGCCCATCGAGCTCGGCTACGCCTTCAGCATCGAACCGGGCATCTACCTCGACGGGCGCTTCGGAGTCCGGATCGAGGACATCGTCATCTGCGGTGCCGACGGCCCGGACGTGCTCAACCTCGCCCCGCACGACCTCCTGGTGGTGGACGGCTAGGTCTTCGGCGACGCGGGGTATGATCCCTGCGACGGGCATCCAGCCCACGCGAACCACTCACAGGCCCGACATGAGCACGCACCACCCGCGGCGCCCCGGCGCCGCCTATCTCGGCCGATGAGCCGACGCTGCCATCACGGCTCGCGTCGCCACGCCCAGCTGGGGCGGGTCCCGCGCCGCCCGGCTTCGACGCCGGACCATCCGACGACGGCCCCGGACCGCGAGACGTCTCGGCCCGCCACCGCGCCCCCCGCCGCCGGCCGTCCGACGGCTCGCCCCAGGCAGATGCCGGCCGCGCCGGCTGCAGAGGCGCAAACCAGCCCGACCTCGGAACGCCCGTTGCAGCTGCCGGCGGCGACGCCCGCTCCAACCGCCACGCCAGCGCCACAACGGACTGCGCCGCCAGCCACAAACCAGGTTCCGCCCGTCGAGAAGGCGGGACCAAGCGAGCTCCAGGCCGTTCCGGAGCACGCAGCAACCCCGGCTCCCGCCGCGCCCACCACCCCACGGCCGTCGATGCCCGCCGCGCCCGGGCGGCCGCCGGCAGGTGGCGAGAACGGCGCGCTGGAGCGTGGAGCGACCGCGCCGCAGCTGCGCCGGTTCATCAAGAGTCGCGCCTACGTGCCGATGCACGAGCTCCGGCGCCGGTTCGCGATCAACGGGGCCGACGACGAGGTCACCTCCGTCGACATCGAGCGACGGCGAGTCTTCGTGGGGCTTCCAGAGCGGGAGGGCCAGCTCCTGGGCGAGCTCCTCCGAGG
>DATKBR010000028.1:0-6908 GCA_035513775.1 Candidatus Limnocylindria bacterium
CAGCTTGCCGACTCGTTCTGGGAGCGCTTCAAGGAGCTGAGCCCGATCAGCGCCACGATCAACGGCGACGCCCGGTACGACGACAAGCTGCCCGACCCCAGCCCCGAAGGACGCGCGAAGGCGCGGCAGTTCGCCGAGGACATGCGCGACGCGGCGCTCGCGATCCCCGAGGAGGGCCTGTCGGTCGAGGACCTGATCACGCGCGACGTGCTGCGCGTGATCGGCGAGATCTTCATCGTCCAGGACGACCAGCGGATCGACACCCTCCAGGTGGTCGACCAGATGGGCGGCCCGCAGCAGCTCCTGCCGCAGCTGTGCCAGTTCCAGGCCGCCGATACCCCCGAGCGGCTCGAGCTGTTCATGGCCCGCCTCCACGCCTACCCGAAGTACATGGCGGACAACGTCGAGCTGACCCGGGAGGCGCGTGCCAGCGGCCTGACCGCGCCGCGCATCGTGGCAGAGCGGACGATCGCGCAGCTGGAGCGGATGCTCGCGACGCCGATCGAGGAGGCCGTCGTGCCCTCGCTGGTCACCGTGGCCCGCGAGGAGGATCGCGAGGCAATCCGCGATGTCATCCGGGACGAGGTCCAGCCGGCCATCGGCGCGTTCCTCGAGGCGCTCAAGGGCGACTACCTCGCCGCGAGCCGGCCCGAGAACGGCCTCTGGTCCGCGCCCGATGGCGATGAGCTGTACCGGACCCAGATCCTGCGCTGGACGACCCTCGACCTGGACCCGCAGCAGGTCCACCAGACCGGCCTGGACCAGCTCGAGTCGATCGAGGACGAGCGCCGGGCGATCTCCAACGCCGCCGGGTTCGGCGACGACACGCGCGCCTACCGCGCCTCTATCGCGGAGGACGAGGCCAACCAGGCCGTCTCGCAGGCACACCTCATCGCCCGCGCCACGGACGACATCGAGCGCGCCTTCGAGCTCGCGCCGGCGATGTTCCGCCGCGCCCCCGTCTCCCTGTGCCGAGTGATCCCGGTCGAGGAGTACAAGGAGCGCGACGCGCCGTTCGCCTACTACTACCCGCCGTCGGCAGACACCACCCGGCCCGGCACCTATTACGTGAACACCTTCGACCTGCCCTCGCGGACCTTCTCCCGCCTGGCCGCGACGACCTACCACGAGGCCATCCCGGGCCACCACTTCCAGATCTCGCTGGAGAGCGAGAACACGGCCCTGAACAACTTCCGGCGCTTCGCCGCGCGCTACGCCGGCGGCGCCTACGTCGAGGGCTGGGGGCTGTACGCGGAGCGCCTCGCCGACGAGATGGGCCTGTACCGCAATGAGGCCGAGCGCTTCGGGATGCTGGATGCCCAGGCCTGGCGCGCGGCGCGGCTCGTCGTCGACACCGGCATGCACGCCCTCCGCTGGACGCGCCAGCAGTCGATCGACACCCTGCTCGATGCGGGCCTGACCGAGACGGACGCCGTCATCGAGACGGACCGCTACATCTGCTGGCCGGCGCAGGCGCTGACGTACAAGGTCGGCCAGCTGGAGATCGAGCGGCTCCGACGCGAGCTCGCGGCCCGCGACGGCGACGCGTTCGACCTGCGCGAGTTCCATGACCAGCTCCTGGGCCACGGTTCGCTGCCGCTGGCGACGCTGGCGCGTGAGCTGCCGAACTGGGTGACCGCGCCGGTCTAGCAGCGCGCGGTCCCGGACGGAGCCGACGCGACTTCGACGGCCCGGCATCGACGGCGCCGGTATGACGGCAAGGGCTGCGCGATTCGCACGAAACCCGTCAGGTCCGTGCGAATAACGCCCTTTGACGGCGCCCAGACCGCGTGGCACGATTCCAGCACTGAGTCGCGGCCCACGGCAGCAAGGAGCCCAATGTCCGCCCAACAGCCGCCTCCGCTCAATCGGCAGCGCCAGAGCGACCTGTACCGGCGCGCCCTGCAGACGATGCCCGGCGGGACGAACTCCAACTTCCGCGCCTGGGGCGATGACACGGTCTACATCGACCGTGGCAAGGGCGGCCGCGTCTGGGATCTCGACGGCAACGAGTACATCGACCTGCGCATGGGCTACGGCCCCGTGATCCTGGGTCACGGCGACGACCGCGTCGACGACTACGTGAACGAGCGCATGCGCCGCGGCGTGAGCTTCTCGCTCACCTCGGAGGACGAGGTCGAGGCGATGGAGCTGCTCAAGCAGCTCACCGGCTGGGTCGGCAAGGCGCGCATGACCGTCTCGGGCACCGAGGCAACGATGCACGCGATGCGCATCGCCCGCGCCTACACCGGTCGCAACAAGATCGTGAAGTTCGAGGGCCAGTACCACGGCGTGCACGACTACGCGCTCGTGTCGGTGACCCCGAACGACATGGCCGAGCTCGGCGACGAGGACAACCCGGTCGGCCTGGCGTGGGGCCGCGGCATCCCCGAGGCGGTCACCCGGACGATCATCCCGGCCCGCTACAACGAGATCGCCGTCCTGCGCCGGATCTTCGAGCGCGACGGTGGGGACATCGCCGCGATCATCGTGGAGCCCGTCCTCGGCAATGCCCAGGGGATCATGCCGCGGCCCGGCTTCCACGAGGAGATGCGGGCCCTGACCCGGGAATTCGGGGCGCTGCTGATCTTCGACGAGGTGAAGACCGGCTTCCGGTTCGCCCGCGGCGGTGCGGCCGAGTACTTCGGCGTCACGCCCGACCTCGCGACCTTCGCCAAGGCGATGGGCAACGGCTATCCCGCGGCCGCGTTCGGCGGCAGCGACGAGGTCATGTCCGTGCTGCCCGACAAGGTCAGCCACGGCGGGACGTATGCCGGCAATCGCGTCGCCGCGGCGGCATCGGTGGCGACCCTCAAGATCCTCCGCGACACGGAGGCGCTCGAGTCGATCCACCAGGTCGGCCGGTCGGTGCAGGCAGGACTCGCCGAGGTCATCTCGGAGCGCGGGCTGCCGTACGTCTTCACCGGCCATCCGTCGATGTTCGGGATCATGTTCGCGGAGCAGGCGCCCACCGAGTACCGCGACTGGGCCGGCTCGGACCACGACCTGTACGACGCCATCGCGATGGGCATGCACGCCCGGGGCGCGATGCCCGAGCCGGACTCGCGCGAACCGTGGTTCTTCTGCGAGGCCCACGCCCGCGAGGACGTCGTGGACCGGATCGTCACGATCTTCGCCGACTCGCTGGATGCCGCCCTCGAGGCCCGCGCGAAGGGCCAGATGCACGGCACCCAGTCGTCGCAATGGAGCATGGCCTCCGACGCGGGGACCCCGAGCTAGATCCGCTGGCACACGTCCTCGGCTAACCTCGGGGTATGGATCTCGGGAAGCAACCGTGGGCGACGATCATCGATACGTTGCGCGAGTACGCCCTCCCGATCCTGCTCGTCCTGGTGGTGGCGGTCGTCCTGCTGCGCGCCTCGCGGCTCTTCGTGCACGGCGTCGTCAAGGCGCTGATGGATCGCGAGGTGACGGAGGGAACGGCCAAGGAGCTGTCGGCCGTCGAGCTCAAGAAGCGGATGGACACGCTCGACGACCTGGGCGCCAACGTCCTCCGGTTCTTCATCGTCATCATCGCCGGCCTGATGGTCCTGCGCGCCTTCGGCCTCGACATCGGGCCGGCGGTCGCGGGCCTGGGCGTGGTCGGCGTCGCGGTGGGTTTCGGGGCGCAGCACCTCGTCCGCGACTACCTGACCGGCGCCCTGATCCTCATCGAGAACCAGTTCAGCAAGGGCGACGTCATTCGCGCCGGCGGCGTGTCCGGCGAGGTCGAGGACTTCAGCCTCCGGCGGACGACCCTGCGCGACCTCGACGGCGTCGTCCACACCGTGCCCAACGGCGAGATCAAGATCGCGAGCAACCTCACCCGCGTCTGGGCGCGAATCAACCAGGACGTCGTCGTCGCCTACGGCACCGACATCGACGTGGCGACCGGCGTGGTCGACGAGGTTGGCGCCACGATGGCCGCCGACCCGCTCTGGAAGCGCCGAATCCTCGAAGCGCCGCGGGTCGATCGCGTCGCCGCACTCGGGGAGTACGGCATCACCCTGAAGGTCCTCGGGACCGTGCGGGCGCCGGACCAGTGGGCCGCCGCGGGCGAGTTCCGCAAGCGCCTGCTGGCCGCGTTCAAGAAGCACGAAATCGAGATCCCGCGTCCCCAGCGGGTCATCCTGTCCCGCGACCCCGGCGCGCCGCCGCCGCCCGACGAAGGCCTGGCCGACCCGCTCTCGGCGGACTAGGCCAATCCGGTCATCGCAGATCGGGCAATTCGATGGCTGGTACGATCCCGGGCCAAGGATCAGAGGTTGCCCGATAGTGGATCAGCCCGCCCAGCCGACCCAGTCCGGCGCGTCGACAAGCGGCACGGAGTCCGCCCATCCGGAGCAGCTCGCGAACGCGGAGATCGAGAATCTGCTGAACGAGCAGCGGACCTTCCCCCCGGATCCAGCGTTCACGGCCCAGGCGAACGCCCAGGCGTCGCTGTATCTCGAGGCGGAGACGGACTTCGAAGCGTTCTGGGCGAACCTGGCCCGCGAGCGCATCAGCTGGTTCAAGCCGTTCGACACGACGCTCAAGTGGGACCTGCCCTTCGCCCGCTGGTTCGACGGTGGCCAGCTGAACGTCAGCTACAACTGCGTCGACCGGCACGTCGAGAACGGCCTGGGCAGCAAGGTCGCCTACCACTGGATCGGGGAGCCGGGCGACACCCGCGCTATCACGTACGCGGACCTCCATCGCGACGTCCAGAAGGCGGCGAATGCACTTCGCGCGCTGGGCGTCGGCAAGGGCGATCGCGTCGCGATCTACATGCCCATGATCCCCGAGCTCCCGATCGCGATGCTCGCCTGCGCACGGATCGGCGCGCCGCACACCGTCGTCTTCGGCGGCTTCTCGGCGGAGGCGCTCTCCGGACGCATCAACGACGCCGAGGCGAAGCTCGTCATCACCGCCGATGGCGGCTGGCGCAAGGGCAAGCCGGGGGTCCTCAAGCCCGCCGTCGACGAGGCGCTCGAGTCGACGCCGTCGGTGCACGGCGTCCTGGTCGTCCAGCGGCTGGGCGACGCGGCGCCGGACACGACGATGGTCGACGGGCGGGACCATTGGTGGCACGACATCGTGGATTCCCAGGCGGCCGACTGCCCGCCGGAGCCGCTCGACAGCGAGCACATGCTGTACCTGCTGTACACGTCGGGCTCCACGGCCAAGCCCAAGGGCATCTTCCACAGCAGCGCCGGCTACCTGCTGGGCACCAGCTACAGCCACGAGATGATCTTCGATATCAAGCCGGACGACGTGTACTGGTGCGCCGCCGACATCGGCTGGGTCACGGGCCACAGCTACATCGTCTATGGCCCGCTCGCCAACGCGACGACCGGCGTGATGTACGAGGGCACCCCCGACACGCCGGCCTGGGATCGTTGGTGGCAGATCATCGAGGACTACAAGGTCTCCGTCCTGTACTGCGCCCCGACCGCGATCCGGGCGTTCATGAAGCAGGGCGAGGAGTACCCGGCGAAGCACGATCTGTCCTCGCTGCGGGTGCTCGGCAGCGTCGGCGAGCCGATCAACCCCGAGGCGTGGCTCTGGTACCGCGAGCACATCGGCGGCGGCTTGGCGCCCATCGTCGACACCTGGTGGCAGACCGAGACCGGCCAGATCCTGATCACGCCGCTACCCGGCGTGACCACGACGAAGCCCGGCTCCGCCACTTTCCCGTTCCCCGGCATCAAGGCCGACATCGTCGACGGCGATGGCAACTCCGTGCCCCTCGGGGGTGGGGGCTACCTGGTCCTCAAGCGCCCCTGGCCGGCGATGCTGCGCGGGATCTACGGCGACCCGGAGCGGTACAAGGCCACGTACTGGAGCCGCTTCCCCGGGATGTACTTCGCCGGCGACGGTGCCAAGCGCGACGAGGACGGCTACTTCTGGCTGCTGGGCCGGGTCGACGACGTGATGAACGTGTCGGGGCACCGGCTGTCGACGACCGAGATCGAGAGCGCCCTGGTGTCGCATCCGGCGGTCGCGGAGGCGGCCGTCGTCGGCGGCCCGGATTCGGTGACCGGCGAGGCGATCAACTGCTTCGTGATCCTTCGCCGCGGCCACGAGCCCACCGAGGAGCTGGGCAAGCTGCTGCGCGACCACGTCGCGCACAAGATCAGCCCGATAGCCAAGCCGAAGACCCTCATGTTCACGCCCGACCTGCCCAAGACGCGGTCGGGGAAGATCATGCGGCGCCTGCTGCGCGACATCGCCCAGGGTCGGGCACTCGGCGACACGACGACCCTCGCGGACGCCGGCGTCGTCGAGACCATCCGCGAGAACTCCGGCAAAGCCGAGGAATAGCCGGAAACGGTCGGTCCAGGCCCCGCGTGGAACGCCGCCCGAGGCGGAGATCGTCGTCGAGAGTCTGGCCGAGCTGCCGCTCAGGACTCGGCGATCACCTTTCGGCCGAAGAGGTTCTTGAGCATCGAGCCGGTATCGCGCGGCCGTTCGGGAGCGGGTGTTCCCGCGTGGATCGCGAGCAGTCGATCCGCGAGGTGCTCGAAATCCTGGGCCGCGGGATGGCGCGGGAACTTGTCGATGAGGCTCTTGCCGGCGTTCGCCGACCAGACGAAGTGCATGCCTGCCGATCGGATGTGCGCGACGGCGCTCAGCCCGACGGTCGACTCCATGTCGGCGACGGTTACGCCGCTGTTGGCACGGTTGATGATCATCGCGAGGCGGTCACGGACGCCGATCTCGTCGGCCACGTCCTTGAGCTGGATCGCCGCCCGCATGGCCGGCAGGTCCGGCGTCACCGGGACGAGGATCCGGTCGGCGATCGCGAAGATCGCGAGATTGACCTCGCTGTAGGACGGGTGCAGGTCGACGACCACCGCGTCCACGAAGTGGCGCGCCTCCAGGATGGCGTCGGCGACGCGGGCCGGCGGAAGGTTCGGGTGGCTCAG
>DATKBR010000029.1:0-16546 GCA_035513775.1 Candidatus Limnocylindria bacterium
ATCACCACCCGAGCGCTCGCATGACGCCGGCCTCGCTCGCGTCCGACTCGACGATCCGGCCCGCCACCGTCCGCTCGGCAGTGTCGGGATCCTTGAGCCCGTTTCCGGTCAGGACCGCGACGACCAGCTCGTCGTCGCGAATCGCGCCGGAGGCGGCGGACTTCGCCGCGCCGGCCACGGACGCCGCCGATGAGGGCTCGCAGAACACGCCCTCCAGCTCGGCGAGGGAGCGGTAGGCGGCGAGGATCTCGTCGTCGGTGACGGCGTCGATGCTTCCGCGAGATTCGTCACGGGCCGCGACGGCGCCCGCCCACGCGGCCGGATTGCCGATCTTGATCGCCGTCGCGATCGTCTCCGGGTGCTCGATCGGCGCCCCAGCGACGAACGGCGCTGCCCCGGCCGCCTGGAAGCCGTGCATCCGCGGCCGCGTCTCGACGATCCCGGCCATCGCGTAGTCGGTGAATCCGGCCCAGTAGGCGGTGATATTCCCGGCGTTCCCGACGGGAATCGCGAGCACGTCCGGCGCGCGGCCCAGGTCGTCGCTGATCTCGTACGCCGCGGTCTTCTGGCCGGCGATGCGGTAGGGGTTGACCGAGTTGACGAGGGTCGCGCGCGAACCGGGCTCGGACGTCATTTCGCGAACGACCCGCAGCGCCGCATCGAAGTTGCCATCGACGGCGACGACCTTCGCGCCGGCGATCAGCGCCTGGAGCAGCTTGCCGAGCGCGATCGCGCCCTTCGGCAGCACGACCGCGACCTCGATGCCGGCGGCGGCCCCGTATGCGGCGGCGCTCGCGGACGTGTTCCCGGTCGAGGCACAGATGATCGAGGTCGCGCCGGCCTCGATCGCCTTCGACACGGCAAGGACCATGCCCCGATCCTTGAACGAGCCGGTCGGGTTCATGCCCTCGATCTTCAGGTGCAGGTTCGGGACGCCGATCCGCTCGCCCAGCCGCGGCGCCGCCACGAGCGGCGTGAAACCCTCGCCAAGCGTCAGCGCGGGCGTCGCGTCCGTGATCGGCAGGAACCGGCGGTAGCGCTCGACGAGCCGCGGACGCGCTCCGCTCGTTTCCGGCACGTCAGCGTCCGCGGTCACGAGCCGGCCGGGCCGGCCGGCGGCAGATTGCCCCAGGTGCTGCCACGGCCCGCGGCCACCGCGGCGAGGTCGGCGAGCACCGCGGCGGCCGTCGCCGCGCCGCCCGCGCCGGGGCCCTCGATCCCGATCCAGCCCAGTCGATCGGTCTCGATCTCGATTCGATTGCGAACGCCGCCGGTGGAACCGAGTGCCGATGCCACGGGCACTGCCACGGTGGCGACGGCCGCGGCGATCGGGGCGTCAGGGTCTCGCCGCGACCCTGTCGCGAGCAGGCGGATCGCCTCCCCCCGCTCGGCGGCGCGGGCGAGGTCGTCCGCGGTGACGCCGGTGATGCCGAGCCGGCCGGGGGTCCCCGTCGGCACGGAGGCGCGATCCAGCCATCCCCCGAACGCCAGTCGGGCGAGGATCACGAGCTTGTCGGCCGCATCCCCGCCCTCCACGTCGGCGGTCGGGTCGGCCTCCGCATAGCCCGCGGCCTGCGCTGCGGCGAGGGCCGCCTCGTAGCTGGAGCCGTTCGCGACCATCTCCGTGAGGATGTAGTTCGTGGTCCCGTTGACGATCCCTCGGAACGCCAGGACGCGCGCCCCGGCGAGGTCCTCCGCGAGCAGCCGCAGGACGGGCGTGCCGCCCAGGACGGCGGCTTCGAACCGGAGTGCCGCACCCGTCCGCCGCGCCTCGGCCTCGAGGGCCGCCCCGTGCCGCGCCAGCACGTGCTTGTTTGCCGTCACCACCGGCATGCCCGCCCCGAGCGCCGCGGCAATCAGGGTTCGTGCCGGCTCTTCGCCGCCCATCAGCTCCACCATGACGTCGCTCTCGGCGACTAGGTGCGCCGGCGCGTCGGTCAGCAGCTCACCGGGAATGCCCGACGCCTCGGCCTTCGCGAGATCGCGGGTGGCGATGCCGCCCAGCTCGAACGCGCCCGCCCCCCAGCCACCCCGGAGCGCCGCGATGGCCTCGCGCCCTACCGTCCCCGCCCCCAGGACGGCGACCCTCAGCGGCCGTCGCGCCGCCGTGCCCGGCGACCCTGCGGAATCCCCTCGCGCAACACCCTGCCCGACCATCGGCGCATGGTAGCCGAGGGGCCCCTCGGCCTCGACTACACTCCGCCCGATGACGACCGAGACCGCGACAGCTCCCGCGCGAGCCGAGCCGCCGACCGCGCCGCGCACGTTCAGCGGCATCCAGCCGTCGGGCGTGGCGCACCTCGGCAACGACCTCGGCGCAATCCGCAACTACGTCCAGCTCTCGACCGAGTACGACGCGATCTACTGCATCGTCGACTACCACGCGCTGACCTCGACGCACGACCCGAGCGTGCTTCGGGCAAGGACCCGAGACATGGCCGCGTCGCTGCTCGCGCTCGGCCTCGACCCGGAGCGCTGCACGCTCTTCGTCCAGAGCCACCGACCGGAGCACACGGAGCTCGCCTGGCTGTTCGCCACGGTGACGCCCGTCAGCTGGCTGGAGCGCACCCCGACCTACAAGGAGAAGCGCGAGACCCAGCCGGACGACATCAACCACGGCCTCCTCACCTACCCGGTGCTCCAGGCCGCGGACATCGCGATGTACAAGGCGAGCCTCGTGCCGGTCGGGCGCGACCAGGCCCCACACCTCGAGTTGTCGCGCGAGATCGTGCGCGCCTTCAACAATCGCTACGGGTACACGTTCCCGGAGCCGAAGGCCGTGTTCACCGAGGCGCCCACGGTGATCGGCACCGACGGCGTGAAGAAGATGAGCAAGTCCGTCGGCAACACGATCGACGTCCTCGCGCCGCCGCAGGTCATCCGCGAGGACGTGATGTCGATGGTCACCGACACGCAGCGGATCCTGCGCACCGACCCGGGCCGCCCGGAGGTGTGCAACGTCTGCCAGCTGCATCGATTCTTCGGTGACGACTACCTGGAGATCCAGGACGGCGAGCGGACCGCTCGAACCGGCTGCGTGGACACGAAACGCCTGCTCGCCGATCGGATAGCGGCCCACTACGCGCCCGCCCGCGAGCGCTACCTCGAACTCATGGCCAAGCCGGACACGATCGACGAGATCCTCGCCGCCGGCGCGAACCGCCTCGCCCCGCTAGCCGCGGACACGATGGCCGAGGTCAAGCAGAAGATGGGGCTCAGGTGAATTGCCGCGCGGCTCAGCCGCGCGCAGCCGAAGGCGCCGCCGAGCACGTCCGGCGAGCGCACTTCGACGTGCGTGAGCCGGCGCGCGGAGGCGGCAACGCTCGGCTGCGCCGGATCAGCCGGGCGGCGTGACGATGATCGAGCTGACGCCGCGGGAACGCGGCTGGTTCGACGCCATCCTCGTCCTGGGCGCGATCGCCCTCGCGTTCGTGGTCCTTGGTTACGTCGGGTCGATCTTCGCCACGTTCGGCGACCTGATCATGGTCTTCTTCCTGGCCTGGCTCTTCGCGTTCATGCTCGGCCCTATCATCAACCGCGTCACGGCGATCCCGTTCATGAGCCGGATCGGGGCGATCTTTCTCGTCTACTTCATCCTGTTCGGCTCGCTCGTCGTCGTATCGATCGTGGTGGCGGCCGCACTGGTCAACTCGATCGGCGACTTCATCGACGACCTGCCCGGCCTGCGTGCGAACCTGCCGGCGATTCTCGCGCCGTGGCAGGAGCGGCTCGACGGGCTGGGTGTCGCGCAGGTCGACCTCGTTGTCCAGGCCACGATCTTCCTCGACAACATCAGCCAGTACGCGCTGCAGCTGGCCGAGCCGCTGCGGCAGGTCGCCGTCGCCAGCCTGGGCGCGATCGGCAGCCTGCTGCTGGTCGTGGTGTTCTCGCTGTACATGGTCGCGGACCGCGAGCGCCTCGTTGCCTTCGGCTTCTGGCTCGTCCCGGCGGCCTATCGAGCCGAGGCCGAGATCCTCGAGGAAGCCGTCGGGCGGTCGTTCGGCGGGTTCATCCGCGGGCAGGTCGCCACGGGCCTCGTGTTCGGGGCGATCTGCTTCGCCGCGAGCCTGCTCTTCGGGCTGGAGTTCGTCCCGGTCACGACGGTCACCGCCGGGGTGTTGATGATGATCCCGTTCTTCGGACCGTTCGTCGCCTGGGTCCCGCCGGTGCTGGTTGCGATGCTGTTCAAGCCCGAAGCGCTGGTCGTGGTCGGGATCGTGGTCGCGGCCGGCTGGCTCGTGGTCATGAACTTCCTGCAGCCGCGGATCATGGCCACGTCACTGAGGATCCACCCGATCGTGGTCCTGGGCTCGGTGCTGGTAGGGCTCAAGGTCGCAGGCATCCCCGGCGCGATCTTCGGCATCCCGATCGCCGCGGTGGTCTCCGCGCTGTTCCTGCACGTGCTGAACCGGGGGCGCGGCACGGGCCCGGTCGCGGAGCGCGCTGCGGCGCGTGTCGGCCAGCGCCAGGGCCGTGCCATCCGCCAGCCCCGCGAGCCGAACCCGGTGACGGACTCCGACGTGGAGCCGCCCCGGAGCGCCTCGACGCCAGACTAAGCGCGGCGGCGAAGGTCGGCGAGGATCTCGCGGGCGGCGTTCTGGCCGGGACCGCCGGTGATGCCGCCGCCGGGATGTGCGCCGGAGGCGCAGAGGTACAGCCGCTCCAGCGCGATGCGGTAGCGGGCGTGGCCAAGCAGCGGCCGCCACACGAAGAACTGGTCGAGGCCGGGCTCGGCGTGAAGCGGGTGTCCGCCCGTGAGCCCGTACTGCCGCTCGAGATCGACCGGCGTCAGGACCTGGCGATGGCTCACGAGCTTGCCGATGCCGGGAGCCACGCCCTCCAGGACCGCCATGACCGCGTCGCCGAACGGCTCGCGCTGCGCGTCCCAGGTCCCGTCGCTCGGGGTGCCGTCGCCCCCATCGCGCAGGGCGTACGGCGCGTACTGCGCGATGACGCTCATGACGTGCGTGCCGGCCTTGGCGCCCTCGACGAGCGACGGGTCCGCAAGTGACGGGATCGTGGCCTCCAGGATCGGCTGCTCGCTCCAGCGGCCGTACTTGGTGGCGTCGAAGGCGCGCTCCATCGCATCGATGCCCGGCGCGACGACGATTCGGCCCCGGAGGAGCCCCGCGTCGCCGCCGGCCGCCGGGAACACGGGCAGCTTCTTCAGCGCCAGGTTGACCTTGGCCACGACGCCGGGCGTGCGGATGTTGCCGGCCCGCCAGCCAAGCGACGGTCCGAGTGCGACCGGGTCGACCAGGTCGACCAGCGTCCGTTTCGGATCGACCCCCGACACGACGCCACGCGCCGCGATCTCCTCGCCGTCGGCCAGCACGACCCCCGTCGCCCGGCCGTCCCGCGAGGTGATGCGAGCCACCTCTGCGCCGGTTCGGATCTCCGCGCCGGCGGCCCGCGCCGCGGCGGCAAGGGCTGCCGACAGGGCGCCAGGGCCACCCTTCGCGAACACCGTCTCGCCGGCCGCGCCGCCGTCGTTGCCGGCCCCGTCCGAGAGGAGCACGGCCGCGGTGCCCGCCGACCAGGGACCAACCGCGCCAAACCGCACGCCGCGCCACGCGAGCGCGGCTCGCACCGCATCCGTCTCGAACGACTCGGCGACCAGATCCGCCACCGCCATCGGCAGGACTCGAAGCACGGTCCGCGACCCGTCGCGTCCCAGGCCCTTGAAGCTGCGCCCCAGCTTGAGCGCCGACAGCGCATCCCCGAGGCCGGGCGCCTTGATGTCCGGCGGCGTTGACCGACCCATCTCGTCGAGGAACTTGCCGAGCGCGCGAACGCGGGCATCGAACGCGGGATAGGCGTCGGCGTCGTGCTCTGAACTCGAGCGCAGTCCCTCCGCCGTCTTCCCGACGTCGGACCAGAGCGTGATGGCCGTGCCATCCGGGGAGGGCGCGAACACCCGGACCTCGGGCGCGACCAGCGACAGCCCGTGGCTCGCCAGCGCAAGATCCTTCTGGATCGAAGGTCGCAGGCGGCCGACCGTATGCGCGAGCGCGGGCACACGAATGCCCTTCGCCAGCTCGGCCGTGTCGGCCGCGCCACCGACGCGCTCGCGGCGCTCCAGGACGAGGGTTCGCAGGCCGGCCTTGGCGAGGTACGCGGCGGTCACGAGCGCGTTGTGCCCCGCGCCGACGATGACGACGTCCCAGCGCGGATCGGGTCGCGGGCCGGTCAAGCCGCTCGCCCTCGGCGCCCGGGGCCGCGACGCTTTGCGCGCAGCAGCTCCATCGCCGCGATGCGGCCGTTGGCGCCCATGATCCCGCCGCCGGGATGCGTTGACGAGCCGCACAGCCACAGGTCACGGACGGGGGTTCGGAAGCGCGCCCAGCCGGGCACGGGCCGGCTGAAGAACAGCTGCTCCAGCGAGAGCTCGCCCTGGAAGATGTTGCCCTCGGTCAGGCCGGTGGTGCGCTCGATGTCGAGCGGGGTCTGGACGTTTCGGTGGAGGATCTTCGAGGGCAGGTCAGGGGCGAACTCCGCGATTCGGTTCACGACCGCATCACCAAACGCCTCGCGCTGCGCGTCCCAGCCGCCGAGCGACGGGTCGAGGTTGTACGGCGCGTACTGGACGAAGCAGCTCATCACGTGCTTGCCGGGTGGGGCCATCGACGGGTCGACCAGGGTCGGAATGACGATGTCGATGTAGGGCTTCCGGCTGAAATGCCCGTACTTGGCGTCGTCGTAGGCGCGTTCCATGTCGTCGACCGAGGGCGAGATCGAGACCGCGCCGCGGAGGTGCTCGCCCTCGCCCGGGAGGGCGGTGAAGTTGGGCAGCGCGTCGAGCGCCATGTTCACCTTGCCCGACGAACCGCGGAACTTGAAGCGGCGGACCTCCGCTTCGAAGTCGCCGTCGAGTGAGCCCGGCTCCATGAGATCGATGAAGGTGCGGCGCACGTCGACCGAGGACAGGACGGAATCCGCCTCGAGCTCCTCCCCGGATTCGAGGACGACGCCGCTGGCGCGCCCGCCCCTGGTCTGGATTCTGGCGACCGGGGCTTCCGTGCGGATCTCCGCGCCGTTGGCGCGCGCTGCGCTGGCGATCGCGTTGGAGATGCCGCCGGTGCCGCCCTTCGGGATGCCCCAGGCGCGGAAGGCGCCGTCGATCTCGCCCATGTAGTGGTGGAGAAGCACGTACGCGGTGCCGGGGCTCCGGATGCCCTGGAACGTGCCGATGATCCCCGAGGCGCCCATCGTCGCCTTCAGCGGGTCCGTCTCGAACCACTGATTCAGGAAGTCGTACGACGACATCGTCATCAGCTGCACGAAGGCCGCCTGCTGGCGCTCGGTCAGCTTCTGGAAGGCACGGAGGAGGCCGCCCAGCGGAAGGAGCGGGCGGGGGTCGATCGAGGCCGGATCCGGCGGCACGATGGCGAGGATCGGCTTGATGAACCGGGCCATGTCGACCATGAGCGGCCCGTATTCCTCGTACGCCTCGGCGTCCATCTTCGACCAGCGCCGGAGCTCGCGGACCGTTCGACCGTGGTCGTTGACCCGCCACAGGTAGTCGCCCGTGCCAATCGGGTTGCCGTTGCCGTCCTTCGGGGCGGGCCGGCCCATGCCCTCGGGCACCGGGGTGAACGTACCGTCGAGGGGCAGGATGTCGAGGCCGTGGCGGGGCAGGTCCAGCTCGCGGATGATCTCCGGCCGGAGCAGCGACACGACGTACGAGAAGATCGAAAAACGGAAGCCCGGGAAGATCTCCTCGGTGACTGCCGCGCCCCCGAGCACGTGCCGCTTCTCCAGCACGACCGTCTTCAGCCCCGCGCGGGCGAGATAGGCAGCGCTGATGAGGCCGTTGTGGCCGCCGCCGATCACGATCGCGTCGTAGCGCTGGGGCACGCGAAACCTCCGCCCTGGGACCCGTCGGGAGTGCCTGCGACTCTAGCGGACGGTGAGCGGGAGTGCCGACCCTCGCCTCCGAATGGGCGACGCGCTAGTCTCGGGGCATGAGCATCGGCAGCCCGTTCCACCCGCGAACCGCGCCGCTGAACGTCAAGCAGCAGTGGCGCGAGTGGTCCGGCTACTGGGCGTCGTCGACGTACGCCGACGCGCACGACATCGAGTACAACGCGATCCGCGAGGCGGCCGCGCTCATCGACGTCTCGCCGCTGTACAAGTACCGGGTCACGGGTCGCGACGCGCTCGCGCTGGTCGACCGGGTCATCACCCGCGACGCGTCGAAGATGGCGGTCGGGCAGGTCTTCTACACGCCGTGGTGCGACGAGCACGGCAAGGTCATCGACGACGGCACCGTCCATCGCGTCGCCGAGGACGAGTTCTTCTGGACGGCCGCCGACCCGCAGTACCGCTGGCTGTCGCTGAATGCGCGCGGCCTGGAGGTCGCGATCGAGGATGTCACGGAGGCGCTTGCCGCCGTCGCGCTCCAAGGCCCGTTCGCCCGGGCGGTGCTGGAGGCGGCGACCGAGGAATCGTTCGAGGATTTGCGCTACTTCCGGAGGCGAGATTCGCGGCTCCCCGGCGCCTCGTTCGAGGGCGGCGTGCTGCCGGCGGATGTATCCATCGGCGTGTCGCGCACGGGCTACACGGGCGACCTGGGCTACGAGCTGTGGATCCCGTTCGAGCGCGCGGCCGATGGGTGGGATGCCCTGGTGGCGGCGGGTCGCGCGTACGGCATTCGACCCGCGGGCATGCTGGCGCTGGACGTGGTGCGGCTCGAGGCGGGGCTGGTGCTCCTCGAGGTCGACTACACCTCGGCGCGACACGCGCTGAACCCGGAGCAGAACTACTCGCCCTACGAGCTGGCGATGGACCGGCTGGTCAACCTCGACAAGGCCTCGGACTTCGTCGGCCGCCTGGCACTCCGGCGCGAGCAGGAACGTGGCGGCCCGCCGCGGCGGCTCGTCGGCGTGCAGCTCAACTGGAACGACATCGAGGCGTCCTTCTCGAAGCAGGGCCTGCCGCCGGCGATCTCGCCGTCGGTCGATCGGTCGGCGGTGCCGGCATACGCGCCGAACGGCACGCGCCAGGTCGGCAAGGTCACGAGCCTCGGCTGGAGCCCGATCCTGAAGCAGGCAATCGGGCTCGCTTCGGTCTCGCCGGCGTACGAGGCGCCCGGCTCCCGGCTCGCCGTCGAGTGGACGGTGGAGGGCCACCGAGGCCGCGTCGGTGCCACCGTCGTGCCGCTCCCATTCCTGGACTTGCCCCGCAAGCGCGCCTGACGCGGCTCTCCGCGAATTGGGCCGTTCGAACGTCATCGCCCCCGGCGATGCCCGTCGCCGGCTTGCATATCTGCGATGGATTTCATATCGTGATCCATCGATATGGCAAATGTCGTAGGCGACCGATTCCAGATCACGATCGACAGGAAGCTCCGGGAGCAGCTGGGGATCCAGCCCGGCGACCTCGCTGTCGAGCGGATCCAAGGCGGGCAGCTTGTCGTGGACTTCATCCCGCGGACGCACGACGAGTCCCTGCTGGGGATCTTCAGGCGACCTGACCTCGGGCCGATCGAGGACTGGTCGAGCGCGAAGGACCGAGCCTGGAAGGTGCGAAGCGACGAGATCATGAGCGCCCTTCGAGACGACACCGAGCGCCATCGGTCGGATGACCCGAAGCCGTGAGCGCGGCGCGAGTGTTCTGCGATGCGAGTGTCCTGGTTCGCTACTTCGCCGAGGACGATCCCCCGCGGGCCCTCGCAGCCGCCCGGCTCATCGACGGCGACGCCACGATCGTCGTGTCGTCAGTGGCACTGATCGAGGTCGTCCACGTATTGCGGACGGAACGGCAGATCGAGAATCCCGAGCTCGCGCAGGGCCTGATCCGCTTCCTCCGACGCTCGAACGTCGAGTTGGCCGATGCCGACGTGGTCGCGGTCGTCGAGGCATTGCGCGCGACGGCCGGACTGTCTGCGCGCCGAATCGCCGATGCGCTGATCGGCGCTGCCGCGGAACAGGCGAACTGCGACTGGATCGCGGCATTCGATCGCGACTTCCGTTCATCGAACGTGCCGGTGCAGCTGATCTGACGATGGCTGATCCCGATCACTTCGTAGTGGGGATCGATCACGTGCAGCTCACCATGCCGGCCGGGGGTGAGGACGCAGCGCGCGCCTTCTACGGCGGCCTCCTCGGGCTGCGCGAGGTCCCGAAGCCCGGTCCGCTGGCCGGGCGCGGCGGCTGCTGGTTCGTCGGAACGTCGAGCGGCCCGGCGGGCGACGGACCTTCGTTCTCGCTCCACCTCGGCGTCGAGGCGGATTCCCGCCCCTCGCGCAAGGCGCACGTCGCGCTGCTCGTCGAGAACCTCGACGGCCTGCGGGCCACGCTCGACGCTGCCGGCGCGACGACCGTCGATGACGATGCCCCGATCGACGTGCGCCGCTTCTACGCGTTCGACCCGTTCGGCAGCCGCCTCGAACTCGTCGACGCCCGCGACGCCGGCTTCTCGGAGCGCGTCCGCGGCTCCTGAGGCCCGGGCTACGCAGCGGAGCTCGCGCCCGAGGCGACCTGACCGGACGACTGGATCAAGCGACGTGGGCCATGATCAGGTCGAGGTCATGGGTGTCGAAGCCCCTCGCAATGGCGCGCAAGGCTTCGAGCTTTCCTGCACGCCCGTCCGCGGCCGGCTCGGGCGAGGTCACGCGGCGGCCCAGGCGTCGAGCTCGACTTTGTACTGCGGGGCGGCGAGGGCCGCGACGTAGATGAGCGTCGAGCAGGCGACGTGTTCGCCGAGCATTCGCTCGAGCGCCTCGCGCCGGCCCACCGGATCCAGCGCCCCGACGGCGTACACCGTCATCTTCGTCAGGTCTTTCGTCTCGAGCCCGGCCGCGGTCAAGTTCGCCAGGACATTCTGGAGCGCGACGACGAACTGCTCGGATGCGTCGTCGGGCACGCTGCCGTCGGCCCGCCTGCCGACCTGGCCGGAGATGAACAGGACCTTGCTCGGCTCGGTGACCTCGATCTGGTGGACGTAGCGTCCGATCGGTGCGTGGATCGTGTCGGGGTTTCGTGCGGTGCTCATCGGTTCGGACCTCCAGGGCCAGTCGTTTCTGCGGCCCGCTGCTGCGATGCGTCGGCGCCGCCTCGGCGTGATTACACGGGTGCCGCCATGAACGAGTCGAGCGCCATGGTTGCCTCGGGCAGGTCGGTGCGGCCGAGGCCGATGCGGAAGTGAGAATCGCCGCTCCCGAAGGTCGATGAGGGGAGCAGCAGGACGCCGGTCGCCTCGACGAGGCGCGCGGCGAAGCCATCCGCGGATGGGCCGGCGGGGCCATCCGGAACGAGTCGCGGGAAGGCGGTCGAGCCGCCGCCCGGTCGAACCCAGGTAAAGGCGTCGGATCGGCGCGCGAAAAGGTCGTCGAGGATCGAGAGGTTCGCCGCGACGATAGACCGGCTCCGTGCCAGCACTCGCTCGCGAGCCCGCAGGCCGATGAGCGCGAGCACCTCCGAGGGCGCGGACGAGCAGATCGTCGTGTAGTCCTTCATCCGCGCGCAGCGCTCGAGGACCGCGCGGTCGCGCGTCGCCAGCCAGCCGATGCGCAACCCAGCCATCGCGAACGACTTCGACATGACCCCGATCGACACGGCGCGCTGGTCGAGGTCGGCGCCGGCCGGCAGCGTCGCGGCGCCGTCATGTTCGAGGTAGCGGTAGACCTCGTCGGCGACGAGTCGGATTCCCGCCGCGGCGCACTCGGAGGCGAGACGCCGCCACTCCACCTCCGAGGGCAGCATCCCCGTCGGGTTGTGGGGCGCGTTCACCACGACCATCCGCGTCTCCGGCCGGAACGACCGAACGAGCCGATCGACGTCGAGCGACCAGCCGTCGTCCTCGCGCAGCGCGTGCAGGCTCACCTGCGCCCCCGCGGCGCGCGCCACCTCGTACAGCGACTGGTAGCCGGGCCACGTCACGATGACGTGGTTGCCCTCCTGGAGGGAGGTCGACAGGAGGCAGAAGATCGCATCCTCGGCGCCCGCGAACACGAGCACGTCGTCCGCCTCGATCGATTCGTACAGCGACGCGATCTCGGCGCGCAGCAGCGGGTGGCCGGTCGATTCCGTGTAGCCGAGCTTCAGCCCCGACCACATCGAGCGGGTCTCGTCATCGGCCATCTCAAGCAGCTCGGCCATCGACCAACCCTCGACGTCGCTTGCGCACAACACGTGCCTGACGGCGAACTCCCACCGGGCGAAGTACCTCTCGAGCGCGAAGTCGGCGATCCGCATGTACGGATGATGCGCCGGGGAACGGGGAGGCTGTGTCGTCATTCGGCTGGCCGGCCTTTTTCGCGTTGGTTCCAATGAAGCGGAACCGTTCTCGTCGCGGAAGCGCCGATCTCGTACCGATCGGCGCCCCGATCTTCAGCCGGCGGCGACCCGGTGCTGGGCGGTCCGTCCCGCTCGTTGTGTCGACGTGTCGACCCGAACACCGAAAGTAGTTCCGCTTGGCTGGAACCATCTTGAAATCGGAGCCGAGAGCAAGGAGCCTCAAGGCCGAGTGAGCGCCAGGGCTCGGCGATGCCCGATCCAGCTGCAGGCGCCGCGCGCCGCTACCCTCCGGGCATGCCGATACCTGATCTTGCCGAAACCATCGCGATGGTCGGCTCGCCGACCGCGCTGGGCGGCCACTTTCCCGGCATGGACAAGGGCCCCGGCGTGCTGCGCCAGATGGGATTCCTCGAGCGCCTCCAGGCCCGCAAGGGGCTTGCCGGCATGACGATCATCGACAATGGCGACGCCCCGATCGACGCCGGCTGGGCGGCCGACGACGACCCGCTATTGAAGAACCGCCAGCGGATCATCGAGTACATGCCGCGGCTTCTAGTCCATGTCCACCGGGCGCTTGGCGGCAAGGACGCGACCGGGTCGCCGCCACGCCTGCTCCTGGTTGGCGGCGACTGCACCTCACACGCCGGTGCGATGGCCGGCCTGAAGCGCCGCTTCCCTGGTTCCCGGCTCGCGATCGCCTGGTTCGACGCCCACGGCGACTTCAACATCCCGACGACGACGCCGTCGGGCAACGTCTGGGGCATGCCGTTCGCGATGCTCTGCGGGCGTGGTGACGCGGCGCTCGTGGCATCGGTGTCCGGCCCGACCGTGAAGGAGGAGGACGCCGCTCTGCTCGGCGCCCAGGTCCTGGACGAGCAGGAGTCTCGGATGCTCGCGGCGTCGCCGGTCGCCCAGTTCGGCGCCGGGATGCTCGCCGGGCCCGCGGGGCTCGCCGCCCTGGAGACATGGGGCCGGGTGGTGGGCGATCGGACCGACGGTATGTACATCGCGTTCGACCTCGATGCGCTCGACGAGTCCGAGGGCGTGTCCGTGGCGATGCCCGAACCGAAGGGCCTGTCGCTCTGGACGGCGACGATCGCCATCCGGCTGCTCGCGGCCACCAACAAGATCGTCGGCTTCGGGCCGACCGCCACGATGCCGCGCGCCGGCGCTGACATGGCCAGGCACACGGACATGGTCGCCCAGCTCACCGAGGCGGCCCTGGGTCGAGCCTGAACGGCGACGAGACGGCCGCGGGCCTCTCCGAAGCCGGCCGGCGTCGTCAGAAGACGGCCGAGCCCGTGAGGCTCGCCGGCAGGCGAACGAGGCCTGGATCGACGCCGAACACCTCGCGGATCCGACCCTCGCTCAGGGCTTCGTGAGGTGAGCCGTCGGCGACGAGCCGGCCCTTGTCCAGGACGACGACCCGTGGGAAGAAGTGGGCGGCCAGCCCGATGTCGTGCAGGACGGAGATGATCGTCGTGCCGTCGCGTGCGTTGAGGTCGGCGAGGAGCTCCATGACCTCCACCTGGTGGCGCAGGTCCAGGTGGACGGTCGGCTCGTCGAGGACGAGGATTGGCGCCGACTGGGCAACGGCCATCGCGAGCAGCACCAGCTGGCGCTCGCCGAGCGACAGCTCGCGTGCGTCGCGGCCGAGCAGGTGCCCGACACCGACGCGGTCGATCGCGGCGGCGATGGCGGCGCGGTCGGCAGGGCGAAGGCCTCGAATGGGGTGCTCGTGCGGCAGGCGGCCGAGCGCGACGACCTCCTCGACCGTCGTCGAGAAGGGGAGCGACGGCAGCTGGGGCACGACGGCGAGGCGGCGGGCGATGGCCTGGCGGTCGAGTCCGGCAAGTGGCGTGCCGCCGAGCTCGACCGTGCCAGCGGTTGGCTCGACGAGGCCGGCGATGGCGCGCAGAAGGGTCGACTTGCCGGCGCCGTTCGGGCCGACGAGGGCGACGCGCTCGCCGGCATCGATGTGGAGATCGACGTCGCTGAGGGCAGGCCGGCCGCGGTAGGCGACGGTCAGTCGCTCGGTTCGAACGGTGGTCGTGGCGGTCACAGGTCGTAGCCCGCGCGGGTGCGACGGAGCAGCACGAGGAAGAACGGCGCGCCGATCACCGCGGTCACTATACCGACGGGAATCTCGCCCACGAGCCGCGCCGCGAGGTCCGCACCGGTCATGAGAATCGCGCCGAAGATCGCCGCGAGGGGCAGGACGACGCGCGCATTGGGACCAACTGCAAGCCGGACCACGTGCGGCGCCACGAGCCCGACGAACCCGATGAGCCCGGACACCGCCACCGCGGCGGCCGTCGCGAGCGAGGCCAAGCCGAGGAGAATTGCGCGCTCGCGCCTGACGTCGATACCGAGGTGCGAAGCCGCCTCCTCGCCGAGCAGGAAGCCGTTCAACGCGCGGGCGCGAATCGCGATGAGCGCCGATGCGCCAACGATGAGCGGCAGGGCCGTGGTGAATCTCACCCACGAGGCCGCCTCGAACCCGCCGAGCAGGTACGAGAAGATCTGCCGCAGCCCCGTGCCGGACACGAACATCGCCATCGCCAGCCCGGCGGCGAGGAGCGACGCGATCGCGTATCCCGTCAGGAGCAGGCTCGTCATCTGCCCGTGCCCGCCCACGCGAGAGAGCTTGTACACGAGCCACACCGCGCCGAGCGCACCCAGGAACGCCAGCCCGTGCAACAGCCCGAACTCGAAGATGAGCGACCGCACCGGCAGGATCACGGCAATGGAGGCCCCCAGCGCGGCCCCCGAGGCCGTGCCCAGCACGTACGGGTCGGCGAGCGGGTTGCGCAGCACGCCCTGGAATGTCGCGCCGGCAACCGCCAGCCCGAGCCCGACCGTCATCGCCATGAGCACGCGCGGCAGCCGGAGCTCGAACACGATCGTTTCCTGGGCAGCCGTCCAGGTGATGCCGAGGTCGAGGCCGAGCAGGCGGTGGGCGAGAATCGAGATGGTGTCGGTGGGCGGCACGAAGACCGAGCCCGCAGCGACCCCCGCCACCAGCGCGACCGCCAGGGCCGCCAGCCCAAGTCCGCCGAGGACCAGCGGTCGACGGGCGATCGACCGCTGGCCGGTGCGACGGCGCGGGGCAAGGGCGGCGGCTGTCACGGCAAGGTCAGCTCCGGGTGGATCGCCGCGACGAGGGCTCGAAGGCCCTCGACGAGCCGCGGCCCCGGACGCGTGACCACGATGTCGTCGATCGCGACGATTCGGCCGTTCTTGACGGCGGTCATGCCGCCCCAGCCCGCGCGGTCGGCGACCTGCTCGGGGGTCACGCCGTACGCGGCGTCGCCGAGGAGGATCACCTCGGGATCGGCGGCCACCAGCTCCTCGAGAGAGATCGAATAGTTCGCGCTGCCCGAGATCGGTTCGCCGCCGGCGAGCCGGAACATCTCGCCGTAGATCGAGTCCGCGGGCGGCGTGAAGATCCCGCCGGTGACGTCGATCTCGTAGAAGACGCGCGGCCGCGTCCCAGCCGACGACGCGAGGACTGCGAGATCGTCGATGCGCGCCGCGATGTCGTCAGCGAGGGTCGCCGCCTGGGTGCCGAGCCCGACTGCGACGCCGATCCGGCGCATGCTGGCGAGGCCCTCGTCGATCGTCGTCGGATAGCTGACGAGCACCGGGATGCCCGCACGGCGCAGCTGCTCAACGGCGGCGCCCTGCGTCAACCCGGCGCCACCGGACACGACGAGGTCCGCCTCGAGGTCGACGATCCGTTCGACGTCGACGCCTGCAAACGTGGCGACGACCGGCACCGAGGCCGCCTCGGGCGGGTAGTTGGCGATGTCCTCGACCTTGGCGACGACGCGCGATCCGGCCCCGATCGCGAACAGGGTCTCGGTGGTGTCGGGAGTGAGCGAGACGATCCGCTGGGGCTCCGCGGGGATCGTGACCTCGGTCCCTTCGTCGTCGATGACGGTTACAGGGAATACGGATGCCGCGGTTGGCGTGGGTGCGGCGGTTGCGGCAGTGGTGGGTGCGAGCGCGGTCGCGGTTGGCGCCGCGGAGGGCGCGGCCGGCGTGCACGCGCCGACGACCAGGATCAGGACGGCGAGAAACAGGCGTGCGGGTGCGGAAATGAAGCGGGCAGCCATGGCAGTCTCCGGCGTGGGTTTCTCGGGAGCCGGGCGCGGTTGCGCGCCACGGGACGTCGGGGAGGGGCTGCCTCAGCCGGTGGATCGCATGCGGTGCCTACCCTTTCTCTCGAAGGTCGAGCAGACACTGCGGGTCGGCGACCGGACTTCCATCGCGAGCGATGGTCACCGTAGCGGGACTGTGCCGGA
>DATKBR010000030.1:0-3271 GCA_035513775.1 Candidatus Limnocylindria bacterium
CGCCTTCGGCTCGGGGCCACTCGCGACGGTGATCCAGGACCTGCTCTCGATCGCCGTCTACTTCGCGATCGCCCTGGCGATGCTGCCCTGACGACGCCTCAGTGCTGGTGGCGCCGGCCCATGGTCGCGATGTGCACGATCACGTAGACGACGAGCGCCAGCACGCCGAACGTGAAGGCGAAGCTCACCGCGGTCCAGAGGATGTCCACGCTTCTCACCTCCTCCCAAGCAGACTCCCCCTCGTTCGAGACGTGCGCATCCGCACCAAACGCTGATCGAGCGTCCGCGTAATCCCCGATCGCGAGGACTACTTCGAGACCGCCGGCGCCAGCCCGCGGGCCAGGTCGAGCGTCGAGAGCACGCCGACCGGGAGTCCGCTCGCCGGGTCGACGACCACGAGGTGGGACGTGGCGTGCTCGGTCATCAGCTGCGCCGCCCGCAGGAGCTTGTCGCCGGGCCCGATCATGATCACCGGGGTGGCGGCTGTTCCGCCTGCCGTCTGCTCCTCGATGTCCCGGACGCTCGCGCCCGCGACGAGGTCGAGGTCGGAGACGACGCCCCAGAGCGATCCTCCGTCCTCCGGATCGGACATGACGACGACGCAGTGGACCCGCTCCAAGGCCATGATCCGGGCAGCCTCGGAGAGCGGCGCGTCGACCGGACAGGTGAGCACGCCGGAGTGCATCGCCTCGCGCACCGGAATCTCCCAGAGGGAGCGTGCGCTCGGAGTGACGGTGGTGTCGGCGGCGGGCTTCATGGCTTCTGGCAAGAGCGTGCCCTGCGCCGGCCCGGCGGCCATCGGCGTCCAGCACGATTCCGTCTTCGTAGTTCGCCGCACCCCGATCGGCGTTGCCGCGGATGCCGCCGCGGGACGAGGCGCGCAGGATCTCGGCCATGGCAGTCGACACTCCGGCGGCCGTGCACCCGTCGGCCTCGTTCAGCGCAACGCTGCGCGTGCGGCTCCAGAACCGGCCGGGCTCTTTCGCCGCGCTCGCGGCCGCGATCGCCGAGGCGGGCGGGCTGTTGGGGGCGATCGACCTCGTCCGGGTCGAGCGGGGGACGAAGGTCCGGGACGTCACCGTCCTGGCGGGCGACGCCGACCATCTGGAGCGGATCGTGGCCGCCGCCCGCGCCATCGCCGGCGTCTCGGTCGAGCATGTCTCCGACCGGACCTTCCTGCTCCACCTGGGGGGCAAGATCGAGATCGCCTGCAAGGCGCCGCTGAAGACGCGCGACGACCTCTCGATGGCCTACACCCCAGGCGTCGCCCGCGTCAGCTCGGCGATCGCCGCGGATCCCGCGAAGGTCTGGAACCTCACCGTCAAGCAGAACACGGTCGCGGTCGTGACGGACGGGACGGCGGTCCTCGGGCTCGGCGACATCGGCCCGGAGGCGGCCCTGCCCGTGATGGAGGGCAAGGCGATGCTCTTCAAGGAGTTCGCCGGCGTCGACGCCTGGCCGATCGCGCTGGCCACGAAGGACCCGACGCGGATCGTGGAGACGGTCGAGGCGATCGCGCCGGGCTTCGGCGGCATCAATCTCGAGGACATCTCTGCGCCCCGCTGCTTCGAGATCGAGCGGCGGCTGCAGGAGCGGCTCGACATCCCCGTCTTCCACGACGACCAGCACGGGACGGCGGTCGTCGTGCTCGCTGCGCTCCTGAACGCGCTCCGAGTCGTGGGCAAGCGGCTCGACGACGTTCGGGTTGTGCTCACCGGCGTCGGGGCGGCCGGGATCGCGACCACGAGGATGCTCCAGGCAGCCGGCGTCCGCGACGTCGTGGGCTGCGACCGTGGCGGGGCTATGTACCGGGGACGGCCCGGCCTGAACGCTGTCAAGGCGGCCTACGCGGAGGACACGAACCCGCGCGACCTCCGGGGCTCCGCCGACGAGGCGCTCACCGGCGCAGACGTCTACATCGGGCTCTCGGGCCCGCGCGCAGTGTCCGCGGACGCGGTGCGGCAGATGGCGGACGGCGCGATCGTGTTCGCGATGGCGAACCCGATCCCCGAGGTGCTGCCCGAGGAGATCGAAGACGCGGTCGCGGTCGTCGCGACCGGCCGCTCCGACTACCCGAACCAGATCAACAACGTGCTCGCCTTCCCCGGCATCTTCCGAGGCGCGCTCGACGTCCGCGCCGCCCGGATCGACGAGGAGATGAAGCTCGCCGCAGCGCACGCGATCGCAGCCGTCGTGAAGGCCGGCGAGCTCGACGCCGACTACATCGTCCCCAGCGTCTTCAACCGCGAGGTCGCGCCGGCCGTGGCGGCCGCTGTCGCCGCCGCGGCTGCCCGCTCGGGAGTTGCCCGCCGGGACCCCAGAAGGAGCGCGCACCCGGGCCCGGCGGCCGATCGACCATCCCGGCCGTAGTAGGCTGAACCGCAGCCGGTGAGCAAGACGGTCCCCATTCGCGTGCTGGTCGTCGATGACCACTCCGTCGTTCGAACGGGCCTGCGCCGTGTTCTCGACGCCGAGCCGGACGTCGAGACGGTGGCGGAGGCAGGCGGCGGTGAGCGGGCGGTCTTCGAGGCGCTCGAGAGCACGCCCGACGTGATCGTGATGGACCTCGAGATGCCCGCCGGCGGAGGGCTCGAGGCGATCCCAAAGGTCCTCCGGGCGGTGCCGAACGTGAAGGTGCTCGTCCTGTCCATGCACGACGACCCGCGGTACGTGCGGGAGGCGTTCGACGCGGGAGCAAGCGGCTACGTGCTCAAGGAGGCGGCCGACACCGACCTCGTCGCCGCTGTGCGGACCGTCGCCGCGGGCGAACGGTACGTCCATCCCACGCTCGGCGCGCGGCTAATCGCCGCCGACGCGGAGGCGCGGGCGAAGGCCCAGGCCAACCCGCTCTCCGATCGCGAGCGCGAGGTCCTGCGGCTGCTGGCGCTCGGCCACACGAACCAGGAGATCGCGCAGATGCTCTACATCTCGGTACGCACCGCCGAGACGCACCGCGCGCACATCATGCAGAAGCTCCGCCTCAGCACGCGATCCGAGCTGGTGCGCCACGCCCTCGCCGAAGGGCTGATCGCCGAGCAGACGGGGTCCTGACCGCGCCTCGGTAGTTCGCCGCACCACGAGTCAGGCGCCTCGCCGATGGCGACCGGAGACGGCGACGCGAGACTGGCCCCGTGGAGCAGACCCTCTCGCAGCTGACCGATCTGAGCGGCAAGACGGCGATCGTCACCGGAGGCGCCATGGGCATCGGCCGCGGGATCGCGACCCGCCTGCACGAGGCCGGGGCGAACCTGGTGATCGCGGACATCGCCGA
>DATKBR010000031.1:0-15896 GCA_035513775.1 Candidatus Limnocylindria bacterium
GTGAAGGGCGGCGTCGTCCTCGTCGATCCCGATACGGGCGCGCTGCGGCAGGTGATCGCGCTGCAGTACAACCCCGAGAAGCTGAGCCGGTCTTTCAAGGTGCAGCGGGCGGGCGAGGGAGCCGAGAAGTCGGACGCGCTCAGGCTGACCGGGCCTGCTGTCGAGACGTTCCGGCTGGAGGCCGAGATCGACGCGGCGGACCAGCTCGAGTTCCCCGAGCAGAACCGGACGGCAGTCGAGACCGGCGTGGCGCCGCAGCTCGCGGTGCTCGAGTCGCTGGTGAACCCGAGGGCCGGGGACCTCCGGTCGCGCCAGCAGCTCGCCGCCAAGGGCACACTCGAGATCGCGCCGATGGAGAGCCCGCTGCCGATCTTCGTCTGGGGCAAGAACCGGATCGCGCCGGTGCTGGTCGAGGAGTTCTCGATCGAGGAGGAGGCCTACAGCCCCTCGCTCGACCCGATCCGCGCCAAGGTCTCGCTGAGCCTGCGCGTGCTGACGGTCAACGACATCGGCTTCGACCACAAGGGCGGCGCGCTCTTCATGGCGTACCTGCAGGCGCGCGAGAAGCTCGCCGGCCGTGCCGCGACCTTCGGGTTCGAGACGCTGGGCATCGGGGGGCTGCCATGACCGATCCGCTCAAGGCGTTCCTGCAATCCACGGCGATGACGGCGCCGGCCTTCGCGCCCGGCAGCCGCTACCACGGGCTCGACATCGCGCGGTGGACGCGGCCCGACGGCAAGGAGGTGCCCTACGTGCGCCGGCGGTTCGTGCCCCAGCCCGAGAGCTTCGCGACTGCGGGCGAGCACCGGGTCTCGGTCGGCGACCGGCTCGACAACCTCGCGCACCAGTACATCGGCGACCCGCAGCGGTACTGGCAGATCTGCGACGCGAACGGCGTCATCCGGCCCGAGGAGCTGACGGAGACCGTGGGCCGCCGCATCCGCCTGACGCTGCCCGAGGGCGTGCCGGGAGGCACGGGTGAGTAGCGCCGTCCACTTGACGCTGATGATCGGCCCGGTCGTGCCGATCCCCGTCCCCGCGCTCATGATCGACGCGCTCGACGAGGTGAAGGTCACGATCGCGGCCGGGACCCCGAGCGGCTTCCAGCTCAGGTTCAAGATCAACAGCCGGTCCGAGCTCAACACGATCTTCCTGATCGCGGTCGGGCAGAACACCAGCATCGGCACGCCGCCGCTCCGCGCGGTGATGGTCGTGACCTACAGGGGCCGGGCCGAGCCGCTGTTCGACGGCGTGGTGACCAACGTCGAGGTGCAGCCGGGCCAGCAGGGTCAGCCGGGGTTCATCGTCGTCACGGGCGAGGACCTGACGCGCGTCATGGACATGATCGACTTCTCGGGCCTGCCCTTCCCCGCGATGCCGATCGAGGCGCGGGTGGCGCTGATCTGCGCCAAGTACGCGGCGTTCGGGATCATCCCGCTGCCGATCCCGTCGTTCTTCACCGACGTGCCGATCCCGGTCGAGCGGATCCCGGCTCAGAAGGGCACCGACCTCGCCTACATCAAGGTGCTGGCCGAGGAGGTGGGGCACGTCTTCTACATCGAGCCGGGCCCCGAGCCGCTGACCAACATCGCCTACTTCGGGCCGGAGATCAAAATCGGGCTGCCGCAGCCAGCACTGTCCATCGACATGGACGCGCACACCAACGTCGAGAACCTCAGCTTCTCCTACGACCCGACCAAGGGCGTTCTGCCGATCGTCTGGATCCAGAACCAGCTGACGCGCGTGCCGATCCCGATCCCGATCCCGGCGATCAACCCCCTGCAGCCGCCGCTCGGCGCGCTGCCCTCGCCGATCGCGAACATCAGGAACCTGAAGGAGACCGCCAAGATGAACCCGATGCAGGCGATCTCGAAGGGGCTGTCCGAAGCCAAGACCTCGCAGGACTCGATCGGTGTCAGCGGCTCGCTCGACGTGATGCGCTACGGCGAGATCCTGAAAGCCCGGCGGCTCGTCGGCGTGCGCGGCGCCGGCAACCCTTACGACGGGCTCTACTACGTCGAGAGCGTCACCAGCACGCTCAAGCGCGGCGAGTTCCGGCAGGACTTCCAGCTCAGCCGCAACGCCCTGATCCCGCTGACCCCGACGGTGCCGGCATGACCGAGAAGTACTACGGCAAGTACCGCGGCATGGTCCTGAACAACGTGGACCCGATGCAGCAGGGGCGGCTGCAGGTGCAGGTGCCGGACGTGGCGGGGCTGGTGCCGACCTCGTGGGCGATGCCCTGCGTGCCAGTCGCGGGGATCCAGAACGGCATGATGGCGCTGCCGATCATCGGCTCGGGCGTCTGGGTCGAGTTCGAGCAGGGCAACCTCGACTACCCGATCTGGACCGGGTGCTTCTGGGGCAGCGCGGCCGAGGTGCCGGCGCTGGCGCTGGCCACACCGCCGGGATTGCCGGCGATCACGTTTCAGACGCCGCTGCAGAACGGCGTCACGGTGTCGGACCTGCCGGGGCCGACCGGGGGCATCATGCTGAAGAGCGCCACGGGCGCGACGCTGATCGTCAACGACACCGGCATCTACATCCAGAATGGCAAGGGCGCGATGATCACGCTGGTGGGGCCGACAGTCACCATCAACAACGGCGCGCTGACGGTGATCTGAGATGCCGGGTCCCCTCCTCCACGTCGGCGCCACGGTCCTCTGCTCCCACGGTGGGACGGCGACGCCGACGGCGCCGAACCCGCGGGTGCTGGCGAGCGGCCAGCCGACCGTGGTGATGAGCGCGCCCTGGGTCGTGGCCGGGTGCCCGTTCAACGTGGGCGGCAGCCCGGTCCCGTGCGTGACGGCGACCTGGGTGGTCGCGGCGACGCGGGTGATGTCGAACGGCCAGCCGGTGGTGCTGATGGACAGCCAGTCGGTCTGCGCGCCGAACGGGACGCCGCTGATCCCGGTGGCGGCGCAGACCCGGGTGATCGGGAGCTGAGGCGATGACCGCGCGCACCCACTTCCCCTACCGCTTCGACGGCTCCGGCCGGACCCAGGGCGACGACTACCCGACGTGGGTCCGGGGGCTCGTCGAGCAGGTGCTCTTCACCGCGCCGGGCGAGCGGGTGATGCGCCCGACCTTCGGCTCGGGCCTCGCCGAGCTCGTCTTCGCGCCGAACAGCCCGGAACTCGCGGCGACGACGCAGTTCCTGGTGCAGGGCGCGCTGCAGCAGTGGCTCTCGGACCTCATCACCGTCGACACGGTCGAGGTGGAGGCGGTCGAGGCGCGGCTCACGGTGCGCGTGATCTACACGCTCCACCGGACCGGCGAGGTGCAGGACGAGACGTTCGAGCGGGGGATCGGCCCATGATCTACACCTGCTGCGACGAGAACCGCCGCGCCGCCGTCGATGAGCACCCCACGCTGAACGGCATCGACTGGCTGGAGGTCCTGGACCTCGACGCGCCGCCGGACTCGCCGCGGCAGCAGACGCTCATGGTGCGCCTCCTGAAGCCGGTGCCGGCCGGGCTGACGCCGACGAACGTCAGGATCGACGGCGGCGAGCGGATCCGCGGGGTCGGGGTGGAGTGGGTTGGCGTGGCCAACGCTCCGCCGCCCGAGGCGACGGCGTCGGAGGCGCTGCTCGTCACCGCGCTCGACGAGGCCGACCACGTGCTGCTGGTCCGCACCGACAGCGCGGGCGACTTCTCGACCTACCGGCTCAACCTGGTGCAGGACCTCGCCGACGACACAGCCCTGCCGGACTTCGACCCGCGGCTTTCGGCCATCGACTTCTCGTTCAAGGTCGAGTGCCCCTCGGACTTCGACTGCAAGCCCGTGGTGGACTGCCCCGAGGAGCCGGGGCCGGATCCCGACCTCAACCACCTCGCGCGGGACTACGAGAGCATCCGCCGGCTGGTCATGGACCGGCTGACGACGAAGATGCCCGACTGGCAGGGCCACCGGAGCCCAGCCGACGTCGTGCACACCCTCGCCGAGCTCATCGCCTACGTCGGCGACCTTCAGCACTACGAGCTCGACGCGATCGCGACCGAGGCGTACCTGCGCACCGCCCGGCGGAGGACCAGCCTCCGGCGGCACGCGCTGCTCGTCGACTACGCCATGCACGAGGGGTGCAACGCGCGGGCCTGGCTGCACATCGAGGTCGAGGGCGGGCCGTTCCCGCTGCCCGACGACGTCCGCTTCCTGACCCGCGTGCCGGCGGTGCCGCCGCGCATCGCCCCCGACAGCCAGGACGAGCGGACGGCGCGGCAGGCGCGGCAGGCGGTGTTTGCGCCGCTGCACGGGGCGGAGCTGCGCGAGGATCACAACAGCTTCGACTTCCACACCTGGGGCGACGAGCGGTGCTGCCTGCCGAAGGGCGCCACCCGTGCCACGCTCGCCGGCCACTGGCCGGACCTTGCGCCCGGCGACGTGCTGGTGTTCCGCGAGGTGACGGGGCCGCTGACGGGCGAGCCGGCCGACGCCGACCCCGCCCACCGCCACGCCGTCCGCCTGACCGACGTTCGCGCCCTCGACGGGATCGAGCCGCTGACCGACCCGCTGAACGACGCCCAGATCACCGAGATCCGGTGGCACCCGGGCGACGCCCTGCCCTTCCCCCTCTGCATATCGAGCGAGACCGACGAGGAGCACGGGGAGGTGCTGATCGCGGGCGTCAGCATCGCGCTCGGCAACATCGTCCTCGTCGATCACGGCGAGACCATCGACGGCGAGGAGATCGGGACGGTGCCCGAGCCGCGGCTCGAGTTCGCGCCGCTCCGGGGCGACCCCTGCGAGCGGGAGGATCCGGTACCGATCCCGCCGCGGTTCCGGCCGCTGCTGGCGGAGGGGCCCGTGACGCACCAGGGCACGGTGCTGCGGTCGTTCCTCGACGGCGGGCTCAGGCGGACCGAGCGGGTGCATTTCGACCCCGAGGCCGCTGCCGCCGCGGCGATGGCCTGGCGCGTCGGCGACGCCTTGCCGGCGGTGCGCCTCGAGAGCGTGGCCGGCAGCAGCACCGACGCATGGGAGGCGCGGCGCGACCTTCTGAACTCACGCGCGACGGATGCCCATTTCGTGCTGGAGACCGAGAGCGACGGCAGCGCGCGGGCCCGCTTCGGCGACGACGCGCACGGGGTCCGGCCCGATGCCGGGACGGCGTTCACCGCGACCTACCGGATCGGGAACGGCGTGGCGGGCAACGTCGGCGCCGACAGCATCGTCCACGCCGTCACGACCGAGGGCCGCATCGCCGCCGTCACGGATCCGATCGCCGCGGCGGGCGGGCTCGCGCCCGAGAGCCTGGCCGCGGTCCGCCGCCGAGCGCCGCAGGCGTTCCGCACGCAGGAGCGCGCGGTGACGCCGGCGGACTACGCTGAGGTGACCGAGCGGCTGGACGGCGTGCAGCGCGCCGCCGCGGGCCTGCGCTGGACGGGCAGCTGGCACACGGTCTTCGTCACCGTCGACCGCGAGGGCGGCGAGCCGGTGGACGACGCCTACGCCACCACGGTCGTGGACCATCTGGAACGCTACCGGATGGCCGGCCACGACGTGCGCATCAACGAGCCCGTCCACGTCTCGCTGGAGATCGACCTGCTGGTCTGCGTCAATCCCGGGTACTTCGCGGCCGACGTGCGCGCCGGCCTCCTCGACGCGCTCGGCAGCGGCATCCGGCGGGACGGGCGGCGCGGGCTCTTCCACCCGGACAACTTCACCTTCGGCCAGACGGTGTACCTCAGCCCGCTCTACGCCGCGGCGCGCGAGGTGGCGGGCGTCGACTCGGCGCAGGTGACGCGGTTCCACCAGCAGGATCAGGAGGACACCAAGCCGCTCGAGGACGGGTACATGAAGCTCCGCGCCCTCGAGATCGCGCGGCTCGACAACGACCGGAACTTCCCCGAGCACGGCGTGCTGCGCCTCGACCTGAGGGGGGGCAAGTGATGGCCTGCGGACCGGGATGCGGCTGCCACTGCTGCGCCGGGATCGACGCCGGGACGCCGGCCCGCCTCGCCAACCCACCCGGGATGCCGCAGATCGCCTACCGCGCCGGGCGGCACGCCTCGTTCATGGAGTCGCTGACGGCGCGGCTGTCGAGCGCCGACTACCCCGCGCTGTCGCCCCTGACGACGCGCGAGGACAGCGACACGACGCTCGCCCTCTTCGACGCGATGGCGTCGAGCCTCGACGTGCTGACGTTCTACACCGAGCGGTACGCGAACGAGCACTACCTGCGCACCGCGACCGAGCGGCTGTCGGTGATCGAGATGGCGCGGCTGATCGGCTACCGGCCCGCGCCCGGCGTAGCCGCCTCGACGCATCTTGCATTCACGCTCCAGGATCTGCCGGGCGCGCCCTCGGATCCGATCACCATCCCGGTCGGCACGAAGGTGCAGAGCGTCCCCGGCCAAGACGAGGTCGCGCAGACCTTCGAGACGGTCGAGCCCGCGCCCGCGCGCGCTGCCTGGAACGCGGTGCCGGCGCAGGCGGCCACGCGCTGGGTCCCGGCCTCGGGCGACACCTCGCTGTGGCTCGCGGGCTTGGCGACCGGGCTCGAGCCCGGCGACGCGATCCTGATCGTGGGGACCGGCCGGATGGGGAGCGCGACCAGCGACGCCTGGCAGGTCCGCATCCTGACGGCGGTGACGCCGGACAACGGGAACGGGCGGACCATGGTGGAATGGGCGGACCCGCTCACCGGCGACGCGCCCGACATCGGGGTCGAGGTCTACGCCTTCCGCCAGCGCGCCGCGCTCTTCGGCCACAACGCCCCCGACCCGAACCTCTTCAGCACTGAATCGAACATCATCCACAAGATCGACATGACGACCCTGAGCTTGGAGGACTTCTCGATCGAACTGGGGCTCGGCCTGGACCTGGGCCTCGGCCTCGGCTTTGAGAGCGCGAGCATCGAGGGCTCGTCGGGGACGAACTGGACCTGGAAGAACTTCTCGATCGGCTCGACCGTCGACATCGATCCGCAGAACGAGAAGATCGTCGCGGGAAGCTGGGTGGCGATGGTCTCGAACGGCGCGGGCGGAACGCCCGACCTGCCCGGCGTTGTGGGGCTCTACAGGGCGACCAGGGTCCTCCAGATGTCGCGCCAGGACTTCGCGATCTCGTCCAAGATCACGCGGGTGACGCCCGACGCCGCCACCGACTCGGCCTTCGGCCTTCGCGCGACGCTGGTCCTCGCCCAGAGCGAGCGGCTGGAGACCGTGGACACGCCCCTCTTCCACCCCGTCCACGGCGACGTCCTGACGCTCGGGCGGCGCGTGGCCGGGCTGGTGCCGGGGCAGCCGGTCGCGCTGACGGGCAAGCGCCAGCCCGTGGCCATAGCCGCCGGAGTGACGGGCCTCGAGCTCCTGCTCGGCGACGGCGACGAGGTGCCGCTGACCGAGGGCGACCGGCTCGTCATGATCGAGCCGGCGGTCAAGATCGTGATCACCATGCCGCCGTTCGGCTTCCCCGGGTTCTCGGGCCTCGGCGGGTTCCCTGGTTTCGGCGGGGGGTTCGGCGGGCTCTTCGCCGGCCTGCCGCTGATCCAGATCCAGGCGATGACCGCCGAGGAGTTCGCCGCCGCGCTCGGCGAGCCCGGCATCAGCCTCGGCCTGAAGCTGATGGACAGGGACGGCAGGACCGGCACGCTTCTCGTTGCGGCCGAGGACATCGCGCTCGCCGCGAGCGAGAAGGACGACGAGACGGTCCGCGAGATCGCCTTCATCGCCGACGGGATCGAGTCCGTCGACGTCGGGCGCGACCATACCGTGCTCGCGCTCGCCAAGGCGATGCAGCACGTCTACGAGCGGGCGACGCTGAGGCTCAACGCCAACGTCGCCCCGGCGACCCACGGCGAGACGGTGGAGGCGATCCTCGGCGACGGCGACGGGCGGCACGGCAACCAGCGGGTTAGGCTGAACCAGCAGCCGCTCACCTACGTCAGCGCGAGCACGAGCTCGGGCCGCGCCTCGACGCTGGACGTGCGGGTCAACGACGTCCTCTGGTCGGAGCAGCCGACGCTCTACGGCGCCGAGCCGCGCGCCCGGGTCTACGAAACCTTGGAGACCGACGCGGGGTTCACCACGGTCCAGTTCGGCGACGGCGTCGAGGGCGCGCGCCTGCCCTCCGGGGCGACCAACGTCCGCGCCCGATACCGCAAGGGGATCGGCGTCGGGGGCAACGTCGGAGCGGGCAAGCTCACGACGCTCCTCAGCCGCCCCCTCGGCGTGGCGGAGGCGGTGAACCCGTCGCCCGCGACCGGCGGCGAGGACCCCGAGGCGCTGGACCGCGCGCGGGACAACGCGCCGCTGACTGTGCTGACGCTCGACCGCGCGGTCTCGATCGCCGACTACCGCAACTACGCCCGCGCCTTCGCCGGGATCGGCAAGGCCCACGCGCTCTGGATCCCGTCGGGGATCGCGCGGGGCGTGTTCCTGACCATCGCCGGTGTCGGCGGGGCGGAGGTGCCGGAGACGAGCAAGACCTACGAGAGCCTCGCCGATTCGCTCGCCACCTACGGCGATCCGCTGGTGCCGATCCGCATCGTCAACCACCTCGACAGCCGGTTCCGCATCAAGGCCGCGGTGAAGGTGCTCGGGACGCACCTTGCCGAGAAGGTCCTGCCCGCCGTCGAGGCGGCGCTGCGCGACCACTTCGCCTTCGCCGCCCGCGCCTTCGGGCAGACCGTCGCGGTGGACGAGGTGGCCGCCGTCGCGCAGGGCGTCGACGGCGTCGAGGCGGCGCACGTGATCTACCTCTACCGCGAGGGAGAGGCCGCGACGCTCGCGCCGCGGATCTTCGCGCGGCTGCCCGTGGCCTCGCTGACCGCGCTGCCAGAGCCGGCGGAGCTGCTGACCCTGACCGACGATCCGGTCGAACTGGACGTCATGTCATGACCGCCGATCCGAAGGCCCTCTTCGAGCTCCTGCCCGCCGTCCACCGGATCCGCGACGCGCGGATCGCCCAGGAGGCGGGGATAGCGCGCGGGCCGCTCGAGGAGCTGATTGCGGTCATGGCCGAGCAGTTTGCCGTGGCCGCCGAAAGCCTCGAGCAGCTCCACGACGACCTCTTCATCGAGACCTGCGCCGAGTGGGTGGTGCCCTACATCGGCGACCTGATCGGCTACGAGAGCCTGCACAGCGTGGTACCTGCGGTCGCGAGCCCGCGGGCTGAGGTCGCCCACACCATCGCGCTCCGCCGCCGCAAGGGCACGGCGCTGGTGCTGGAGCAGCTCGCCCGCGACGTAACCGGCTGGGACGCCAAAGCGGTCGAGTACTTCCAGCGCCTCTGCTGGACGCAGCACATGAACCACTTCCGGCCGCAGACGGTGGCCTCGCCCGACATGCGACAGAGCCTCGCGCTGGAATGGATCGGCACGCCGTTCGAGACCGCGTGCCGGACGGTGGACGTGCGCCGCATCGAGACGCGGGCCGGGCGGCACAACATGCCGAACGTGGGGCTGCACCTTTGGCGGATCCGGGCCTACCCGCACCGCGAGTCGCCCGCCATCCGCGTCGCCGCGCGCCGCTACCGGGTGAGCCCGCTGAACCACGACATCGCGCTCTACAACCGCCCGCTGGCGGAGGACGACATCACGCATCCGGCCGAGCCCGACAACGTGCCGCTGCCGCTGTCGCGCCGGCGGCTGTCGCAGAACCTGGCGCGGCACTACGGCGTGCGGCCGACCGCGGGGGCGGACATCGACAACCCGGCGCCGGCGCTGGTGCTGGTCGTGGACGGCACGACCGTCGAGCGCGACCAGGTCTGGATCTGCAACCTCGCCGACGACGGGGCGACCTGGAACCACACGCCGCCGCCCGACGGGCTCTACGCCATCGACCCGGTGCTGGGGCGGGTCGCGCTGCCGGGCGACGCGGCCGACCCCGCGGACGTGCGGCTCGACTGGCAGGAGGGGTTCAGCGCCGACGTCGGCGGGGGCGAGTACGAGCGGGGCGAGACCCTGCCCGAGCCCCCTGCGACCACGGCCGTCGCGCTCGTCCCCGACGACCACGCCACAATCGACGCCGCGCTGACCGCGATCGCCGGGAACGGCGTCGTCGAGATCACCGACTCGAGCCGCTACGTCGCGACGCTGACGATCGACGTTGCGCCCGAGGGCAGCGTCGAGATCCGCGCCTCGAACGGGCGACGGCCGATCCTCGACCTCGGCGGCCTGATTGTGCGCGGGGGCGAGAACGCCACCTGTACGCTCAACGGCCTGCTGATCGCCGGCGCCCCGCTGATCGTACCCGACGACGGGACGAACGTGCTGGCGCGGCTCTCGCTCGTCCACACGACGCTGGTGCCGGGGATCACCCTCGGCGTAGACGGAAGCCCGACGCAGCCGGCCCAGCACTCGCTCGAAATTGCCATCGAGGGCGTCGAGGGGTCGGTCGAGCGCTCGATCCTCGGCGGCGTCCGCGCGCACCCGCGGTCGAGCTTCTCGGCCACCGACAGCATCGTCGACGCGACCGCGCCTGATGGCGTCGCCTTTGCCGCGACCGACGCCGAGGGGCCGGGGGCGATGCTCACGCTCGACGCCTGCACGGTGATCGGCAAGGTCCACGCGGCGGTGATGGAGCTCGTCTCGAACTCGATCCTGCTCGCCACGCTGGCCGAGGCGGACACCTGGGCGGTCCCGGTCCGGGCGCAGCGCAAGCAGACCGGCTGCGTCCGGTTCACCTGGCTGCCGCTCGCGTCCATCGTGCCGCAGCGGTTCCAGTGCCACCCCGTCGCCGGCCCGGACAGCATCGCGCCGCACTTCTCGTCCCGCCGCTACGGGACGCCCGCCTACTGCCAGCTCGCCCGCTCGACGCCCACCGCGATCCGCACCGGCGCGGACAACGGCAGCGAGATGGGCGTCCTGCACCACCTCTACGGCGCCCAGCGCGAGACCAATCTCAGAATCCGCCTCGGGGAGTACCTGAGGGTCGGCCTCAGCGCCGGCATTTTCCTTGAATCGTAGGAGGGGTACATGAGCTTCGATCTCAGCCGCATCCGCTTCGACCCCAGGCGGGATTTCCTCGGCGTGGTCATGCAACAGGGCCGCGTCCAGCTCGACGCCGACTGGAACGAATGGGTGGCCGAGCTCGCCCGTCGCATCCAGGCCGGGACGCTCGACACGTTCAACGGAAACGTGGTGCCGCGGATCACGCCAGACGGCTTTCTCATCGAGGCCGTGGGCGGGGCGCTGACCATCGGGCCGGGGCGGATGTACGTGGACGGCATCCTCGCCGAGAACCACGGGGGCGCCCCCGACGAGTGGGACCAGCGCCTGGCCGAACTGACCGGCACCGCCGCGATCGACTACACGGCGCAGCCCTACTACCCCGACCCGCCGCCCCTGCCCGAGGCGGGGACGCAGCTCGTCTATCTCGACGTCTGGCAGCGCGACATAACGCCGGTCATCGACCCCGGCCTGATCGAGCAGGCGGTCGGCGTCGACACGACCGGCCGGCTCCAGACCGTCTGGCAGGTCAAGTTCTTCGGCGTCGGATCGGGCACCACCTGCGGCACGCCGGACGAGGACATCGACCTCTGGCAGGCCGAGATCGCGCCCTCGGCCGGGCGCCTCTCGACCGACACCGGCGACCCGGTCGACGAGCCGAGCCCCTGCGAGGTGCCACCCGCGGCGGGCTACCGCGGGCTCGAGAACCAGCTCTACCGGGTCGAGGTCCACACCGGCGGGCCGGTAGGCACCGCGACGTTCAAGTGGTCGCGCGACAACGGCACGGTCGCCAGCCGCGTCACCCACATCAACCCCTCGCGCGACCGCATCACCGTCGAGAGCCTCGGCCGCGACGACGTGCTGTCGTTCCACGACGGCGAGTGGGTCGAGGTCACCGACGACTGGCGCGAGCTCCACGGCCTGGCCGGCGATCTGCGCCGGATCGCGCCGGCGGGCGGCGTCGACCGCACCGCGCGCACCCTGACCTTCGAGGCCGCGCTCACCGCCGGGCTCTTCCCCGTCGACGGCCAGCAGGCGACCGACCCGGGGCGCAACACCCGCGTCCGCCGCTGGGACCAGGGCGGCGTGATCCACGCCGAGGACGGGTCCGAGCACGACAACCTCGACACCTCCGGGGTTGGCGAGATCCTGATCCCGCCCGCCGGCACGCGCCTGTTCCTCGAGCACGGCATCCTCGTCGAGTTCGACCTGGCCGAGGACGGCGGCGCGTTCCACGTCGGCGACTACTGGTGCTTCGCCGCGCGGACCGCCGACGCCTCGATCGAGATCCTCGACGACGCGCCGCCCCTCGGCATCCACCACCACTACGCGCGCCTCGCCGTCGTCACCTTCCCCGACGAGGAGACCGACTGCCGCACCCTCTGGCCGCCGATCGCCGAAGGCGAGGGCTGCGACTGCTCTGTCTGCGTCACGGCCGAGGGCCACAACAGCGGCCAGGCGACGATCCAGCAGGCCGTCGACAGCGTGAAGGACGTGGGCGGCACCGTCTGCCTCGGCATCGGCACCTACGAGCTCCGCGACGCGATCTCGGTCGACGACGCCCGCTCGTTCCGCATCCGCGGCCAGGGCTGGGGCACGATCCTCGTCCGGCGCGAGGGCGGCACGGCGATCGAGGTCACGGGCGGCCTCGGCGTCGCGCTCGAACGCTTCAGCATCCTCGTCGGCGGCGGCAACCAGGGCCTCACGCCCGGCATCACCGCGCGAGGCATCGTCGACTTCGACTGCTCGCAACTCAACGTCCTCGCGATCGCCGCGGGCGACGGCATCGGCGTGGCGCTCGCGCTGTCGGGCCTGATGCTGCGCTGCAGGGTCAGCGATTGCGCCCTCGTCGCGCATCGCGGCATCGCCTTCGTCCCGCCCGATGGCGACGGCGGCTACCTGCTGACGGCCGAGCTCGGGATCACGCGAAACGTCATGATCTGCCGCCGCAGCGGCGTGCGCTTCACCAACCTCAGCCTGCACTACGGCAACTCGCGGATCGAGGAGAACCTCATCCTCGCCGGCACCGAGGGCGGGGTCGTCGCCACCGGCGGCGTCTTCCCCGGCTCGTCCTTCGCCATCTCCGGGAACGTCATCGCGACGCAGAGCACGGGCATCCGCGGCGGCGTCGACAACCTCACCGTCGAGGCCAACGAGATCTCCGGCATGCAGGAGACCAGCGGCGACGCCATCGTCCTCGAGGAGGGGGTGGACGCCGTCGCGCTCGACCGGGTCCGCATCGCCGCGAACCGCATCGCGTCGGTGCAGGGCAACGCCGTCGTCATCAACCAGCGGGTCGAGACCGCCATCGTCTGCGACAACTTCATCGACGGGATCGGCCTCGGCGCGCTGGTGATGGGCGAGGCCGGGGCGGCGGGGATGCTGCAGTTCCGCGGCAACGTCTGCACGCATCTCGGCACCTTCACCGCCAACAGCCAGACCGCCTACGCCGCGGTCCAGCTCATCCGGGTCGAGAACGCCGACGTCACCGGAAACGTCATCGCCGAGGTCGCGCGCGACGCCGTGGCAAGCGGCGCGGTCAGCGCCATCCGCTGCGCCGGGGTGACGCGCGTGCGGGTGGCGGACAACCGTCTCTACGACATCGGACCGGCCCGCGGCGGCCAAGTCACGGGCGTCAGGATCGTGCCGCCCTTCGACCACGCCGCAATGGACGGCAACACGATCCTCCGCCTGTCGGCGGGGAACGTGCAGGCGGACGTGGTGGCCTGGAGCGCCATCAACGTCTCGCCCGAGTCGATCATTCTCATCCGGCACTTCGCAGCGGCAAGCTTCGTTCCGGTCGACACCGGGGCCTTCGTGCTCACGGCGACCCGCCTCGTCGTGGTGCCGTTCCGCGAGGCCACGCTGACGATCAGCGGCAACCAGCTCGAGGGCACGGCGTCGAGCTCCCCGGTGGCCCGGGTCGGCTCGATGCACCACTGCCTGTTCACCGACAACACCTGCCAGGCGCACGGGCGGGTGACGCAGGAGCCGACGATCGGGCTGATCTCGTCGAGGACGATCACCGTCACCGACAATCGCCTGCGGAGCCTCGGCGACATGCAGACGATGCACCTCCAGCCGCAGGTCGAGCGGGCGATCGTGATGGGCAACACCAGCACCGGCCCGATCGCGCTCTTGGGCGCCGCCCCGGTGCCGCCCGACATCGGCCTGACCAACATCTTCAGCGTCTGAGGTGGAAGCGATGCCATTTGCCACATTCCAGGGCGAACGCTCGGTCGACGAGCTTGCCGACCGGCTCTTCGCCCGCCTGACGCCGAAGCAGCGCGCGGCGGCGACCGCGGCGCTCATCAGGGCGAATCCGCGGCTCGAACGGATTGAGGCGGTGCCGAAGGGTACTCTGCTGCACGTGCCGGACATCCCAGCGCTCAGGGCCAAAGCGACGGCCTCGAACGAGAGCCCCGACAGGCAGGTGCTGCAGCTCATCGACCAGAGCACCAGGGCCTATGCCGAGCGGCTGCTCGACCGGCAGGCGAGCGACGAGGCCGAGATCAAGAAGCAGGCCGCCACCATCAAGTCCGCGCAGTTCACCAAGGCGATCTCGAAGTCCAAGGATCTCGTCGCCCTCGCCGAGCAGGCGCGCGCGTCCCTGGAAGCACGGGCCAGGGCCGCGAGAGAGCGGCGGAAGGCGGTGGAGACGGCGGTCGGAAAGGCGCGCGCGGACATCGAGGCGCGGATGAAGCGGACCTGACGCCCGCTCAGGTGCCTTGCGGAAAGCGCACCTCGCGACGTCGACGACGAAGAACGGAAACCAGGCGGCCGTGCCGAAGTGGTTGCCGGCCTCGACGTAGATCGGCAGGCGGAAGCCGCCGCCGGCCGTGCGCTGTGGACTACGAAGGCTGGCTGCGGACGCATGGCCGCCACGCCGGCCGGGACACTCGCCTTCGCCGCCGATCCTGCCGATCTCTCCGGCCGCGCAGCCACGGCGCAGTGGATGATCACCGACGTCATGCCGAAGCACTATGCATTTCCTGCCGAACATCGGCCGTTACCGTGGCGCACATCAGCAGCAGCGGACCTTCCGTTGCCCGGCTGCCACGTCGCCCTCGTTACCGAGCCGGGCGAGATCTCGGCGCCCTGCCGGTTTGAAGTCTTCCGCATTGCGCCATAGCGACACCGGTCGCCTCAGCCTCCCGATGACCACCACGATCCTCCCCACCCGCAACGAAGCCTCAGGCTTCTGGGGCACCATCGACCGGATTGAGACCGATATTGCCGCCGATGTTGCGGAGGCTTTGTCGGGCTGGCCTCCGAAGCCATCGCCGTCGCGACGAGCGCCGCGCCCGAAGGGGTGCGCGACTTCCTCGCGACTCACGGTTAAGGTTATTCCCGTCTAAATAGACGTCCGACCATGATTTGAGTGGCTGTCGCGCTCTCGCGATGACGTTCCTGACGTTGGACACATGCCATTTGCCGCCGCGGGCGGTGGGGATGCCGCGGGCGTCGAGGGCGGCGGCGAGGTCACGCAGATCGGTGATGCCGGCGGCTCTGAGGCTGGCTAGTCATCGGCATCACATTGGCGGCGAAGCGGTCTGCTTCGGCAGCCTGGATGCACCGGCCGAGAGCAGCCGCCCGCCGCGTTTACCGGATTGCCGAGCTGGACGCCGGCCTTCCTGCGTTCGGCGAGAGCGGCGCGGGTACGCTCGCCGATCAGCCGTCGCTCCTTCTCGGCGAGGGCGGCGTAAAGGTGCAGCATGAATGGGGCTTAGAGAGATGGATCGTCATGGTGACCGCCGACGATCCGGTGCCGTTGGCGTGTTTCCATTGCAGCCGGCGCAGGCTGGACTTGCCGTTCTGGCGGCCGAGCAGCCGAAGAACGCCGCCGCGTCGTCGATCGTGCAATACTGCGCCGCGAGCTTCTCGAGCTGGTTCACGTCGATCGCGCAGGCCGGTTTTCCAGGCATCAGGCTTCCCTCATGCACAAGCGGGTGACATTTGCTCCCGCCGCGGACCATGACTGCTCATGGGCACGAGGCGGCGG